>JAAFHV010000029.1:0-41653 GCA_013297655.1 Myxococcales bacterium | reverse complement strand
GCTCACACACCTCTCACGCGTCGATCACGACGCTCTCGATGGCGTGGTTTTGGTCGAGTGGCACGAGCGCCTTCTCGACGATCGCGTGCACATTCTCGGCGAGCTTGTGGTTGCGGTACACGAAGCGCTTGCGTACGAAGATTCCGGTGTTGCCGTCGAGGAAGCTGCTGCGAATACGCGCGCCGCGCTCGTCGACCCGCTCCACCTGCGCGCCCGGATCGGCGAGCGCGAAGAGGCCTTCGAGGAAATCGAAGGTGGGCGCGGTTTTCCCCTCTCTCCAGCGGACCTCGTAGACGAGCTGGCGCGACGACGAGGGCGTGAGCGCGAGCACGTCGAAGTAGCCCGTGAGCTCGAACGGAAACGACGAGGTCCACGCGAGCTCGCGCGACACCTCGTCGTCGGTGGCGCGCGGCCATGATTGGTACCAAACGAAGAAGCCTAGGGACGCGATGCAGGCGCAGAGGGGCGCGAGCCACCGGACGGTGAGCAGCGCGACCGGAATGGCCACGATGCCGATCGCCATCAGCACGAGCGGGGCCTTGTTACGCGATGAATTCAGGTAGATCGCGAGCGCCCGGTTCACGTTCTCGGATTCCTCGGCGCGCTTCTCCGCGACCACCTTCGCGCTCTCGCCCTCGTTCTTCCGCCGCGCGTAACCCTGCGCGGAGAGCTTCGCGAGATCGGGGCCTGGGTTCGGATCGGGGCGATTCCGCTCGCTCATGGGGCTGCTAACGGAGTTCGAAGGGCAAACGGTGCATTTGGCACGAGCGAGCTCCGAGCGCGGCGCGCTTTCGCGTCGCCGCGATTACCCGTTTATCGTCGCGCTCACGATCGGGTGGCTTTTGGCGAGCGGGACGAGCGCCTTTTCGACGACGTCGTGAACGTGCGGAGGAATCTTGTGGTTGCGGTACACCGGCTGCCGGTTCACGCGGGTGCCCGTGTCGCCGGAGATGACGCCGCTGCGAACACGCGCGCCTTCCTCGTCGATGCGCTCCACGCAGGCGCCGGGATCGGCGACCGCGAAGACGCCTTCGAGCACGGTAATGGAGGGCGGGGTAATGCCGTCTCTCCACCGTAGCTCGTAGACGAGGGAGCGCGCCGCACTTGGCGGCCGCGAGAGCACCTCGAAATAGCCCTCCAAAATGAACGGGAACGAGGCGCTCCACGCGCGCTCGCGAGCGATCTCTTCGGGCGAGACCTTGGGCAACATCAGATTCCAGGCGAACAGGGAGATGAACGCGACGAACGCGCCGATGACACCGAGGGCCTGCGTCCATCCGCCGACGAGCACCGCGAGCAAGATGCCCAATCCGCCGAGCCCGGCGGCGACGAGCGGGGCGTTGCTCTTCGACGAGCCGAGAAACTCCCCGAGCGCCGCGTTCAAGTGGTGGGCCTCCGCGACGCGCTCCTCCTCGCGCTTCGCCGCGCCTTCTTCGTTCCGCCGCGCATATCCCTGCGCGGCGAGCTTCGAGAGCTCGGGATCTTGTTCGGGGTCGGCGCGATAGGGCTCGCTCATGGACGGAGCTTATCGGACAGGTGGGGGAGGGGAAGGGGGGATTGTGCCGAGGCGTATAGTGGCTTTTCGCGACTTTCGCGACTGCCGCCGATCGGCGAGTCGAACGCGCGCATAACCTGGGCTTATTGAAGCCGCACAAAACACGCTCCCCGCCGCCGCCTCGCGCTCCTCGCCCCCCGCTCCTCTCCAACTCTCCCCGCCTCGCGCTCCTCCCCCCGCCCCGAGGGCGCCGCGCCCTCCCGCGACGGCCCCGAGCGCCAGCTTCCGACGCCCCGCCGCGACCCGCGCCGCACACGATGCAACATCCGCCTCCGCGATGTACCCAAACGCCACCGCGACGGTGAGCGCCGCCTCCGCTTGCCGCAGCGAACCGAGCGCCGACCGATACCGCTCCCGCCGTGTGCCCCCGCTGCTTCCCGAGCCTTCGCCCATATTGAGCACCACGCTCGCCGCCGCGCGCCGCACTTGCCGCCCCAGGTCTCTATCTGCCCCGTCGATCAAAACCAGGGGGGCCCGCAGCCCACGCACCATATCGACCGCGACCTCTTGAATCTGCAACATGACGTTTCATCTCCTTCGCGCCGCACCGCGCGGGCGACCCCGCGAAGCCGCGAGTAGGATTATGCAGAGGGTGACGGCCACTCGGGACGTATTGGGACGGGCAGGGGAAGGCGCCGCTCTACGGCGCTAAAGCGCGGTGGACGAGGTAACAGACGCCGCCAGAGCCAAAGAATGCAGCGGCCTCGCGAACGTCCGTGGCGCACTCGCGGTTACATATCAGTAACAAGCATCCGAGCCACGGCACGTCAACGGGCCCTTGGAGCTCCCGCTCTGGCATTTCAGGGTGCAAAAGCCTTCGTCGGCGACCCCTGTATCGCTAAAGCACGTCTCGTCCGACGCACAAACCTTCGCGCCGCCCACGACGCATCGCTGCGTGCACACCTTGTACCCCGAGCCCGCGGAACCGATCCCGATCTCGACACCGCACGACTTGGAAGCGCACGTCGCGCCGCCGGACTCGGCGACCGAGACTCTGCAAGCCGGTTCCTGCACGCCAGCGTCTGCGGTCGAGCCCTCGCTGCTTCATCCGCCAACGATCGCTAATGCCAAAATTTCAATAACTGTCCTCACGGCGCCTCCTTCGGGAACACACATCGAAAACCGTCGCGATAGTAGGGGACCGGGGTGGGGTCGTACGCGCCCCAAAGCTGGAAAGCGCCGATAGGGCCATAGGCCGGGCCTTGCGTTGCAATCACGTCCCACTCAAACCAAATAACGTTGAGGGTGCTGGCAGGGCCGACGTTGACCCGGACGACAGTGCTGTTCGCTGAGACAGGCGGACCTCGATAGTAGTCTGCCTCCGTCACTGCCGGAGCGTCGCAAGAGGTCGCGTAGTCATAGGGCCGCGATGGCCTCCTAACCCACTCGAAAGCATTCCCGTAAAGGTCCATAACGCCTTCGGGGCTCACGTCCCACGCCGTGGTGCCGACGTCGCGCAGCTTCGCGAAGTCCTGTCCGGGGTGCTGCTTGCGTGGGAGCGGAGCAGATGCCTCGTATTCGCTACACAGCGGGAGCTTCGGGTCCGTAAAGCAGCCGAGGAGACGATCCGTCACCCAAGGCAATCCAACAGTGCCGTTGGTCGCGTGCGCCGCGACCAACCACTGCCCCTTCGTCGGAAGCTCGCCGCCGTAGGCCCGGCAGAACGCCTCCGCGCCGATCGCAGAAACGGCCATCGGCTGAAGAGCCCGCGCGGCTGCGTCCAGCGGCGAACGATCCGGGTCCGATCGTAGGGGGGCTGCCGTTTCGGGGGGGCACTTGCCGTCCCGAGTACGCCCGACGAGTTACCTCGAGCGCCATCATCCTGAACGTTCCGACTTCGAGAGAAGCTCCCCTGGCGTCGGCCCCACACGCGCGAGTGAACCGCGGCGGGAGCTCGGCGCTCACGTTGTAGTTGCCGTCGTACACACTGCCCTGGGAAACTACGGGGCGGGCCCGAAATCTGGATCGTATGGCAACGTTCCGTTCGCGGCGGGCTCGAATGCAGAGGGAAACTGCCGGATCGGCGGGGGAGCTTCTTCGAGGAGGCCACACCCAGCGGAAGCGACTGCCAGGAAAGCAGCCCACCAGGCCTTTGGAAGTGATGTTGAGGTCATGACACAAACCGGTCGAAATGGGAGCATATCCGGACCGCAGGCTTCGAGCGCGAATGGAGCAGGTCTCCGGCCAGCGAGCGCGACATTGCGCGGGAGTGAAGTATGGCGTCGTCGCCCAGCTGCCAAGGGTCCTTGGGCACGAGTTGCCCGTTCCATTTCGACCCACGATCGATCCCCAGCGCGGCGCGCTCGCACGCAGCGCACGAATCCAGCGATCGCCCATCTTCCCCAAGCGTGATCTTGCACCTTCGCGACAGCCACGCCATCCTGGCGACGTGCGTCGCCCACCACCGCGATACGTATCTTACCGCGCGGCCACACCAGGTGCTCCGTGAGCACGGCGGCCGCTTCCGTTCGATCCAAAACCGAGATTCCGCGGGGGCCAGGCGGGATCGTGCAGAAACGGTTGCGGCAATCGAATCTCGATAAGGTCGGTTGGTACTGCGCGACCGCCACTGCGCTGTCTCCAGTGGTCATTCAGGCCCGGCCCATCATGCTCAAGGCGCCGAACGCTTGGGGCCTGTACGACATGCTCGGTAACGTAGTCGAGTGGACGAGTGATCCGTACGACGGGCTCGGTTTCCGGAAAAGCCCGTATGCGAATCCCGGCGACCGGCTCGGCGCGAGCAATACACGCACGAAGCGAGATGGCGTTGCGTGCGCCATCGACGACCGCGTCCAATCGCCTCGGTGCCGATTGGAGCGGACTCGACGCGCAGGGCTTCGGCTGGTGCGCACGCTCGATTGACCAGCGCGGTCTCGGTGACGACAGGGGCCAAGCGGAGGTTGGCGTTCTGCCGCACCTCTTCCCGCGTCCAATCGCCTCGGCGCCGATTGGAACGGACTCGACGCGCAAGGATTGCGGCTCGTACGCACCCTCGATTGACGAGCGCGGGTGCACCTCGTCGCACCCCCGATACTCACCCCAACCCCCGCCGATAAACACTCGGCGCCGCCCCTCTCAACCTCTTGAACGCCCTACTAAACGCAAACTCCGACCGATACCCCACTCGGTCCGCGATCTCCGCCACCGACAGCCCACCATCCGCGAGAAACCTGGTCGCGAGCGTCATTCGCCAGCGCGTGAGATACCCCATCGGGGATTCGCCAAGCGCCTCCGTAAACCGACGCGCGAACGCCGCTCGCGACAGGCAAGCTTCCGCGGCGAGCGACTCTAGTGACCACTCGTCCGCCGGCTGATCGTGCATCCTCCTAAGTGCCTTCGCGAGGGCGGTGTCGTGCAACCCGCCCAAGAGGGTGCCTTCGGAGCGCGCGGACCTGCCCCACGCGCGAAGGAGGTAAACGAAGAGCGCGTCGAGGAGGTGCCGCGCGAGGGCGTCGCCGCCCACCATTGGCCGCTCGACCTCCGCCCGCAGCAGGTCGAGCGTGGTTCGGATGGAGTCGTCGGATTGGAGCTCTTCGTGGGCAAAGTGCGCCAGCGCTGGTAGCGCATGCCAGGGCGCGCCATCGAGCCGCATGTCGTGGCTGTACTCTCCACACAAGAGAGTCGTGCAGTGCTCGCCGGTAAAGGGCGGAGGCCCGGCGATCACTTCCGCAAGCGGGATGGCCTGGTAGTCGACGTCGCTCACGATGGCGTGTGCATCGCCCCGCGTGACGAGAACGAAGTCGCCCTCGTGGAGCTCGAGCACGGGCTGCCCCGCCATGCGGAGGACCGCGCGGCCGCGCGGGAGGTAGTGAAACGCGGTCGCGGGGCGAGCGGTCATCGCTACGCCCCAGCGGCTCGGCAGTCGGTTGCGCGCGACGATGACGCCGTGCGTGCGAAGAATGTTCGTCCAGTCCGTGAGGGGGTCGGTCATGAGACGCTCTGCTATGCGAACGAGACTTACTCGCATGGTGCGTCTCGTCAAGGCGCCCTACTTCTTCCTTCGCCGCCCCGTGTGGGTCGCGGCGAGGAGACGATCCCATGGCAAAAGTATTGGTCCTGAACGCGACCGGCAAGGTGAGCGCGTCGGTGGTAGATGCCCTCGTGGCGAAAGGCCACGACGTGACTGCGGCCTCCCGATCGGCCGCGAAAGATAGCCGCGCCAACGTGCGCGCCGTGCGCTTCGACTACACCGATCCTTCCACGTTCGAGCCGGCCCTCGAGGGCGTCGACCGCCTCTTCTGGGTCAGCCCGCCGCTCGTGCTCGACGGGCACGGACTCTCCAAGCCGTTCTTCGACCTCGCGCTGAAGCGGGTAAAGAAGGCGGTCCTCATGACGGCGTCGGGAGTCGACGTGAGTGACCAAATTCCGCTCCGCCAGGCCGAGCTCCACGTCGAACGCTCGGGAGTGCCCTTCGTGCACGTGCGCCCCACGTGGTTCATGGACAACTTCCACAGCTTTTGGGTCGATCCGATTCGCCACCAGGGAGTCATCCCGCTCCCCGCCGCCGAAGCAAAAACCGCGTTCGTCGACGCGAGGGATATCGCCGACAGCGCCGCCGCCGCCCTCGTCCGCGACGACATCGCCAACAAGGCATTCGTCATCACTGGCCCCGCTGCGCTCACCTATGCCGAAGCGGCGACCGTGCTCGCCAACGCCGCGGGTCGTCCCATCGCCTACGTGCCTATCGAAGACGAAGCGTTCGTGCAAGGCGCCGTGAAAGGCGGCATTCAAGAGCCTTACGCGCGCTTGCTCGTGCAGCTCTTCCAAGCCGTGCGCGCGGGCGCTGCGAGCGCGGTCACGAACGCCGTCGAAGAGCTCACCGGAAAGCCGCCGCGAACGCTCGAGGCGTACGCGCGAGAGTACGCCAGCGCTTGGAAAGTGGGTTAAGGGGCTATGCCCTAAGACGGCCCCCGTTCGTACGTCAAGGTCAGCGTAAGTCCGGGATCGACTTCGCTGAGGACGAGCCAATAGGTGCTCCCCGCCTGCAAGGCGGGGAGCTCGTACAGCCTTCGGCCGTTGGTCCAGAGGCTGCTGGGCGGCGAGGTGAGGTTGCTATCGAATATTCCGCTCGCGGCGTCGTCGCAGGCGGTGCGCACGACGATGCGGGCCCGGCCGGTGTTCATCGTGTGTCCGCCGGGGGGGTAGTCCTTGTTGCTCTGGAGCCATATTCGGTGCGCCGCGATGCCGGGGCCGGCGGTAAACTTAAAGTACCGAGTCTGGGCCGGGTCGTACATGGGTGCGCCAGTGTTGGGCAGCACGGAGGCGTTCACGCACGTGGTGTCGGTGTTTACCGGCGTCGGCGTAGGCTCTGCGAAGAAGCCACCGCCATTGTCGCATTGAACGAACGTGTAAATCCCGGGCGGAACGACCGCCGAGGCCGTGCGCTGAAGGGCAGGCGAGACCACGAGGGTCGACGAAGGCCCGCACCCGGCTCGCAGTTGAACGCGCGTCGCCTGGTTCGTGGTCAGCCGGTGGGAAATGATGGCGGTGACGTGCGATTCGCGCGTGAGCTCGAAGACGCCTGCGGTGACCCCGGCGGTGCCACCGCCGGGGCACCCAAAGCTGCCAGCGGGATGCGCGCGCATGCCCGCCCCGTTCAGCTCGGCGCGGGTCTCCGGATTGACCTTGAAGGCGCTGCACATGGCCGCGTCGGCGGCGTCGGCCATCGTGCCGGTGTCACCGGGATCGCCCGCGTCGCCGAGCGCGCCCGCGTAGGTCCGCGCCGCGGCGTCTTCACTCGCGTCGTCCGTCGAAGCCGCGTCCGCCGCGTCTGCGCCGGGAGTCGCGTCGAGGGCAGGCCCGGTGTCGAGCGCGACCCATGTATCCGGCACGACTGGCGCATCTCCTCCACCTCCGTCGCATGTCGCGCCCTCACACGCGCCCGGGTCGCCTCCCGTCGGAGAGCACGCCGGTGCGAGCGCGAGCGCCGGCACCACGACCCCCAACGCCATGACGACCTTCGCGCGCAAACGGATCCACCCCATGACCCGTAGAGCACCGAACCGCTTAATTCGGTCGGCTTTTCGCCGATTTACTTCGCCGTGCTTCGTTGCTCCTCATCGGCTAGCAGCAGTAGGACTCGTCGTCGCGCCTTGCACGGCTCGCAACTCGGCGAAAATCCTCGGTCATCAAGCGGTTCGGTGCCCTAGTGTAGCAGCGCAAACGAGCACGGGCCCGCGCCGCCTGGATAAGCCCTTTCATTTGCACGCACACCATGTGCGCGGCGCGCGAGCTCGTGGCCAATCAGCTTTTGCGAGGCGCGGCGCCGCCTAGCCCGATTTCCCTTTCTTTAGCCCCTTCTTCCCCATCCAAAAGTCCCGTACCCTCTTGTGAGATGGCCGAAGCCTCGCGAAAGGAAGTCCTCGCCGGGAGGTATCGCCTCGAGACGCTCGTGGGGCAGGGCGGCATGGGCGCGGTGCACCTCGCGACCGACCTGCGCCTCGAGCGGCAGGTCGCGGTGAAGGTCGTGAACGCGCAGGCGAAGAACGCCGAGACGCACGCGCGCTTCGTCCGCGAGGCGCAGCGCACGGCCCAAATCCGCCACCCGAACGTGGTCGAGGTGTTCGACGTCGGCGAGACCGAGCACGGCGATCTCTTCTTCGTCATGGAGATGCTCAAGGGCGAAGCGCTCTCCTCGCGTCTCACGCGCGAAAAGCGCTTGCCCCTCGGCGCCTTCTTTCCGATCGCGAAAGAGCTTTGTGACGGCCTCGGCGCCGCGCACGTGCAGGGTATCGTGCACCGCGACGTGAAGCCGCCGAACATCATGCTCGTCGAGCACGGCAACCGGCGCGACCACGTGAAGGTGCTCGACTTCGGCATCGCCAAGTCACAGAGCGGCGGCACCGCCCTCACCGAGGCGGGCATGTTCCTCGGCACCCTCGAGTACATCGCGCCAGAACAAATCCTCGGCGAGGTGCCGCTCGACGCGCGCGCCGACGTGTACGCGATCGGCGCGGTGCTCTACCGCATGCTCACCGGGACACCGCTCTTTCCAGACATCCCGCGCACCGCGCTCATCCACCATCACCTCGAGGTCTTGCCCGAGAGCCCAGAGCGGCGTGCCCCCGAAGCCGCGCTGCCTCCTGCCCTCGTTGCGCTCGTCATGCGGTGCCTCGCGAAGGAGCCGAACGGACGTTTCAGCGACGCGAACGAGCTCGGCCATGCCCTCCGCGCGATCGAGCGCACCCTCCCGCGCGACGTGCTCGAAGCAGCGCCGGCAAGCTACGTCGCGCGCGTGGGCGATGGCGCCGTCGCCGCGCCGGTGCCAGACCTCACCATGCCGCAGCGGCCCTACGAAGGCGCGTTCAACCCGCATACGCCGGGCACGCCGCAGCCGCATTCCCAAGTACGGTCTACGCAGGCGAACGCCGGCACCTCCCAGCTTCGCATCGGGGCGATGACCACGTTCGAGGTCGCTCCCGATCCGGGCGACGCGCTCCTCGAGCTGCAAGACGTGCCGCGCACCACCGGCCCGGTGTCGAGGCCCGTCGCGCAGACGTGTGCATCCTGCACTAAAATCATTCCCCCCACCGCGCTCGACTGCCCCCACTGCGGCGCGTTCCGAACCGGCTCCGGGGTGCGTCTGCGACCGCGAAGCACGGCGCGCTCCGGTGGCCCGCCGGGCTGGCTCGTTCCGCTCGGGATTTTGCCTTGGTTCGTGTCGCTGCTGCTCGCCCTCGGCGCGGGCGGCGGCATCGGCGCGCTCGTGTTCTTGGAGGTGGAGTCGAAGGGGGCCTATTGGGGCCTCGGCGTGCTGCTCGTACTCTCGCTCGTCGGCCTCGTCGTGCGGCGTAGCCTCGACGCCTCGCGGGACGGCTGAGCCGCTCGATGATCGGGCAAACGCTCGGCGACCGTTACCGCATCGATGGCCGCATCGGCACTGGCGGTATGGCACAAGTGTATCGTGCACGCGATCTGCGGCTCGAGCGCGACGTCGCGGTCAAGGTGCTCGCGTCGGACTTGAAGAGCGATCCTTCCTACGTAAAGCGCTTCGTCCAGGAGGCGAAGCTCTCCGCCAAGGTGCGCCACCCGAACTTGGTGGAGGTCTTCGACGTCGCGCTCTCGGATGGCGAGGGCGTATACCTCGTGATGGAGCTGCTCGCAGGCAAGAGCCTCGGCGCTCTCATCGGTACTCAGGGGCTCGCCGTGGCGCGCTTCTTCCATATCGCGAAGGGCATTACACTCGGACTCCGCGGCCTCCACGCGGCGCGCATCGTCCACCGCGATCTCAGCGCGAACAACGTGATGCTCGTGCACCACGGAGACGAGGTGGAGCACGTGAAGGTGCTCGACCTCGGGATCGCCAAAGCGGAAGGGCAAGCGACCCTCACCGAGCCAGGGTCGTTCATTGGTACTTTGGAGTCGATGCCACCCGAACAAATTCGGGGCGATGTGCTCACTCCCGCGGCCGACGTCTACGCGCTAGGGATCCTCTTCTTTCGAATGCTCACCGGAAGGCCGCCTTTTGCAGGGGAGGCCGCGACTCTGCTCTACCAGCACCTCGAGGTGCGCCCGCCGCCACTGCACCAACGCTCGGACGTCGCGATTCCTCCGCGCCTAGGGGCGCTCGTCGCGCGATGCCTCGAGAAGGAGCCCGGTGCTCGCTTCGAGGACGCTTCCGCTCTCCACGACGCTCTCGTCGACGCCGAGTCCGACCCCGAAGAGGCGGCGACCACGCCGAACGAGCGAATACCGAACGCCGCGGGCGACGTCCCCGATTTGGCGTTCCCCGCGGCACGTGTGCCGTCCGCGCCGTCCGCGCCGTCTCTCCGTCCGCCGACGGAGCCCGAGCCGAGCCGCCGCCGTGAAACTGTGCTCGAGCTCGACGACGACGCGACCTCGGAGCCGCTCGAGCTCGCGCCCGTCTCGCGGAGGACCGAGCCGCCGCTCCCGATCGACGTCGTGCGGTGCGCAGGGTGCGGCTCGTCGCTCCACGCGGGCGCGGTCGTGTGCTCGGTTTGTGGCGCGCGGCCCAGCGCTGCTGTCACGCCGTTTCGCCGCGGCCAGCTCGCCGAGCGCCCCAGGCTCCCCGGTTGGCTAGCGCCGGTCGGCACGTTGCCGGTCACGGTCGGCAAGCGCGTCGCGGCGTACTCGTTCCTCGGCGCGATCCTCACGGCCATCTTCGCGCACAACCTCGTGTTGCCGTGTGGTCTCTTCGCCGTGAGCGTCGTCGCGGCCATCGGTGTTTACGTACGCTCGCGCCTCGACGACGAGCCGTAGGTGCCTGTTGGCCCGCCCCAACATCGTGGGTCTGGACCATCGCTATTCGTCTCGTAACTGTATGAAGGTACGTGCGGTTTTTGGCGAGGTCTCGTGGCGCGCCGCTTGCTCCATAGCGAGCATGGCCGACCACGATTCGACTCCCGAGGTTCCCGAGCTCGCCCTCGCCACCACGAAGGTGCGCGCCGTCTCTTCTGGCCAGGTGACGAAGGTGTCGCGTGTCTCGTTCGACGACGATCCGCGCGACGAGCCGTCCCTCGAGCTCGCGATCGAGCCGCGCCGCCCGGACGCGACGGGGGTGCGGTCGTGGCCTTGCCCGGTGTGCCAAGCGGAGCTCCCGCGTGACGTGTTCACGTGTCCGGAGTGCGGCGAGCGGATGATGGACGACCCGTTCGCCCCGTACTCCGCGTACGTCGTGGCGCCTGACTCGGCGATCGCGCCGCGGCCGGCCCCGCGCTGGCTGCAGGAGGTCGCCGACGTGCTCCCGATTGGCGTGGCGAAGCGGATCTTCGTTTATCCCTTGTTGTTCGCCTTCTTCGCGAATCTCTTCGTTCCCTGCCGCTTTCACTCTACGGGCGTGTGTGTGCTCATCGCGGCGATCGGGTTCTTGGGTGTCATCGCTCATCACCGGACTCAGCCCCTTTAGCGCTGGTCCGATCGATCGACGGCCGCTCGCGCGATCAGCGCAGATCGTACTTTTTTAGGAGAGACAAGAGGTACGGCCGATCCATCGTCGCCAGACGGGCGGCTTCGGAGGCGTTGCCGTTGGTGCGGGAGAGGAGCGCTGTTACGTAGGCGCGCTCGAATTCCCCAACGGCATGTGCGCGGGCGTCGCGATAGCGCGTTACGGGGCCTTCGGCTGCGGGCGCCGAACCGTGTACCGACGGCGCTTCGTCCATCGAAGCATCTCCGGCGAGGGCGCGTTCGACGGCGTTTCGGAGCTCGCGCACGTTGCCGGAGAAGTGCGCGCCCTGCCACGCGAGGACGAGGGAATCGGGGATGAGGGACTTCGCACCGGCGCTCTCTTCGCAAAAGTGGTCGACGAGGGCCGGCACGTCCTCCGGGCGCTCGCGTAGAGGCGGGATCGACACCCGCGCGCCGGCGAGACGAAAATAGAGATCCGCGCGGAAGGTGCCGCGGTTCACCTCCGCGCGCAAATCGCGGTGCGTCGCCGATACGACCTTTATGTCGAGCTCGATCTCACGGTCGCCCCCTACGCGGCGGACCCTCTTTCGCTCGAGTGCGCCGAGGAGCGCGGCCTGCGCCGAGGCGGGGAGCTCCCCGATTTCGTCGAGGAATACGGTGCCACCTTTGGCGCGCTCGAAGGCGCCCACGTGGCGTGCGACGGCGCCGGTGAAGGCCCCCCGCTCGTGACCAAAGAGCTCCGACTCGACGAGGTTCGGCGAGAGGGCACCACAATCCACCACCACGAATGGCTTACCTTTGCGCGGGCCTTCGTCGTGGAGTGCTTTGGCGACGAGCTCTTTCCCGGTGCCCGTCTCGCCGAGCACGATCACCGATCCCGCGAAGCTCGCGAGCCGCTTTACCTGGCGCAGCACCTCGTGCATGCGCGGGCTCACCGTCACGAGCCCGGCTATTTGCGGCACGTCGACGTGCGCCGTCTCGTCTGCGCTCGAGACGACGAGGGTCGTGTCGCCCACCCGAAGCTGCGAATCTTTCGGAACCTCTGCGTGCACGAGGCGAGCGCGGCCGAGGTAAGTGCCATTCGAGCTTCCCAGATCGCGCACCATGACGCCGCCCTCGGAGGGCGAGAGCTCGAGGTGATAGCGGCTCACCGTAGGGTCGCCGAGCCGCAAGTCGGCGTCCTCCGCGGAGCCCACCGTGACGGCGGCGCGTGGCTCTGCGACCACGTGTTTTCCCACGTCCGGGCCCCGTGAAACGGTGACGGAGAGACGAACGACACGCTCTTCCGCGCGCGCGCCGAGCCGCTCCAAATCGGCGCGCGAGTGTTTCTTGGTTCGCGACGTGTCGTCGCTGCTCACACGCCGCTCGCGCGTCTGACCGCGGTCTTCTCCGCGGTAATACGAGCAATTTCCTGCGTGAAGATGCGTTTTACGATCGCGATCGCGCACGCATAGGTGCTGTCGACACCGAAGAAGCTGAGGCTCTTCGAGAGCAGCGACTGCCGCCTCGAATAGGGAGTATCCGAAGCATAGTGAAGGAGCCCCACGTCGAACGCGAGGTGCGGGTTCAAGTTCACGATTTCGTCGGAGGGGAGCCTTCGTGGGCTCACGAGCTCGTGCACCGCGCCGAGGAACGGCCCCGCCTCCATCTCGAGCACGGTGTACCCCTCGCGATAGAACGTGGCCATGTAGTCCTTGTTCTGGAGGAACGCGCTACGCACCGTGACCGCCGATTGATTGTCGAACACGCTCCCGAATCGCAAATAGGGAGCAACGTCTTCCGCGCCGAGCGCGTTGTTGAAGAGGAACGTATTTCCGGAGTGCTCGTCGTACACGGTGTCGCTGAGGAGCACGTCGCCGACGCGGCCGTTCAGGGTGGCCGCTTTGCCCATGATGTAAATACCACGCACCTCGCCGATGCCCTGTCCTGCGCGCGAAAGCAGGTGGTAGGCAGCCATGCCGAGCGGATAGTCGATATTGATGATCATCGCGCGGCTCTCGGCCAAGAGCTCCGAGCCCGGCACCCGGAGGCGCGGATCGACGAGCGAGATGTCCAAATCGGCGAGGGTGACGAGCTGCGCGTCGACGTCGATTCGCCCGGGGCCGGAGAGGTGCAGGAGGCCCTTCTTCGACTCGAACTCACGAACCTCGTTCATCTTCTTCTCGGAAGACTCCGAGTGGATGAACGCGCGGAGAAGGTAATACAAGATTGGCGATAGCTCGGCCTCGTCGCCCGACTCCGCGGCCTTGCGCACGTCCTCCCCGAGGCCCTCCGGATCTTCGCGCACGGCCCAGTCGACCATCTCTTTGCGGTGCGTGCGAGCGTACCCGCCGAGCAAGTTGGCGACCGCGTGGGTATTGGATGAAACGAAGTAGACGGGGGCGCGATTTTTACCGCGCGCGAGATACGAAGGTTCGATTCCACCCCACCACCGCTGCGCCGCGCGCTGGTATTGCGAGTACGACGACGCGAGGGTGTGCGTGCGCAAATCGAGGCGCTGGCTCATCACCGCGGTGAGGCCCTTCAAGAGCTCCCCGCGGCCGAACGCGTCGGAGAGCTTCTCCGCGCCGCCCTCGTCGAGAGCGAGCGCCTTCTCCAAGAGGGCAGGGCTCTCCGCGAGCTCCTTCTCTTTGCCCACGTGGGGGCGGAGCGCCTGGTGCATCTTGTTCCATTCCATCTGGTACGCGACCAAGATGGGGACGAGGTCGTCCATGTCGCTCGCCGAGGCGATGAACACCGCAAGGCGCTCGCCGCCGTCCCACCGGAGGGGCCGCCGCCGACCGCGCGTCTTCACGATCTGCCAAGAGCGAACGTCGAACCCCGCTGCCTCGAACAGCTCGTGCGACTGGCCCAAAATCACGAGGGAAATTCCCGGCATGCACGCCGGCAATCGGCCCGCCGCGTATCCGAACGCCGACAGGTCGATCTTGGTGGAGAGCGCGCCCACGTGGAGCGACGACTGCGAGAAAGAATGAGCCTCTTCGAGTGCCCTAATTCGTACTTCGCCGGTGGAGCGAAGGAGCGAGTTGTAGGTGCGAACGTAGAGGTTGATCTCTTCGGAGGTGAGGGCGGGCGGCTGCCGTTGCATCTTCCGCGCGAATGTTAGCGCGGATCGCGCGCGAGCGGATCGGAGGAGAGCGCCCGATCTGCCACGCGTCCCGTCGCCGTAGAAACCCGGCCGCGAGCGTGCAGCCGGCGCGTCCGCGAACGTGAGGTGGCCAACGACGGGCGGGATCGAGGGACGAGAAGGCCCGGGGCGGTGAGGGCGCGACGGAGCTCAGGACGAGCCGAGGGCCTCGTCCACCAAGGCTTTTGCGCGCGCGAGCCGCTGCTCTTCCTCTTCGGAGCGGGCCTTTTTCTTGGCGGGCACCTTCGCGACCACATCGACCTTTTTTACGAAGAGGCGGCCCAGGAAGCTCTTCGGGGCGAGGAGATCGAAGGTGCCGGCTTCGAGGAGCTCGGGCGTGTCGCGGAGCTGGGCCACGATCTCGGGGTTCGAGTCGACCCACGCGAGGGCCTCGTCGAACGCTTCGATCTGGGTGACCTCGAGGTGCTTCTTCACCCGCCGCATGTCGTGGCCGTACGCGCGGCCGAAGAGCGCCACCATCGCCGCCGTTTCTTCGACCGTGAGGTGCGTCGCGCGGTGGAGCTTGATGCCTCCGCAGCCCTTCGCGTAAACGGCAGTGCCATTGAGCAAGATCACGCCGAAACCGAGCGCCATCGCGCACACCTCGGCGACGGGGCCGAGGTCTTCTTCGCGCACCTCGTCGCCGCCCTCCGCGAGCACGAGCATGCCGACCGCGCGGGCCAAGGTGGCCGTCAACGTAACGGGATTTCCAGCGTCGCGCACGTCGACCACCACCCCGTAGCCGTCGTCGATCGATACGATACGACCACGAGCTCCGTGCTCGCCCGCCTCGCCGCCCTTGCCGCACGCGGTGCTGCCGCAGCCGCCGGCCTGGGCGTTTTTCTGGTCTTCCTCGAAGCCGAGGCGAAGCGGGAGCTCCTCGTCGAGCGGGGTATAGGAGACGAAGCGCGAGAGGAGCCGATCGACGCTGTCGGCGTCTTTCGTGAAGGCGTCCGGGAAGTACTCGGACGTGGGCTCCACCAGAGCGGGCACGCCGATGACCTCCCCGTGGGCGGAACGAATGCGGGCGGCCTGCGAAATGAGCCAGGCGAAGGTGTCCGACGAGAGCTCCATGGCACTCGAGCATAACCCGCCGTGCGCACGCGTCCACCCGCTCGCGTCGGGCATCCCTCGCGAGGGCCGTCGTGTATGCTCGTTCGCGTGAAGCTCGTCATCGCCACGTTCAACGTGAAGGACTACTTCGACTCTCCCCGCAACGCGCCCGTCTTGCCCTCGAAGGCGCGCGAGATTGCCAAGCACCTCGTGCGCGCGAACGCCGACGTGGTCGCGATGCAAGAGGTGGGCTCGGAGGCGCTCGTCCGCGACGTGCTCGCGCACGTGCCTTTCGGTGCATCCTACACGGTTTGCTTCGGCGGCACCGACAAGCGCGGCATCGGCAACGTGATCCTCTCTCGCCTCCCGGTGGAAGAGGTGGAGCACCACACCGAGGAAAATCTCCCGTTTCCCGTATTCCGAGAGGGCGACCCGGAGCCCTTCCCGGGCCGACTTCGGCTACGTCGCCCGGTGGTGCGCGTGCGCATCTCCGCGCTCGGACGCACCATTCACGTGCTCACCGCCCACTGGAAGAGCAAGCTCCCGAAGCGCCTCGAGGACAGCCTCGGCGAAGAGGTACGTTGGGAGGGAGGGGTAGGGAAGGCGGAGGCCGAGCTTCGAAGCCTCGTGTCGCGCGGAGCCGAAGCGCTCTACATGCGAAGGCTGGTGGAGCGCCACGCCGTCGGCAACGCCGAGATCGTCGTGCTCGGGGATCTGAACGACACGGACAGCTCGATCCCGGTCCGCATCGTCCGCGGTGAGGGCACACCAGGAGAGCTCTTCTCTGCCGCCGGAAAGACCCCCGCCGCCGCTCGCGTCAGCACGCTTCACAGGGGAATTCCCGAGCAAATCGATCACGTGCTCGCCTCGGGCGCGCTCCACGCGATGCTCTACGAGGTGCGCTTTTTCAACGAGGGGCTCCGCGATCATCCGTTCGATCCCGACGTCGAGTCCGACCCCACGATCGACTCCGATCACGCGATGGTCGTCGCCGAGTACCGGGTCCCGATCGCCGAGACCCACGAGCGCCCGAGCACCCGAAACCTCCCCCGGTCGTAGACCGCGGTCGGTCCGCGGGAACGTGTGAGGTTTCCATCGGTTAGCGCCAACGTCGGTCGCGCCGACGGCGGCCTTCCGCGCATTTCGAGACGAAGCAATCCCTCTTCCGCGGCTCACGAAAGCGAACGCCCCGCCTCGTGGGGACGAGGAGGGGCGCGTGCGTGACGGCTCGTGAGAGCGGCGTGTCAGAGGCTCACTTGAAGAGCGAGCCGACCGGGTTCTTCGGATCCCCAGGAGTGACCTTCATCGTGCGGTCGAGGTCGACCGTCTTCACGAGGTCGAAGCGGTCGTTGCCCGAGTTGATGAAGAACGTGAGCCGGTTGATCTGCGGGACGGTGTAGGCGCGCGCGTCGGTCTTCTTGTTCACGTGGAGCACTGTGAAGCCGTACATCGCCTTGTCGTTGTACTTTTGGCTCGTCAAATCGGCGTTGCACGTGAGGCGCAAGATCGAAAGCTCGCGCGGTTTGGCGTTGCCGTCGAGGGTGTGGTGCATCCCGCTCTTGGCCTTCTCGTATTGCTGCGCGAAGGCGCGAACCGAGCTGTCGATCGGGCGCTCGTCGAGCTCGTTCGGATCGTAGTCCCGCCGACGCTCGGAGACGACCCCGGGAAGTCCCTGACGAGGGACGAAGGCGCCCTTGTTCGGCACGAACGACTTGGTGAGCGCGTAGGGCGTCTGGTTCTCCACCGCTGCGTGGCCTCGGACCGGGTTCTCGATTTCGAGCGACGCGAACTTCTTTACCGACCAGTCGTCGATCGGCAGCCTCCCGGGGAGGAGCTCGTCCCCCGCCTGCCACATCTCGTACGAGTTGTAGTGGGTGTGGCCGAAGATGAGCGTGCGAACCTGCGGGTTTTTGGCGATGCGCTCCAGGAACTGCAAGTTCGAGAACTGGAACGGCTTGCCGCTCGGGCCGGTGAAGAGGCTCGCGATGCACTTGCCGTCGGCGCCCTTCTCGGCGGGCAAACAGTCGAACTCGCCGTCCGGTCGCATCCACTCTTGGAGACCGTCGTGGAGACAGGCCTCTTGCCGGTTGCTCGAGAGTGCCCACCAAGGGGCCTTGCAGACCACCGGGTTGATGACCTCGCTCACGATGTAGTTGAACGCGCTCTGCTGCACGCTCTGGTACTCGAGCTGCTCGAACAGGTAACCGAAGTCGGTCCCGTTGTGGCCGCCGCGCGGATCGTGGTGCGCGAGCATGATCACGTCGGACCCGTCGTCCTGCGAGCGAACGAGCTCACGATCGACCCAGTCGACCTGCGTCTCGCCGAGGGCGCCGCCGTAGTTCACGGTGTACATGCCCCAGCCCGAACGACGGTGCTGACGCATCTCGTACGAGTTCAGGTTCACGTAGCGGTTCTTCCCGAATTTCCAGGAGAAATAGAGGGGACCGTAGGTCTTTTGCCACTGCTGGAGGCCGTCGTAGAGGAACATGTTCCGCTCCGCGACGGGCAGCTCCTTCCATCCGGTCGAGAACGTGTCGCCCTTGGTGCGCGCGAAGCGGCCGGTGTAAATGTCGCGGTGAAGCCCGCCGAGCACGTCCTTCGTGCGGTTCAGATAAGCCTGGTAGTCGGCGAACTTGAAATCGGGCCACGCCTTGGGCGAAGCCTCGCCGACCACCTCTTCGAGCGAGGTGCCGATCGCGCTCTCGGCGCTGCGCACCGCGCCCGGCACGTGCCCGGTCGCGACGTATCCGTCGTGGTTGCCGACGGTGAGGAAGATAGGAATCGTGAGGTTCTTGAGCGCGTCGAGGGTGACCTTCGCTTCGCCCGCGTACGTGGTCGCGACGAAGCGCTGACGGAAGCCGCCCGGTGAGCCGCCGTTGTGCAAATCGCCGTTGAACGTGATGAACGCGGCGCTGCGCACGCCGGGGTCGGGGGTGGTGTTCACGAAGTAAACGAAGTCGTCCAGCTTCGCGAGCGTCTTCGCGTCGTACAAGTCGCCAATCGATACTTGGGTATCGGTGACGTTGAGCGCGGTGTAGTCTTCCGTCTCGCGGTCGAAGACGCGGAGGGCGTTGTACTGGTACTCGTAGACCGGCTTTCCGCCGCTCGTGGTGAGCGCGTTCTCGGTCCGCACTTCCATGCGCACGTCGTAGAGACCGGCGGCAACGGCGGCCATCACGTCCTGGCGGAACGTGAACCGGTACGTTTTACGCGCCTTCAGCACCGCGGGCATGTCGGCCGGCTCGGGGTGGACCAAGATCTCGCTCGGCTTGATGCGAATGATCCCGGTGCCGGCGCCGTAGAGCGTGGGCGTCTTCAGGGTGGTCGCCCCTGCGCGCTGCGGCCGCGGAACGAGGAAGAAGAACACGCCGTTCGCGTTGTTCTCCGTGAAGGTCACTTGGTTGAGCTCGGTGCCCGCCTTCGGGCCCTTGTCGACCGGCGCGAGGTGCTTGATCGCGGCGTCCTCGAGCCGCATCACCACCATGAACGAGTCCTTCGGATCCGCTTTGACGTAGAGGTTCGGGTTGCCGAGCGTCGGGTAAATCAAACGATCGATCATCACGTGACCGTCGATCGCGTACGGCATCACCTGCTCGTTCTGCGCCGCGTCCGCGTAGAACACGTCGGAGAGGTACGTCTCGCCCTGGGCGCTCAGCACCTCCCACGCGCGCTCCTTGCGAAGGTCGACGGGAGGGTCGACGGGCACGGGAGGTACCGACCCGGTGCCCGTAGGCTGAGCGGTGGGGCTCGGAGGCTCGCCACCCGGATCCGACTCCGAGCCGCAGCCTTGAAGCTGGAGAATCACGAAGGGAAAGAGGCCGAGCCACGAAAGACGCGCAAGCCTTGCCATGCTCAGGAGCATCGCACGCCGCCCTCCGCTCTTCGAGCCCGATGTATCGTTTTTTGCGGTGGATCGCCGACTTCTCACGCGGCGCGTTATCTCTTGTTGGATATAGCGTACGATGTGTTCGTGCCGTCGTGCCTAGTCGCCGAGGGGCTCGCTCGTGATGAGCGACGCTCGCGATCAGACGTGGGGCATCGTCATGAGCTGATGCAGCAACGTCTCTGGAGCGTGCCCGCCGAGGATGCCGAGGCCGAGGGCGCGGAAGATCGGCGTTCGCAGATCGTGCCGCTCGCACCACGTCAAAATGCGCGGCACGAGCTCCACCGCCTCGACGCGTAGCTTCACCTCGGCGAGCGCCTGCTCGGTGCTCTTGCCTGCGGCCAGGGCGCGGCCGAGGGCGATCTCGGGGCGGTCGTCTTGGATGATCGCGGCGAGCAAATCGCCGTACCCCGCGAGCCCGAGGAGGGTGAGGTTCTCCCCACCTGCCGCGACGGCGATGCGGGCCGCTTCGTTTACGGAGCGCGTCATGAACGCGGCGACGAGGCCGGCGCTCATCCCGAGCCCGCGCGCGTAGCCGCCCGCGATGGCGATGCAGCCCACGAGCGCCGAGCCCCACTCGAGCCCGCGGAGATCGTGTGTAGGATACACGCGCAGGCTCGACGAGGTGAACGCCTCGGAGAGGACCTCGTTCACCTCTGGATAACGCGAGCCGACGACCATGACGCTCGGTTTTCCGGCGAGCAAATCGGCTTCCAAGACCGGGCCCCCGAGCGCACCCACGCGGCGGGCGGGCGTCTCCGCGCGGACCACGTCGCTTACGGTCTCGAGGTCGGCGCCTACCAACCCGCGCACCCCGTGGGCCACGTAGTGCTCGCCGCCCAAGTGTTGGCCGAGCTCGCGCGCGACCTCGTGCGAGACCGCCGTCGGCACTGCGAGAACGATGAGGCGTGAGGCTTTGCAGCCCTCTTCGAGCGTGGATTTTCGCGCGCCTTCCGGGAGCACGCCGTCGCGCCGCGACACGAGATGGGCCGTGTTTCCGGCGCGTCCCACCGCTGCTGCAAGCGCGAGCCCCCACGGACCACCACCCACCACACACACGTTCTTGGCCGTCATGGCGTCACGATACACGGCGCGCGCGCGCCTCAGAAGTGTCGCGAGGCAAGCGTCGCGACGCGTCAGGAGCGTCGCGACGGTGAACGACCGGTGGACGCTTTTTCGGGTGACTTCGACGCCGGCTTTTGCGGTTTTCTCGGGAACAGATCTGCGCGCGCGGCGCCGACCAGGGTCGCGACGGCGGGGTGCTCGAGCTTCCGCGTCACGGTGACCGCGTAAAAGCGCTCCCGCAGGGGCACGAGCACGCCTGCCTTCGCGAGGCCGCGCGCGCGGAGGGTCTTCGCGTCGATCGCGTCGGGGGCTGCGAAGAGGCCCTTTCCCATCTCGCCGAAGGTCGTGAGCAGCGCGCTGTCTTGAATCTCGGCGACCACGTTCGGCAAGATCCCTTTTTCGTCGAGCCACGCCTCGAGGGCGCGTCGCAGCGGCGCGTCGGGGGTAGGCAAGAGGAACGGCATCTCCGCGAGGGACCAGGGAAAATTACGCTTCGCAGCGCGCACGAGCTCCATCGTGCCGAACACGGCGACGTCCGACTCGCCGAGCAAATGGTTGTGCGCCCGTGCGTCGTGGGATGGTCCGATAGGTCCGTCCGCGATGACGACGTCGATCTCGTGGGCGGCGAGCTCGTCGAGGAGGCGCTCGGCTTTGTCCTCGTGGCAAACCACGCGATACCCGGCCGAGGTGGACGTGACCGGCGCGAGGATGCGCGCGGCGACCATCTTCGGGATCGCGTCGAGGATCCCGATGGTGAGGCGAGCAGGGCGACCGTCGGTGCGGCCCTTGAGGGTGTCGGAGAGCTCGGCCCCGAGCGAGAAAATCTCGTCCGCGAACCGGAACGCGACGCGACCCATCTCGGTGAGCTCGACCCCGCGCCCTGCGCGTTGGAGCAGGTTTTCGCCGAGCGAATCTTCGAGCAGACGGATCTGCTCGCTCACCGTGGGCTGCGCGACACGCAGCTCCTTCGCCGCACGCGAGACGCTCTTTTCGCGCGCGACCGCCCAGAAGTACCGGAGGTGGTGGTAGTTCAGGAAATCCATGGCCGCTCGGCATCGTATAGGAAAAACCGATACGTCTGGCCCGGATTACCTATTGGCTTCCGGTGCCCAGAAAGCGCACAGATGACATCCATGCTCTCCGCGCAACATGGGCAGGGCGTCCTCTGGGCCGTCTTCGCCGTCGTGATCTCCTTCGTGCTCGCTCTCGATTTGGGCGTGCTCCAGAAGACCCCGCGCGACCCGTCCCCCAAGGAAGCTCTCCTCTTCACGCTCCTTTGGGTCGGCCTGTCGACCATGTTCGGCGCGTTCGTCACCGTTCGTCTCGGCACCGCGAGCGGCACGCAGTTTTTCGCCGCGTACATCCTCGAGCAGGTCCTCTCCGTCGATAACTTGTTCGTGATCATCCTCGTGTTCGCGCAGTTCCGGGTTCCTCGTGCCGCGCAGCGTAAGGTGCTCGCGGCCGGCGTTCTCGGCGCGGTCGTGCTCCGCACCGGGTTCATCGTCGGCGGCAGCGAGCTCGTCGCTCGGTTCCACGTGCTCACGTACCTCATGGGCGGCTTCCTCTTGTTCGCCGCCGCGAAGACCGCGTTCTCGGACGACGACGACGACGGAGACGAGAAGAAGCCGGAGGGCATCGTCGTGCGCCTCGCGCGCCGTGTGCTCCCGATCTCCCGCGAAATGCACGGCGGCGCCTTCTTCGTCCGCGAGAACGGCCGGCTCCTCGCCACCCCGCTCGTGCTCGCCCTCGTCGCCGTCGAGACCGCCGACATCGTCTTCGCGGTCGACTCGATCCCGGCCGTGTTCGGCGTCACGAAGAGCGCGTTCATCGCGCTCACCTCGAACGTGTTCGCGATCATGGGGCTTCGCTCGCTCTACTTCTTGCTCCAGGGCGCGCTCACCAAGCTCGAGTACCTGAAGCCCGGCCTCGCCGCGGTGCTCGCGTTCGTCGGCGTGAAGATGGTCATCTCGCGCTGGGTGGAGATCTCGGCCGGCCCCAGCCTCGCCGTCATCGTCGGGATCCTCGCCCTCGCCACGATCGTCTCGCTCCGCGCGAACAAGAGCGAGAAGGCGGAGGAGGCGGAGGCGGACGGTGAGCCCGACGCGGCCGCGCGTGAGTCCGAGACGGACGCCCCCGAAAAACAAGACGACTGATCGTCGCCCGCTTCCCTCGTCGTCCTCGCCGCAGGTGCCTGCGCACCTTAGGGCACGGCGTGCGCGCGCACCTCGTCGCGTAGCGCACCTTCCCCGTAGAGCACCGTCGGCGTAGCGCCCTCGCCCGCGGCGAACGCGCAGACCGTCCGCCGCGGTCGTCTCGCCGCTCGCCGCCGCTCGCCGTTCGTCACGGCCCTGCGCTGCGCGAGCGCGAATGGGCGCGCGCGGCCTCCGCACGGGCAGACCGCTGGAAAACCCGAAGCTTCGTCCTCGTTCATCACCTCGAAAGGGAGCCCATCATGTTGAAGGATCGCGACTACACCCTCCTCTTGGACAAGAGCGGCAGCATGGCGCTCCGCGACGGCGCCGCGGGCAAGAGCCGTTGGACCGTGGCGCGTGAATCCACCTTTGCCCTCGCGAGCCGCTGCGCCGAGCTCGATCCCGATGGGCTCACGCTCTACCTTTTTGCGGGCCGCTTCAAGCGCTACGAGAACGTGACTCCCGACCGCGTCGACCAGGTGTTCGTGGAGAACGAGCCCTCCGGAGGAACCGATCTCGCGGCCGTCCTCGGGCACGCCTTCGATGACTAGTTTGCCCGAAAAAGCGCAAGGAAAACCAAGGCTTCGGGCGAGACGATCTTGGTCGTCACCGACGGTGAGCCGGACGACAAGCTGGCCGTGATGCGCACCATCGTCGCCGCGACGAAGCGCCTCGACCGCGACGAGGAGCTCGCCGTGTCGCTCGTGCAAGTGGGCAAAGATCCGTCCGCGACGCGCTTCTTGAAGGCCCTCGACGACGACCTCGTCGAGGCGGGCGCCAAGTTCGACATCTGCGACACGGTGACCCTCGACGACATGGAGGACATCGGCCTCACCGAGGTGCTCCTCCGCGCGATCCACGACTGATCGGACCGAGGTCGCGCGCGGCGTCGGTCTGTCACGGCCGCCGCCCGCGCTCGCCTCGAAGCGTGCAACCCATCGGAGGAAACGATGAGACGTTCCGACCCTTTGTTCCACATGCTCGCCGTCCTTCGTGAGGAGTCGCGCGAAGAGGCCCGCGCCGAAGAAGAGGCCCGCGCCACGAAGGCCGCCGCGGAAGCGAACCCGAGCGCCGCGCGCGTGGACGCCGAGGCACGCGACCGTGCGCGCACGATCGCCTCGTGCGAGCGGGAAACACGCCGCCGCACCGAGTCGCGCGCGCACACGTTCCTGGCGTCGCTCGATCCCGAGTCGAAGCTCGGGGTCTGGTTCGCGGGCTTCGCGAAGGAGTTCGGCTCGCGGTTCGACGCGGCGGTGGCCTACGTAGAGGCGCTCGCCGAGACCGAGCGTTTTCTCGGGTAAATTGCAGGTCCGGAAGGTCAGCCGCGGCGGTCGCGTTCGCTGCGCAGCGCCTCGATTTGTGCGAGCAGCTTCGCGTGGGTGGCCTTGGCCTCCGCGAGCTCGAGCTCCGCGGCGCGAGCACGTTCGGCTTCTGCTCGAGCCTGCAGTCGTTCGCCCTCGAAGCGGTCGGGGAGCATCTCGCCTCTGCACGCGACACGAAGGGCGGTGACGAGCCTATCCTGGGCAGTGAGGCCCTCGTGCTCGTACGAGCCGATCACGAGCTCGGCGTCCGCGAAGGACTCCGAGAACGCGCGGAGAGTGAGGCACGGGGTGCGCTCTCCCTCGACCACGCGCTCTACGAAGTCGCCCGAAATAGAGTCCCACGCGCGGATTCGCTTCCCGGGCGCGGCGTCGACGTCGAAGGCGACAACCTCCCGCACCCCGATCAGGCGGTAACGCTCGAGCTTCTGCGGGAGGGTGAGCTTCTCTTTCGTGTCGCTCGGGGAGAGGATCTCGACCGCCAGATGCGGCGCTCCGTGTT
Organism: Myxococcales bacterium; assembly: GCA_013297655.1. Classification (GTDB taxonomy): domain Bacteria; phylum Myxococcota_A; class Polyangia; order Polyangiales; family Polyangiaceae; genus JAAFHV01. Next base: position 17,093 of record JAAFHV010000029.1, on the reverse strand, counting down.
TCCAGGTCTTCCACGAGCGGAACTGCCACGACGGCACCCCGAGGCGAACGAACACGTCGGGTGCGCATCTCCGCCGCGGGTTCGTCGCGTCGAAATAGACGAACTGATCGGCTCCCACGCACGCCGCCTCTCCCGGGAGCGCGCGTCGCAAGATCGAATACAAAAGCTCGCACATTCGTGCGTGCCGCACGCTCTCGCTCATCTCCCACCCCGGGTCCGATGCGGGGAACCGAAGCGGCGCTACCGGGCGCACGTAACGAATGCCGTGCTCGAGGCGAGACATACGCAAGATCGTAGCGCGGGGGCCGACGGGTTGCATCTGGAGGTCGCCTTTGCGCGCCCCGTGCCATCACGAACGGGCACAAAAACAGCCTCATCGAGACGCCAGACCGTCCGCGGACGGAAAACAGGCCGTCTCGGGCCGCCGCTGCTCGGCCGCAGTCCCGCTCGCTCGCACGGTCTCTCCGTCGTGTTTCAGCGCTCGCGCGATCGGGCGCGCTCGCGGGACGGCGCGCGCCCGCGTACAAAACGCTCGGCCAGGACGCGGCTGGTTCCCGCCAACCTGCTAAGGGAAAGGCCATGACTCTCCTCACGCTCGGGAAAAAGCGCCCGAACGAGGCCTCGCGCTTCCTGCCTACCACCCGCGAAGACCTCGACGCGCGCGGTTGGGACGCGCTCGACGTGCTCATCGTGAGCGGCGACGCCTATGTGGATCACCCCGCGTTCGGGCCGGTGCTCATCGCGCGTTTCCTCGAAGGGCGCGGCTTCCGGGTCGGCGTGTGCGCGCAGCCGAAGTGGGACTCCCCCGCCGACATCGCTGCGATGGGGCGCCCGAAGCTCTTCGTCGGGGTCGCGGCGGGCAACCTGGATTCGATGCTCAACAAGCTCACCGCGCAAAAGAAGATGCGCGGGGAGGACCAGTACACTCCCGGTGGCCACACCGAGGCGCGCCCGAACCGCGCGTCGATCGTGTATTCCAACCTGTGCAGGCAAGCGTTTCCGGGGCTCCCGGTGGTGCTCGGGGGCATCGAGGCTTCGCTCCGCAGAATTGCCCATTACGACTACTGGTCGGACCAAGTGCGGCGAAGCATCTTGCTCGACGCAAAGGCCGATATCCTCGTGTTCGGCATGGGGGAGCGCCCGGCGTGGGAAATCGCGCGGAGGCTCGCGGCGGGGGAGCCCGTATCGGCCCTGACCGACATTCGCGGCACTGCCCACGTGAAGAAGAACAAGAAGGCGTGGGAGCCCTTGCTCGCCGAGCAGAGCCGCTACACCACGGACGGGAAGCTGTTGGTCCTCCCTTCTTACGAAGAGGCGCGCAGCGACAAGGTGGCTTTCGCGAAGATGTCGCGAATGTTCCAATACGAGACGAACCCCCACAACGGGCGCCCGATGCTGCAGGTGCACGGGGAAGAGGCCGTTTATTACAACTCGCCGGCATTGCCCCTCACCGAAGCGGAGATGGACGGCCTCTACGACCTTCCGTTCACGCGCTTGCCTCATCCGAAGTACCAAGATCGCATTCCCGCCTACGAGACGGTCAAGCACTCGATCGTGACGATGCGTGGCTGTTTCGGTGGTTGCACGTTCTGCAGCATCACCGAGCACGAGGGCCGTGTCATCCAGAGCCGCAGCGAAGAGAGCGTGCTCCGCGAGGTTCGTGCCCTATCGAGGATGGATGGCTATCGCGGGGTGCTCTCCGACGTGGGCGGCCCCACCGCCAACATGTACAAGATGACGTGCAAGGACGAAAAAACCGAGAGCGCGTGCCGTCGCCTCTCGTGCGTCCATCCTGGCATTTGCGAGAACTTGATTACGGACCACACTCCGCTCATCCGTTTGCTCAAGAAGGTGCGCGAAGAGCCGACCGTGAAAAAGGCCTTCGTCGCGAGCGGCGTTCGTTACGACCTCGCCGAGCGTAGCCCCGAGTTCGTGAAAGATCTCGCGCGTCATCACACCGGGGGCCAGCTCTCCGTCGCGCCGGAGCACTCCAACGACGGCGTGCTCGACAAGATGAAGAAGCCCTCGATCAAGAGCTACGAGCGCTTCGCGGAGACCTTCTGCCGTGCGAGCGAGGACGCGGGCAAAGAGCAATACCTGGTGCCCTATTTCATCACCGGGCACCCCGGCTCCACGTTGAAAGACACGGTGGAGCTCGCGCTTTATTTGAAGAGCCACGGGATGCGGCCGCGCCAAATCCAGGACTTCATTCCTACCCCGATGGCGATCGCGACTACCATGTATTACACGGGTATCGATCCGCTCACGAACGAGCCGGTTTATACCGCGACCGATCTCCGCGAAAAGCGCATGATGAAGGCGCTCGTCTTCTATTGGGACGAGCAACATTGGCCCCTCGCGAGGGAGGCCCTCCGCGCCGCCGGTCGCACCGACTTGATCGGCCGCGCGCCGCACTGCCTCGTCCCCCCGGAGTACGGCGTAACGGCCCCCCGCCGCATCCAAGGCCAAAGTGGCGCCCGAGGCTTCGGAGCGCCTCAAGGCCCGCGCCACGGTGGGCCTGCCGGCGCCCGCCCCGCAGGCCCGCGGCCCGGAAATGGTCCCCGCCCCAACCCGCCCGCCTCACGAGCAGGAGGCCCACCCGCACCAGGAGGCAAACCGGGCGCACCTGGCAACCGCCCCGAAAGCCCCCGTCCCGCCGGCCCCGGGCCCCGAGGAGACAAGAAACCCTTCGGTCGCCGCGGGTAGCTCCGTAGAAAATCGCGCCAAAAGAAGCGCGCCACAGGCGAGAGCGAACGACTACGGAATGACTGCAGTAGACATCATCCGCGCGCCGCCGAGCGCGACGTAAGGTTCTCGTATCGTTGCAGTCCCCGGCTCAGCGTTTCGGCGAACGAGCTAAGCGACCCCACGCCGTCCGTTCCTCTTTACTCTCTCTCTCTCTCTCTCTCTCTCTCTCTCTCTCTCTCTCCCTCTCCCTCTCCCTCTTCGCGCGGACGAGGGAAGGCTGTGGGTGGGCGCGGTTTTGGGGCGCTGGCGGGAGGGGCCGTCACTGTCTGAGAGCAGCGTTCCCGCGCGGTAGCGAATGGCCACCGCCGGCCAGGCTCGCGACCTCGGAATGGCCACCGCGCGGAACGATGCCGAGATTGCGGAGGGGCCCGCCAGCGCCCCAAAACCGTGCCGACCCGCGGCCGTCTCCCGCCGGCCCCGCGTCTCTCTTTCCCCCCACCGGCCCCGTGCGCCCCGCGCACAAACCCCATCGCCCAAAACCGTGCCGACCCGCGGCCGTCGCCGGCCCCGCGTCTCTCTTTCCCCCCACCGGCCCCGTGCGCCCCGCGCACAAAACCCATCGCCCAAAACGGTGCCGACCCGCGGCCGTGTCCCGCCGGCCCCGCGTCTCTTCCTCCCCCCGGCCCCGTGCGCCGCGCGCACAGAACCCCCGGCCCGTCAGCGCTTCACGTATTTCCCGCGGTGCTCCGGGTGCTCGTTCTCGAAGGCTTGCAGGCTCTCGCGGGTAATCTCCACTTCGATCTTCCCGTCCTTCTCGATCTTGGCTTGGCAGCCGAGACGCGAGGTGGCGCGCACGTCGAAGGCTTTGTCGAGGATGTCCTCCTCTTCGTCCTCGGCGGACGAGAGCAGGTTGGCGCCGGCCAGCACGTAGACGTGGCACGTGGAGCACGCGCAGACACCTCCGCAGGCGTAGCCCTCCGGCGCGTCGACCTTTTGCGCGGCCTTGAGGAGGCTCGTGCCAATTGGTACTTCGACTTCCGCGTATCCCTTGAAAACGACGATCGGCACGAGTCCACTCTCTCTTCTTGGTTAATCGATGGGGCGTTCGACGTGGGCGTTTTCTACGCCTTTTGCGTGTTTTACCCCTTCTTCGAGGTTGCCCACGTTCTGTCCGGCGAGGGCACGCGCGACTGCCACGTTCATGCGGCGGCCGGCGAACTCTTTGGTTGCACGATCGAGGTCGTCGAGGCGGGCGCGAATCTTCTGCGGATCCTCTCCCGCTGCCGCTTCACGGAGGGCGCGGGTCGCAGACTCGATGAGCGCGCGCTCCTCCGCGGAGACGAGGTGCCCGTCGTTCGCGAGCGCCTTTTCGGTCGCGGAGGCGACACGTTCGGCCTCCACGCGGCCCTCGAGGATTCGCCTCTTCAGCAAATCCGACTCCCCATGATCGAGCGCCTCGGTGAGCATGCGCTCCACCGTGTCGTCGTCGAGCCCATACGAGGGTTTCACCTCCACCCGCTGCTCGATTCCAGTCGTCGTCTCGCGGGCGTGAACCGAGAGGAGACCGTCGGCGTCCACCTTGAAGGTGATTTCGAGGCGCGCGAGGCCGGCCGGCATCGGCGGAATGCCCTTCAGCGCGAACCGCGCGAGGCTACGGCAGTCGGCGGCGAGCTCGCGCTCTCCCTGCACCACGTGAAGCAAGAAGCCGGTCTGTTTGTCTTCTTGGGTGGTGTACGTGTTCCGCGCGCCAGTAGGGATCGTGGTGTTGCGAGCGAGAATCTTGTCGACCACGCCGCCGCCCACTTCGATCCCGAGCGAGAGCGGGAGCACGTCGAGGAGCAGCACCTCGCCCTCGCGGTCCGCGTTCGTGAGCAAATCGGCCTGCACCGCCGCCCCGAGCGCGACCACGCTGTCCGGATCGATGTCGGAGAGGGGCTCGTGCTCGAAGAGCTTGGCCACGTAAGCACGCACTGCCGGAACGCGGGTCGAGCCGCCGACGAGAATCACCCCGTCGAGGTCTTTTGGCTTTATGCCCGCGTCTTTCATCGCGCGCCGGCTCGCTTGGCCGGTACGCTCCAAGAGTGGCGCGACGAGCGTATCGAGCTCCGCGCGCGTCACCGTGACGCTCGGCTCGCCGGCAAGCGGCAAGGTCTTCGTGACGGTGTCCGCGCTCGTGAGCGCGTGTTTGACCTCTTTGGCGGCGTCGAGGAGGGCGCGCACCTCGTGCGGTGTCAGCGTGCTCGCTTCTTTCTTGGCACTCGCGAGCATGTGCTCGAAGAGCGCGCGGTCCATGTCGTCCCCGCCGAGGGCGCTGTCGCCGCCGGTGGATTTCACCTGGAATACGCCATCTTCCAAAAGAAGAATCGTGACGTCGAACGTGCCGCCGCCGAGGTCGTACACCGCGAAGGTGCCATTCTGTTTCTTCTCGAGGCCATACGCGAGAGCAGCGGCGGTGGGCTCGTTCAAGAGGCGCAGCACGTCGAGGCCGGCGAGGCGGGCGGCGTCTTTCGTGGCCTGCCGTTGACCATCGTCGAAGTACGCCGGGACCGTGATCACGCAGCCGCCGACGGTGCGGAGCTCGTCCTCCGCCAGCTCGCGGAGCGACTTCAGGATCTCGGCCGACACCTCCACTGGCGTAACCGGTTTTCCGCGCACGTCGAAGCGCACGGTGTTCGGCCCCGATGGATCGGCGGGCATGAACACGTAGGGCCCGAGGCGCTTCGTCTCCGGATCGTCGGCCCCGCGGCCCATGAAGCGCTTCACGCTCACGATCGTCTCGCGCGGGTGCTCGTGCGCGAGCGGCACCGCGTCTTTGCCGACGACGGTGTGCCCGCGCGGATCGTAGTGGACCACGCTCGGCACGAGCGTCTCCATGTGGCAGTTTTCGATCGTGGTCGGAACCCCTTCGCGCACGTAGGCGACGAGCGAGTTCGTGGTGCCCAGGTCGATGCCCACCGCGCGCGGCGGCGCTTTCGGATCGAAGATCTCAAGTAGCATCGAGGTCGTCCTCCACGTCGGACACTTCTTCTAGAAAACGGCGGAAAAATCGGAGCTTTCCGAGGAGCTTTACCGCGCTCTCGTCGGGTTTTTCGGGCTTCGCGAACACGGCACCGAGGGCGGCGAGAACACGCTCGTGGTTGGCCTCTGCGGCGGCCTTCAGCTTCGCGACGGCGGCGGCGTTCTTCTCGCCCTTCGCGTCCGAAAGGGCCTCCCGGCTCTCGAGCACGTCCATCAAAAAGTCGGGATCGGGCTTCGGCTCTTTGCCGTCGCCGATCGGTGTGCCACGGAGGGCGAAGAGGGCCTCGGCGCGCGAGAGCGGATCTTTCACCGCGCGGAATGCCTCGTTCACACGCACGGCGCGCTCGAGCGCGACCCGGCGCTCACCCGCGGGCGCCTGCACGTACCTGTCGGGGTGCAGCGCGCGCGACAGGTCGCGGTGTGTCTTCTCGAGGGCTTTTACATCGACCTCGAAGGTGTCGGCGAGCCCGAGCTCGGAAAAGGGATTCACGTGACTTCTCTTTCACCCGCGTCCGCGCGACGCAGCTTTTGGCGAGAGAGGCGTCACGGACTCGGAGGCGGGCTCCGCGATGGATTGGGCTTTGACGGGAGCGGAGCGGGATTGCGGGATACGCCTCGAGTCGGCCCTTGGAAGGCCGTCCGGTGGGCGCGGCGACGACTTCTCCGGCCCGACGACTATCCCGCGACTAAACCTGGAAGCTGTGGCCGCAGCCGCAGCTCGCTTGCTCTTGCGGATTCAGGAACTTGAAGCCCTTTTGGAGGAGCTTCTCTTCCCACTCGAGCATCGTGCCGTTCAGGTAAACGAGGCTCTTCGGATCGACCACCACGCGCACGGGGGTTCCGTCGTTCGCGACGTGGTCGTAGACGTGGTCGCGCGCGCGGGGAGCGCCGTCGTGGAACTCGATGACGTAAGAGAAGCCCGAGCAGCCGCCCCCGCGAATGCCGACGCGGAGCGACGTATCGGGCACGTTTCGCTTCTGGATCTGCTTTTTGATCGCTTCCACGGCACGAGGGCTCACCGTGATGCTCGGCGTCTTTTTCTCGGCGTGCGGCTTTTCGCCGGTGGTCGCGAAGGACGCTTCTTGGGGGGAGTTCATGGCAATTCTCGCTTCAGGCCTTGTTGTCGGCCTGCTTCTTACCCTGCTTTTGGCGATAGTCGGCGATCGCGCTCTTGATCGCGTCCTCGGCGAGGACCGAGCAGTGGATCTTCACGGGGGGAAGATCGAGCTCCTCGACGATGTCGGAGTTCTTGATCGCCTCGGCCTGGTCGAGCGTCTTTCCGCGGAGCCACTCGGTGGCGAGCGAAGAAGAGGCGATCGCGGAGCCGCAGCCAAAGGTCTTGAACTTCGCGTCCTCGATGACACCGCCGTCGCCGACCTTGATTTGGAGGCGCATCACGTCGCCGCACGCGGGAGCGCCGACGAGGCCGGTGCCCACGTTCGGATCTTCCTTGTCGAGCGTGCCGACGTTCTTCGGGTTCTCGGTGTGCTGGATGACTTTGTCGCTGTAGGCCATAGGGTCTTCTTTACGCTCGGATGCGTGGATTGACGGGGGAAAGAGCGCTCAGTGATGCGCCCACTCCACTTTGGTAAGATCGATACCCTCTTTGTGCATTTCGTAGAGGGGCGACATGTCGCGAAGGTGACGCACTTTGCGGATGACGAGCTCGGCCACGTAGTCGACCTCGGCTTCGGTGGTGAAGCGGCCGAGGCCGAAGCGAATGCTCGAGTGGGCGAGCTCGTCCCCCACGCCGAGGGCGCGGAGCACGTAGCTCGGCTCGAGGCTGGCGGAGGTGCACGCCGAGCCGGAGCTCACCGCCACGTCCTTGATCGCCATCATCATCGCCTCGCCCTCGACGAAGGCGAACGACACGTTGAGGTTGCCCGCGAGCCTGTGCTCCATCGAGCCGTTCACGTGCACTTCGTCGAGCTCCGACATGAGGCGGGTGCGGAGGCGCTCACGGAGGGCGAGGAGCTTCTTCGCTTCTTCCACGCCTTCGTTGGTCATGATTTCGCAGGCTTTGCCGAAGCCCACGATGCCGGGCACGTTCAGCGTTCCGGAGCGCATGCCGCGCTCGTGGCCGCCGCCGTCCATCTGCGCCGCGATGCGGACGCGGGGCTTCTGCCGTCGCACGTAGAGCGCGCCGACCCCCTTCGGTCCGTACATCTTGTGCGCCGTGATCGAGGCGAGGTCCACGTTCATCGCTTGCACGTCGAACGCGGTCTTGCCCACGCCCTGCACCGCGTCGGTGTGGAGGAGCACTCCGCGCTCGCGGGTGATCTTGCCAATCTCGGCGAGGGGCTGCACGGTGCCGATCTCGTTGTTCGCGAGCATGACGGAGACCAAGATCGTCTTGTCGGTGATCGCGTTCGCGACCTTCTCGACCGAGACGCGACCGTCGGCCTCGATAGGCAGGTACGTCACCTCGAAGCCCTCGCTCTCGAGGCGCTTGCACGTGTCGAGCACGGCCTTGTGCTCGATCACGGTGGTAATGATGTGATTGCCTTTTTCTTTGTAGAACTCGGCCACGCCCTTGAGCGCCAGGTTGTTGCTCTCCGAGGCGCCGGAGGTGAACACGATCTCCTTTTCGCTCTGCGCCCCGATGAGCTTCGCGACCCGCTCACGGGCCTGGTCGACCGCCTCTTCGGCGCTCCAGCCGAAGGCGTGGTTGCGGCTCGCGGCGTTGCCGAACTTTTCGGTGAAATAGGGAATCATCTCGTCGAGCACGCGGCGGTCGACCGGCGTCGTCGAGTGGTAATCCATGAAGATGGGGAACTTGAGGGACGTCATGGGATGTCTCGCGGGGGCGGTGCGGGCGGTGCGGGCCGTGAGATAAGGACGGATTTCCGTCGGCCCGCGGTGGGAGAAGTCGAGAGCGCGTCGATCGCGTGCCCCGACGGGGGCGACGACGTTGGCGACGACGAGGAGGGAGTAGGGAGCGATGGGCTCGAAAGTCCAGGGAGGGCGGGGCTCGAGCCGGTGGGCATCGGGGTGCCGGCCGCCACGCTGTAGCCCGATACGAGCTCCGGTACGGTGGTGCCGTGGGCGTGGTGCTCGCACGAGGTGCACGAAGCGAGGAGGCGCTCCGGATCGCACACGTCGCATGCGTCGAGGTAGTCGATGCTGCTCACGATCTCGCGCTCGAGATCTTTGAGGCGTTCGATGTGGGCCTGCGTCTCGGCGAGCTTCTTCGCGTAGAGCTCGCGCATCTTCGCCATGGTGCGCGCCGCGGAGCGTTGGTCGTCCCAATCGCGGACCAGACTTTGGATGTCGGTCAGGCTGAAGCCCATGTCTTGGAGCTTCCCGATCCACCGAATACGAACGACCGCGGTGCTCGCGTAGAGGCGGTAGCGACCCTTGGAGCGGCCTTGCGGGGTGAGCAGCCCGAGCTCTTCGTAGAGATGAATCGCGCGGACCGTTTTTCCGCATTCACGAGCGAGATCCCCCACTTGCAACATGGGGCCGCTCGCCTGGCCGGACGCCGCGCCGCACGTGTCCTGCGCCATTTCGGGCGGCAAGGGCAGGCTGGAGAGGCTCTGGAGGAGGGGAAGGCGGATGCTCATGGGAAACCCCCACGTAAGGGTGAGGCTTGGATCTAGGTAGCGAACCAGGACCGGTGCGTCAAGACCCTTACGTAAGGGGAAGTGTTAGGGCCGTCCGTGGTCGGCGACGAGGGCCGTTGGCGGGTTCGCGGCACAAAACGCAGCGAGCCGCGCCAGATGGCGGATCGTTTCCCCGCGTTGTTCGGCCCCCCGATTCTGCCCATGGTATCTTCGTGGGGTCAGGCGGGCTCCCCCAAAGGTCGCGCGATCCCGTGCGACCCCCACGTCCTCGCACCGCCGGTCGGATCTCTTTTGGCAGCGCACGACGACGACGAAGCCACCGCCCAGCTCGACCTCGAGGCGCTCCGCCGTCAGGCGCGGGCGTCGCGTCGAGACGACGAGCCCGTGAAGCTTCCGCGCGACGCGCGCGACGAGATCGTCGACAGCGAAGCGTTGCCCGCGATCGGCGTCGACGAGCCGGGCCCGGATTCCATGACCCGCATGGATTATCCGCGGAAACCGCCGGTGCGCTCCTCCTTCGCGGACGACGAGCACACCGCGAACGACCTCCAGATCCCCTCGATGGCGCGCGAGACGCAGCGCGGGCTTCAGCCACAAGAGAGCGAAGCGGAGCCGTTCGCCCTCGCGAAGCCGCAGTTCCCTCCCGCAAAGCCCCACTTTCCGGCCCGAACCGACGCGGCGCCGATGGATTACGCCGCCCCGAAGGTGACGATTCAAGAGGGAGAGTCGGGGAACTGGAACCCGGGCGAGCTCCTCGACGAGGTGGTCTCCAGCGCGGCTCGTCCGCCTCGTGCGCCCGAGCGCGCTTCGGTCGATGGCGTGGCGTTCGCGAAGGTGCCGGAGCGCGCGATCGAGGTGGTGCACGTGAAGCCCGCTCGGCAGCCGTACGCCGACCCGTGGGCGACGTCCGAAATCGCAGCCGCGCGCGCGCCGGTGTCCGTGAGCTTCGACGAGCCCACGATTGTGCCGCGGATCATGCCGCGCGATCCGGACTCCGAGCCCCCCACCGAGGCGCGGATCGACGACGCGACGATCGTGCCGATGCCGGGCCGACGCCCCGCCGAGATCGAGGCGGAGATCGACGCGGAGATCGACGCGGAGCCGAACACGATCGTGCCGAGGCTCATGCCGCGTGATCGGAACGGGCGCATCGCCTACGAGCCGTCGCTCGCGGCGGAGGACTTGTCGAACGAGCTCCTCGTCGAGCGCACGGGGAGCGACGAGGTCGACTCGGTCGACGACCCCGACCCGGGTACGTCGCAGGTGCGCGAGGAGCCGGAGGACTTCCTCCTCACGACCGGCGATTTCGAGTCGTTCGATCCGAACCGATCCGGCGCGATGAACCTCCTCGAGACCGGCCAGCGCCGCGCGTTCGATCCAGCGTTCGCGCCCTCGATTTCGATGAAGGGCGACCGCTACGGAGCTGCGGAGGATCTCGCCACCGATCCCTCGAAATCCCTAGCTGAAATGAGGGGTTACTCGAACCCGGAGGACCTCGCGACCGACCCGCAAAGGTCGCTACGTTCGCTGCGGTCGTTTGCCGACGAGTCAGCACGCGCGCACTTCGACGATCCCGACGACGATCCCTCGTCGCGCACCGAGGTGCCTCCCGCTCCGGACGAGAGCGCGTACACCCCGCAGGAGACCGCGGTGCCACCGTCCGCGTGGCCGCAAGCGGTGTCCTCCGAGTCGCCGCACGCCCGCTCGTACGCACCCGAGCATCAAGACGACCTCCGACACGACGACCAGGATCTCGAGCCTCCCGATTCCGCGCGCGACCACGGCCACGCGCGAGAGCCCGAGCTCGTGTCGCTCGAGGCATCGGCCGCGATCGCGGAGGCTCCGCGATCGCACACGGCGCTCCTCGTCTCGAATTCTTATCAGCCAAAATCGTCGGTCAAGGTCGCGCCGGTTTGGCAGAGCGAGGCCGACCCGGAAGAGCGCGCGCTCCAAGACCAGCAGCGGTGGGAAGACTTGTGCGAGCTCTTGCTCTCGCGCCTCGATCGCACCCCGAGCCCGGTGCCGCGCGCGCGCCTCCTGCTTCGCCTCGCGGGCGTCCTCGAAGATCGGATGTCGGACTTCGCGCAGGCCTTCGACGGCATGCTCGAGGCGTACGGCTCGACCCCGGACGACCCACAAATCGTCGAGCGCCTCGAGGGCCTCGCCACGCGCCTCGACAAGTTCCCCGCCCTCATCGACATGACGATGGAGCGCCTCGGGAACGCGCGTCCGTCCGAGCGTATCGCTCTCCTCGCGAACGCCATCCGCTGGTACGAAGGCCCGATCGGGCGCCCCGACGCGGCCGGTTTTTACGTGAGCGAGCTCGAACGGGCAGACGCGTCGCACCCGGTGCTGCTCGTGCGGAAAGCGAACGCCGCGCGCGCACGGGGCGATCACCAAGGCCACCTCGAGATGCTCCAGCGCGCGCTCGAGCGCACCCGGCTCCCGCGTGAGCGGATGGCGCTCCACATCGCGGTCGGCGAGGCGCAGCGCATCCCGAGCGAGGCGATCCGCCACTTCGAGGCCGCGATCGAGATCGATCCCACGAACGTGGCCGCGCTCCTTTCGTTCGAGCGCTCGGCCCAGAAGTTCGATCGGTACGCCGAGGTGGAGTGGTCGCTGAAGCAGCTCATCGCCCATGCCAAAGGGCAGCTTCGCATCGACGCGCACCTGCGCCTCGCCGACCTCCTCGAGAAGCGCTTCTTGAAACGCGAAGAGGCGGCGGGGGTGTTGCGCACGCTGCTGCAGCTCGTGCCGGGCCACCGCGAGGCGCGAATTTCCCTGGAGAAGTGTTACCTCGCGCTGCGCGATTTTCCGCGTCTGGTGGAGGCGGCGGGCCTTCGTGGTGCGTCCGCCGATACGCCGCGAGAGCAGGGCGAGGCCTACGCGTTCGCGGCCGATATCGCGGAGACGAAGCTCGGGGATCAGGTGTCGGCCGCGGACAACCTCCGCCGCGCGACGGACGCCGATCCGACGAACGAGACGTACCTCACCCGCGCCGCGAAGCTCGCCGAACGGATGCAAGATCCGCACGCCCTCGCCGACTACCGCGGACGGCTCGCGGACATCCTTCAAGATCCGGTGAAGCGCGCGCAGCAGTACCTCGCGATCGCGGCGATGCTGGACGAGCCGCTCGCGCAGCGCGGCTACTACGAGCGCGCCACGCGTGACGATCCCTCGTGCGCCGCGGCGTGGGAGGGCCTCGAGCGGATCGCGCGCGAGCTCGGCGACGGGGGGCGCGCGATCGCGGCGCTCCGTGGGCGGATCGAAGCGACCGAGTCGCAACGGGTGAAGGCGCAGCTCTGGGTCGAGCTCGGCGCCGAGCACGCGCGGGCAGGGGACGACGCCGCCGCGACCGCCGCATACGACGCCGGTTTCCGCGCCGACCCGTCCAACGAGCGCGCCGCGACCGCCGTGCTCGATGCCCTCGTCGCGGAGGGGCGCTTCGCCGAGGCGCTCCCCGCGTGCGAGCTCCTCGTCACCGCTGCTTCGCGCGATCGTGACAGCGGCCTCCTCTACGGGCGCCTACGCACATCGGCCAAAATTGCGATTGGTCTCGGGGACTTGGCGAAGGCTCTCGGCGCGTGTGTCGCCGCGATGGACGCGCTCCCGCACGAGCGTCAGCCCTTGATCGACGTCATCGAGATCATGTCGCGTGCGCCGGCAGACAGCCCCCTCGGCCCTCGCGCCGACGTCGCGTTCGAGCGCATGCTGGTGCGCTCGGCGGAGCTCGAGCCGGACATGCTCGCGAAGCTCGGAAAGCTGCTCGCGTCGCGTGGCGAGAACGCGCGCGCGGTGGAGGTGCTCCTCCGTGTCCTCGACGGCGCGGACGACGGCGACGCGGAGGCGACGGGGCAGCGTCCGGTGCCGGGCGACGGTCGCGCGCTCTTCGAGGTGCTCTCCGAGGCGCTCGTCGCGACGGGAGATTTGGCGCGCGCGGCGGACATGAAGATCCGCCTCTCGCGGGTGGAGACCTCGGAAGACGCGCGCTACGCCGCACTCGTGTCGGCGATCGAGATTTTGTCTCATTCGCTCGGCGATTTGCCGGCTACACGACCGGTGGTGGAAGAGGCGCTCTTGCTTCGTCCCGACGACCACTGGCTCCTCCACACCGCGATGTGGCTCTTCGGGGAGCTCGACGAATGGGCGCGCCTCGCGGAGGTGCTCGAGCGGATCGTGCGCGTGCAGGAGACGCCCGAGCGACGCGCGAAGGCGCTGTTCTCGTTCGCGCAGATCGTCGGCGACAAGCTCGGCGACAAGGCTCGCGCGGCCGATCTCTACGACCAGACCCTCGACGCCGACAAGACACGGCTCGACGCGTTCGAGGCGCAGACGCGCGCCCTCGACGACATCTCCGACTTCAAGGGGATGGAGAAGGCGTACCGAAAGATGATCGCGCGGGTGCGCGACGACGGCGACGACGAGCTCGTCTTCACGCTCTTCCGCAACTTGGCGCAGGTATACAAGGATCGCCTCGGCGACGCCGAGCTCGCCGCGAAGGCGCTCGAGGGCGCGAAGCGGGTGAAGCCCGGCGACAGCATGGTGAAGAGCGCGGCGGTGGAGATCCTGATCTCCCAAGACGAGCTCGACAAGGCCGTCACGCTGCTGCGCGCCGATCTCGAGCGCGATCCGTACGACCGAAAGAGCTACGAGCTGCTTTATGGCGTGTTCCTCCGCCAAGCGAAGTTCGATCGTGCGCTCTCGACCGCGCAGGTGCTCGCTGAGCTTCGCGCGCCGACGGAAGAAGAAGCGCGCTTCCTCGCCGACTACCCGCCGTTCGCCCTCGGGGTGATCCCGGGGAGCCTCGTGGAAGAGGCGTGGGCCTCGCACCTCTACCACCGCGATCTCGATCCGATGCTCACGAGCATCTTCGCGTGGATGACGCCGGCGGTGTGCCGGATGCAAGAAGCGGCGATGAGCCCCGACGAGCGGATGGCCTCTTTCGGTAAACCGCTCACGCGCCAGCTCACCCGCCACGCCGACACGATCCGCCAGACCTTCTCCGACTCGTGCGAGATCTTGGCGTGCGTGGGGCCCGAGCTCCTCGTGGCGCGCTCGGCGCGTAACCTCCCATTTTCACCGGCGAAATTTCCGTACGGGGCGATGCTGGTGAGCCCCGAGTCGCTCGCCGGCACCGAGACGATCCTCCCGTACCTGGTGGGCAAACGGCTCGCCGAGCAGCGACCCGAGCTCGCGGCGCGTGGCTTCTTCCCCGCCGTGTCGGAGCTCACGAGCATGCTCGCGACGGCGGTGCGCGTGGGCCTCGGCGAGCGAGGCTCGGACCCGGCGGCGCAGAAGCTCGACCGCGCCCTCTACCAAGTCATGACGGACGACGAGCGCGCCGCGGTGAACCAAGCCGTGAGCGTGGCGCAGGCGGAGGGAGGGAAGCTCGACGTTCGGCGCTGGAGCCAAGCGGCGGACATCTCGAGCATGCGGGTCGGCCTGTTGCTCGCGCAAGACGTGCGTATCGCGAAGCGCGCGGTCTCCGCCGAGCCGCAGGGCCCGAGCGACCTCACGCCGCGCGAGAAGCTCGGGGAGCTCTACCTGTTCGCGACAGGCGATTTGTACGCCGACCTGCGCCAGGCCGTCGGCGTGAACTTGGCCGACGGCGGCCCGACGTCGAGCGCGATCCGAGGGTGAGACGAGACGCGTGGAAGTAGCCGCTTCCCGACGAAGCACGTAGTCTTTCATCATGGCTAGCCCACCATCGCGGCCAACCCCGTACCGCCCGACGAGGATCGGTCGCTACGAGATCGTGTCCAAGATCGCCGGCGGCGGCATGGCGACCGTGTACCTCGCGTGCACGTCGGAGGGCAGCATCGCTCGCACCGTCGCGCTCAAGATCATTCGCCAGGATTTGCGTCGCGATCCCGAGATTTTGCGGATGTTCGTCGACGAGGGCGATCTGCTGCAGCGCCTCGTGCACCCGAACGTGGTGCGCACTTACGAGGTCGACGTGGCGGACGAGCACGCGTTCATCGCGATGGAGCTCTTGCTCGGCACCACCCTCGCCGCGGTGTGGGACACCTGCGTCGCGCGCACGTTGCGGATCCACCCCGAGATCGCCGCGTTCATTTGCGCGCGCATCACCGACGCGCTCGAGTACGCGCACGAGTTCAAGAGCCAAGAGGGCGAGCCGCTCCACCTCGTTCATCGCGACGTGAACCCGACAAACGTGTTTCTCACGTGGAACGGCGAGATCAAGCTGTTCGACTTCGGGCTCGCGCGGGTTCTCGGACGCAGCACGAAGAGCGCGCCGGGGATCGTGAAGGGCAAGCTGCCGTATCTGTCGCCGGAGCAAATCATGCAGCTCCCGCTCGACCGCCGGAGCGACGTCTTCGGATTGGGCACCACGCTGTGGGAGATGCTCACCGGGCGCCGGCTCTTCCGCCGCGACGACGACGCGGACACGCTCCGCGCAGTGCAGCGCGGGAACATCCCCGACGTGCGTGAGCACGCCCCGGACGTGCCCGCCGCGCTCGTCCCGATCGTGACACGCGCGCTCGAGCGGAACCGCGAGCATCGCTATCCATCGGCGCGCGCGTTCGGCGCCGATTTGGACGCGTTCCTCGCGCAGCGCCAGGCCGACAACTTCGCTGCGAGGGTGAGCGCCCTCTTGGACGCGCTCTTCCCGGAAGAGAAGAAGCGTCAGAGCGCGTGGATCAAGCCGGCCCTGTTCGCGGTGAGGCGCTCGCTCACCCCCGGTCCGCCCCCTGCGTCGAGCAAAAAGGGCTTCTGACACGAGGCGAGGGGGGCGCTCTGCGTGCGATCGCGGCGCTTCTTCTTGCACGACCATCGCGCGCGTTTTAACCGGCCGTCGTCCGTGGCCACTGAGCGTTTACGGGCGTCGTTCGGTGTGGGGTGCGCTATGCGACGAGCCTGGAACGTGGCGGCGCGTCGCTCAAGACTCAGCCAACGCTCACGACTCTCCCTCGAGCCACGCTGCGGCCGACTTCGAGGTGAGCTTGAACGAAGGCTCCACCCGCGCGCGCGCGATCTGCTCGCCGTCGGCGTGGGCGGAGAGCCAGGCGTGAGGATCGTCCTCGTCCTCTACGATGTCGAGCTCGACACGAACGCGTTTGTCGCCGGAGGTGATCTCGACCGACTTGTGGAGGCGCGCGTGGCGTTGCTGTTCGGTGCGGCGTCGCGTCTCGGTCGCGTTCTTCAAGAGCACGGTGAACCCGCCTTTATCGAGCGGTTTCGGGTTCTTCTTGTCGCGGCCCATCGTCCACGGCACCACGATCGTGGGCTCGGGCTCGCCGTCGCGGGTCATGCTCACGGCCCAGCCGTCGTCGTCCTCGTTCTTGAAGACCACCGCGAGCCAGCCTTCGGCGTGCCAGCGTCGATCGTCCTGCGGTTCGGTCGTCGCTTCTTCTTCGCTCTCCGGTTCTTCGCTCACCTCCGCACCATGCCCCAACGGCGACGCGACGACAATCGCGACGCTGGGACGCGCTTGCGGCGAGCGCGAGCCATGCGACGCTTCGCGCGGGCGGACCGCGTCTTTCTCTATGCGCCCCGTCGAACGATGGGCTTCGATGGCGCATGTATGGTGCATGCTTCGGTGGTTCGGCGCTCTCGACGAGCGAGCGTCGCGACGAGCTTCTTCGGCGCCAAGAGGCGATAGCTCTCGCCGACGAGCGCGCCAGTTTCTTTCCAATCGACAGGTGGGCGCAGCTTCACCCCGAGCACCTTGGTTCCCCAATTCGTTCCCCAAACGGCCTCGAAGAAGCGCGGATCGTCGAACGCACCGGACAGGTCGATACGCACGGTGAGCACGACGAGCGGCCCTTCTTCGTTCGCGGCTTTGGCGTACGCGGGAGGTGA
>JAAFHV010000289.1 GCA_013297655.1 Myxococcales bacterium | reverse complement strand
GCTCAGCGCTTCCCTGCGCATGACCCGAGCGCGCGGAGCAGGTTCGCGGCTCCGTCGATGTCGTCCGCGCCGCGCGACAAGGCGAAGATGGGCTCCGCGACTCTGAGCAAATAGCCCTCGCGTGCGAGCACGAAGTCGAGGGCGAGGCGTGCAGCGCGCGCGTTGCCGTCGGCGAAGGGATGAACGAAGCAGACATCGAGATAGACGCGCGCCGCGCGGACGAGCACGTCGGTTGCTTCGTCGTTGGCCTCGGCGAGCCATGCGTCGAAACGTGCCTTGGTGCCGTCGTCGATGCCGTAGCTCTCGCGTCCGTGTTTGGCGTACGCCACCGTCGTGCGGAAACGGGCCGCGCCATCGACCACGAGCTCATGCCATTTCGCGAGAAGGGCAAAATCGAGGCGCTGGCGCTTTCGTGCGCTCGCGCGACAGGAATCGAGCGCGGTCGCCATTCGACGCGCCCGTTGGGCGTCGCGGACTGTCTCCGGCCCGTCGATGAAGCGCCGATGTCCGTCCCAGCTCGCCTTCACCTGCACACGCGCCGGCGCCGGGAATGCCGTTTCGCGCAAACGAGCCCACGCTTCGAGGCCATCGAACGAAGGCTGCGCGACCGAAATGGCCACTTCGAGCCCCAGGTCCTGCGCCGCGGCGCCCGCGACCGTCTCCGTGGGCGATACCCAACTAGCGAAGTGGCATTCCGTCACCGTGCGAATGGTCTGCGCGATCGCGGCGTGCTCGACGCCGCTCGACTCGAGGAACCAGTGGAGCACGGTCGCGAAGGCGCGGTACCAGGCGTCCTCCGCCGAGTTTCGCTCGAGCACGATCGGGAGGAGCTCCACCGCGGCCCTCTCGACCTTTCGCTCGAGCGTCATCGATGCCGTATCCGCGCGAAGAGCCGCGAACGTCGTCTCCAGCTCTTCGAGGCAGGTGCGCCACTCCACGTGCGCGTCGAGCACGCGGTCGATGCTTTTGCCGACGGAGGTCTCGCCCTTTGGGACGAGGCTGTGTCCTGCGCAACAGTACGAGCGAACCAAGCCCCCATCGCTCTTCGACCACGTGAATCCGCACGCCCATGGGCCGAGCGCGTCCATGAGTGCTTGCGACGTGGCCGATTGGAGCGCGTACCGATCCCAGCCCGGGCGAAGCTTTGGCTCGGGCAGGTCGTGGAGCGCCTCCGCGAAGATCGCGGCGACGACCTTTCGCGCGAGCTTCATGTCGCTGGGCCCGAGCCGGCGCGGATCGATGCTGGAATAGGGGAGATCGAAGACGAACGGCACGCGAGCAGCGTACCCTCCGCCGGCAAATCGCGGAGCGCGAACGACGTGAACGTGAACGTCAGTCGGTGCCGGCGTCCGAGCTCGCTTCACTACCTCGGCTCGCATGCCGAGAGTGCTCGCCCGGAAGCCGACCCCCAGCACGAGCCCGACGGCGCCGCGGCCGAGGGGCGCGAATCGCGCGGGAGTGGACGAGCTGCCTACGCGCGCGATTCGCTACTGGACGTAGGTGCCGCTCGTCGCGGTGCCGCCGACGCCGCAGAGGGTCGTGGCGCCGGAGCACGCGCCGGCAACCTGGAAGGGCCCTTCGCACCGGATGGCCTTCGGCTTATTGACCCTCACGCAACGTCCGCCGCGAATTTCGTTGTACTCGAGCGAGCCGTGGGAGTGGACTCCAGCGCAGGGAGAGTGCCGCGTGGAGTAGCATTGAGCTACCCCTTTCTTGTCAAAACAGCCTCGCGCTTGATCGGTGCGCTGCGGCTTGAAGACTTCCGCTCTGTTGCAACCATTCTCGTCCTGCCATCGCGCCGCTGCCCGCTGGGCCGCTCCGAGCGCCTCCCCCGAGAGGTCGGCGACGCTCTTGACGGCGTAGCCAATCGCCACCCCGACGACGATCGCACACGGCGGGTCTGCGAGGCAGGCCGCGACGCCGACCAACGCGGGGGCGAGGGCTTCTTCGGACTCATCGGTTGCCGGAGTTTCGTCCGGCATCGTCTCCGCGGTACAGGCGAGGAACGTGAGCGAGAGCACACCGAGCCCGACGAGAATCTGCTTTTTCATGAGTGACCTCGAAGCAAGACCTTTGCAACAAGGCGGCCAGCAACCGCGACGGGAGTCGGAGCCATGAAATACGGCCAATCCGTGAAAAAGTGATCACGAACCTGATGCACCGCCCCAGCGGGGGAGGTGGTCGAGTTCCAGGCCCTTTTGGATACCTTTCCGGACCGAGGCACAACAAGGGCCTCGACGAGCTGCATTCCCGAGGCTCCTACTTGCGTGGACCTGTGCGCTGCGCCCTCCGTGCGCGCGCCGCTCGATGGGAGCGTGACGAGCAAAAAGAAGCCGGTCTTCGAATGGCGGAGGCTCCCCACGGGCAAACGGTTTCGAATGGCTCGGGGCTGCCGGGAGCCCGGGGGCCATCTGTGTCGACCGCCTCGAACCGGCTGATGGCGATGACGGAGCAATTGTCAGCTTCGTAGAAACCGGGCAGGCGCACGCGAAGACTCCACGATACCGACGGAGGTGCTTCACGTACCTACTCAACGAGACACGAGACGGGGCGCCGAGCACTCTCGGCACCGCGGTGTCGAACGCCTCGCGTGGTAGGCTCGGCCCATGCTGCCTGCTCCGTTTCACCGCGAGGCCGTCTGAGATCGATGCGCACCGAACGGACATCCCCACGCGCTCATCTCGTCATCGACGATTTCTTCACGCCCGCGGCGCTCCCCGCGATCTTCGGAGAAATCGCGAGCCTCGATCGGCACCTCGCGCGCGGCCTCGTTCGCGAAATCGGGCACGACGGACAATCGGTGTTCTTCGAGAGCCCACGACGGCGAAACCAGGCGGTATGGATCCACGATCCCTCGAAGACGCTGCGCCTGTTCCGAGAGCAGCTCTGGTCGCCGGCCATGCTTCCGTGGTTCGAGGGAGCGCGCGAGCCGCTCTTCCAGATCATTCCGGGCTGCTGGTCGCCGAATCTCCAGGTATCCCGCTACATGTCCGGCGACCATTACGACTTTCACGAAGACGAAGGAGCCGGCGTCAATCTCACCGCGATCGTGTTCTTGGCAGAAGCGCCGGAGAAGGTGCGCGGCGGCGATATCGTGCTCGCCTACGGCGGCGCGCAGACGAAGATCCGCTTCCGCCACAATCGCCTGGTGATCTTCCCGAGCAAGACGCTCCACCGCGTGACCCGCGTGCGGGTCGACTCGACCGATCCACGGCACGCGCGGATCTCGCTCCAATCGTGGCTCACCTTCGGCAAGCCGCCAGAAACGAAGAAGACGAAGATACGCGCGCAGCCTGCCGAGGCAGACCGCCCGACGTTCCTCCTCACCGAAGAGCCGATCATCGGCGCGGCCCAAGGGCTGCTCCGCGGCCCCGACTCGAGGCCACAGACTCCCGAAGAGCTGTACTGGGGTGCGTTTTATCTGAGTCGGATCCTCACCCAAAATCTCCGCTGGCTCTTGGCCGAAGGAGGCCTCACGCTCGGCGCCGTCGAGATCCGGCGCGTCGAGAGCGAAGTGGGCGGGGAGGATCTCGAGGTCTACGGACGCGCGCGAGACCACGATGGTGCCTCCGTACGCGTCGGCTTCACTCTCCGCGAGAGCGTTCCGCCGGCGGCCGCGGTCCGTCTCTTCGTCGAGAGAGGACGCGGCCGCACGACGCAGACGGCGCGGTGTGTCCTTCCCTCGGGAGCCGAGCCCTCGGAGACGCTCGCGCTGCTGCGCGGGCTCCTTCAGCGCGCGGCCAAAACGTCTTCGCCGCGATAGCTCACGCTGGTCGTGTCGGAGTGCCCAGCGTCGAGAGCGGGTAGGGCGACGGACCGGCACGTGGCGAAGGTGCTCGGTGCCAAGCGATTTCAGAACGCTAAATTTAGCGCCGACGTCGGTTGGATCTCGCGCCCTGCGCTCTCCGCCCCGCGCTCTCCGCCCTGCGCCCTCCGCTCTGCGCTCTCCGCTCTGCGCCCTCCGCTCTGCGCCCTCCGCTCTGCGCCCTCCGCTCTGCGCCCTCCGGTGAAGGACTCCGACGCCCGCGCTCCGGGTCCCGCCGGCGTCTCCAAGGAAACTTCACCCTTTCTTCGCGACCCCCTCGGCCAAGAGTCTCCTCCCCCCGATGAGACCGTCCTTTCCCTTCCTGGTGTGGCCAGCGACGACCGCGCTTCTCTTGATGCATCTGCTCGCGGCCTGCGGATCGCAGACCACGGATGGGCCTCCGGGCGCTCCCGACGCGAGCCCCTCCGACGGCGACGCGACTACGGAAACGGACGCAGCCTCCCTCCCCGAGGACGGCGCCGCGACCAAGGACGCGAGCGACGGAGGCGCGAGCGAGGCCAGCACCGACGCGAAACAGGACGCGCCGACGACGAACGACGGCGGCGCGCTTCGGCCATCGAACCGTATCGTCGCGGGGTATCAGGCGACGTGCGCGCTCACGGGTGTCGGCGACGTGAAGTGTTGGGGCTTCAATGGCCAAGCGGTGCTCGGCCTCGGCGACACGTCGAATCGAGGCGACGAGCCGAACGAGATGGGGGCTCGCCTCCCGAGCGTCGCGCTAGGGACCGGTCGAACCGCGACGCAAGTGGTGCTCGGCAAAGCCCACGCGTGCGCGCTCTTGGACGACGGCGCGGTCAAATGCTGGGGATACAACGACGTGAACGCGGGCCAGCTTGGCCTCGGGACACCGGACATTCGCGGAGAGCAGCCCGGCGAGATGGGCGACGCCCTCCCCGTGGTGAGCCTCGGCACCGGGCGCACCGTGAAGGAGCTCGCTGCAGGATACATGCACACGTGCGCGCTCTTGGACAACGGCGCGGTCAAGTGTTGGGGAGAGAACGACTTCGGGCAGCTCGGCCTCGGCGACACCGCCGCGCGAGGCGACGGCCCCGGCGAGATGGGCGACGCTCTCCCGGCGGTGAGCCTCGGCGCCGGTCGCACGGCGAAACAGGTCACCGCTGGCGCGCAGTTCTCGTGCGCGCTCCTCGACGACGAGACGGTGAAGTGCTGGGGCAACAACGACCACGGCAAGCTCGGCGTCGGCGACATTCAGAACCGAGGCACCTCCGCGGCACAGATGGGCGACGCCCTCGCGCGCGCCGATGTGGGCACCGGCCGCAAAGTGAAGCAGCTCGCGAGCGGCGCGCACCACGTCTGCGCGCGTCTCGACGACGGCACTCTCAAGTGTTGGGGCAAAAACCAAAATGGCGAGCTTGGTCTCGGCGATACCCAAAAACGCGGCGATGGGCCTGGCGAGATGGGAAACGCGCTTCCGGTGGTGAGCCTCGGCGCAGGACGCGCCGTCGTCGACGTACGCGCGGGTTTCTCGCACACGTGCGCGCGGCTCGACGACGGCGCGCTCAAGTGTTGGGGGTACAACAACGCCGGCCCGCTCGGTCTGGGGGACACGAGCGATCGCGGCACGACGGCCGCCCACATGGGAAACGCCTTGCCCGCGGTGTCACTCGGCGCCGGTCGTTCGGCGGTCGGCTTCGCGTGCGGCATCGACCACACGTGTGCGCTCCTCGACGACGGCACGCTCAAGTGCTGGGGCAGCAACAACAGCGGCCAGCTCGGCCTCGGCGACAAGCTCGGTCGCGGCGCGAGCCCGAATCAAATGGGCGACACGTTGGCGAACGTCGTGTTTTGAGGCTCGCGTTTCCGCCCGGCTTCCCAGGGCCCCTGCCCGTTCACGCATACGGCGCACTGCCCGCAGCAACCCGCTATGCTCGGATCAATGGCAGTCACCCATCGTCTCGTATCCGCCATCTTGGCAATCGCGGGCCTCGCGAGCGCGGTGGCGTGTGGCCCCGACGCAGATAGCGGCACCGCTCCCGATGCCGCGGTCGGCGAGGGTGGAGCCGACGACGCGAGCCCCTCCGACGCCTCCCTCTTTTCGACCGACGCGAGCACGTGCGCCGCCGATCTCCACGGGCGGCGTCCCCCTAAAGGACGCTTGCGGCGGCGTCGATGCGGGACGCGGCGAGCTGTACGCGCGCCGTGTTTGCTTCCCGGTCCCAGCCGACGGAACCTCGTGCTCCACCGCGTACCCGTCCTCGTGTGTACTCTCGCCGGACGGTGCGCCCCTTCGAAGCGACGACGCACGCGTCGCGTGCGGCTTCGTCACCTCGAGTCCCCCCGCGTGTTGCTTCGACATCCTCGGCCGCCCTCCCTTCGTGGGGTGACGCTCGATAGCGACACGAAGGCTGAGCCTCCCCCGGTTTCGTTGACACCCATCGAGGAGAGAATCCGATGCGTGCGACAAGAAACCGAGCGATCTACACAAACGAATTCAAAGTCGAAGCCGTGGCGCTGGCGAGGAGAGACGACCGCTCTTTTCGCGAGCTAGCCGAAGACCTTGGCGTCAACGTGTGGACGCTGCGCGACGGTGAATTCGACCGGTCAGCGCAACACCAGGTTCCCAGCGAGCTGGGGTCGAAGGATGGTGATGCATGGCCGAGTTGAGGCGAGGGTTGTCCGCGCAAGAGAAGGCGGACCTATGGGAGCGGTGGAGATCAGGCCAGTCGCTCAGTGAGATCGGCCGGACGCTAGGTAAGGCGCCGGCTTCCGTGTACGCGCTTGTTGTTGCACGAGGGGGCATCGGTCCCGTGGCGAGGACGCGGAATCGGCGCGTGCTGACCGGGAAGGAGCGCGAAGAGATCTCGCGCGGCCTCTCCGCAGGACTCTCGTTGCGCACCATCGCGATTGGAATCAGTCGACCAGCGTCTACAATTTCTCGCGAGGTGGCTCGAAACGGCGGACGCCGTCGCTACCGCGCCGCACACGCAGACGTGCAGGCGTGGGATCGCGCGCTTCGCCCGAAGGCTTGTAAGCTACGTGAGAATCCTCGTCTCCAACGCCTCGTTGCGTTGAAACTGCAGGCGGACTGGTCCCCGCAGCAGATTTCCGGCTGGCTCAAGGTTCGATTTTGGGGCGACTGCGCGATGACGATCTCCCACGAGACGATTTACCGAAGCCTCTTCATCCAAGCGAGAGGGGTGCTGAAAAAGGAGCTCCAGACTCACTTGAGGACGCGGCGCAAGATGCGGCGCTCGAAGAAGGCGTGCACGGACGACCAACGCCGCGGGCAGATTGTCGGCGCGGTCTCGATCAGTGACCGCCCGCCGGAAGTCGAAGACAGAGCGGTGCCAGGACACTGGGAGGGCGATCTCATCTCGGGTGCGCGGAACAGTCACATCGCGACCCTCGTCGAGCGCTCTTCGCGGTTCACAGTGCTCGTGAAGGTGAAAGGAAAGGATACCCGGTCGGTCGTCGCCGCCGTGATTAAGCAGGTGAAAAAGCTGCCAATCGAACTACGCCGCTCGCTCACGTGGGATCGCGGTACCGAGATGGCTCAGCACGCGACCTTCACGGTGGCGACTGATGTGAAGGTCTATTTCTGTGATCCTCGAAGCCCTTGGCAACGGGGTACGAACGAGAACACGAACGGTCTTCTGAGACAGTACTTCCCGGACGGGACGGAATTGTCTCAGTTCACGCAAGCGCAGCTGGACGGCGTCGCGCGTCGACTGAACGAGCGGCCACGGAAGACGTTGGCTTTCAGGACGCCAGCGGATACCTTTCAGGAAGCGTTGCGCTGACCGGTCGAATTCACCCGCGCGGATCGACGGCGTCGGTGCACGTGTCGGCGCGACCTTGCCCGCGGCGAACATCTTCGCTCGACGCCCTTCGCTCGACGCCTTCCGCTCGACGCCCTCCGCTCGACGCCCTCCGCTCGACGCCTTCCGCCCTGCTCGCACGCCGCAAAACGAAGGCCGCCGAGCCGAAGCCCGGCGGCCCTGCCCTTCACGTGAGCTTCAGCAGCCCCTTCGCGATGCGCCGCGCCCGCGACGTGACCTCTTCCGTGCCACCCGAGATGTACCCGAACGCCTCCCCGACCGAGAGGCAAGCCGTAACCTCACTGAGCGACCCGAGGGCATTCCGGTATCTCTCCCGCCGAGTGCCTCCCGTGCTCCCCGACCCCTCGCCCATATTCAACACGACGCTCGCCGCTGCCCTCCGAAGCTGTTTCCCGAGGTCTCGATCCGACTTCTCAATCTCTGCGACGGGCTTCCACAGCTCCCGAATCATTTCGACCGCAATCTCTTGAATGGCCAACATGGCAATGACTCCTTGCCCCGCGCACTCTGCGAAAGGGCGCCATTCCCACGCCGTCGGGCGGGAGCGGGGTCAAGGGGCGCGTAGCGGCGCCGAAGGCGCGCGCCCTTGATGCCGCTCCTGGCCGGCGGCAAGCTGGATAAGCCGCGAGCAGGTAGGTTTCAAAGGGTGCCGGCCACTCGGGCTGTGACACGTCGGAGCGAGCCCAGCGCCCCAAAGGCGCTACAACGCGTGTGCCGGACTCCGCGCCGTACAGCCGGGGCTCGCTCGGCGACCGTCGTTGTGCGGCGTGCGAGCAGGGCGGAGACTGGGCGCAGCGTCGGTCGCGGCCCTGCTCTCTGCGCTGAGCCGTCGATGCGGTACCGAGCCTTCTGGGGCCCCGTCTGGAAGCGCGACGGCCGCGCGCGCGGCTCACGCGACCGACGCGGACTCCTGCTCGGGTGTCGTGGTGATAGCGGCCACGGCGTCGCGATCCGAGGGTGGACGCTCGGCCGCGGACTAGGGCCCGCCCGCTCCGGTCGCGCGCCGCTCGCGCTCCCGCGCGCGAGCCCACACCCACAAAGCGACGGCAGCGCCCGCCGCGAAGCCACCCGCGACGCCGAGGGCAACCTTGGGACCCGCGAAGGTCCAGAGCCCACCGGTGAGCAGCCCCGCGGGTATCGCCGCGATACCGAGCACGAAGCCGTACCAACCGAAGCCTCGCCCGAGGCGTCCGGCGGGGACGAGATCCTTTACCAGAGCCTTCTCGGCTGGCTCCACGAGCCCAGCCGACGCGCCATAGATGACGAGCAGTGTGACCGCCTGCCAAGGTGCCCGCGCCATCGCGAAGCCAGCGTATCCGGCCGCGTAGACGAGCCAGCCGGCGAGGATGAGGCGAGGGCGCGAAACCCGGTCGGCGAGCGAGCCGCCAGCGCGAGCGCTCAGGACCTTCACGACGTGGAACGCGGCCCAGAGCAACGGGATCCCTCGAGCGCTCACGCCGAGCTCCTTCGCGC
The DNA here is from genome assembly GCA_013297655.1 of Myxococcales bacterium. Classification (GTDB taxonomy): domain Bacteria; phylum Myxococcota_A; class Polyangia; order Polyangiales; family Polyangiaceae; genus JAAFHV01. The sequence goes on along the minus strand of JAAFHV010000289.1, from coordinate 1,980 downwards.
GAAGGAGGAGGAAAGCGTCCGACGAGCTGCCGAGCGCGAACACGAGCAAGATCGCCAGGTACGCGCGGAACCCGCGGTCGATAGGCTTTGGCTCGAGCGTGACCACCGGCTTCGGAAGCGTCGCGACGACGGGCGCGGCAGTGGGAACGCCGCGGAGCGCGAGCACCGAGAGCACGCTCGGGATCGCGGCGAGCGCGAATACGGCACGCACCGGGAGGCCGGCGGCGAGTAGCGCCGCGGCGACGAGCGGGCCGACGACCGCTCCAGCGTGGTCCATTGCGCGATGAACACCGAAGGCGCGACCGGCGTCGCGACGAGGCACCGCGGCTGCGATGAGGGCGTCTCGGGGGGCGCCTCGGATCCCCTTGCCGACACGGTCGGTGAGGCGCACGCCGAGGACGTGCCACGGGCTCGTCGCGAGCGCGACGACCGGGCGCGCGAGCGCCGCGAGGCCGTACCCGGCGACGACGAGCTTCTTGCGTCGCGATGGGTCGTCCGCGAGGCGCCCCGCTAGCAGCTTCACGGTGCTCGCGGTCGCCTCCGCTGCTCCCTCGAGCAGGCCGAGGAACACCGGCGTCGCCCCGAGCGTCGCGAGGAACGCCGGCATCAGCGGGAAGATCATCTCCGAGCCCACGTCGGCGAAGAAGCTCGTGAGCCCGAGCGCGATGACAGCGCGCGGCAACGCGGCGGTGGCGTGAGATGCGGGCTCAGGATGCTCGGACATCGTGGTCATCCTCTTCGGCGCGCCGCGTAGAAGTAGCCTTTTTCATCTCCGCGCGCGGTCTGTCGAGTCCGCCGGGAGTGAGTGAAGGCCGGGATGGCGCTCAGCGTGTGCAGCGGGCTCTTGTCGGCGACCTCGCTCAACGTTCTCGTAGTGGTGCCTACGGTATTCGTATTTTAGACGGAGCGAGCGAGCCCCTACCAGTGACCCTACCTCGAGAAGAGTCCGACCTGCAGCGACAAGCCGGCGCGGAGATCGGAGCGAGGCCAAAGCGACTCGAGCTCAGCAGCCGAGAATGTGGCCACCTTTCGCCATACGCCGCACTGCACGAGCCCTGCCTCCGCGCGCGGTAGGTGGGTTGGCGGCGCCGAGCTCGCCGTGCCCACGTAGAAGATCATCCCGTGGTACGTCGCTTCGAGCTTCCTCAAGGTACTAGATCGCCGCGTGCCACGCCACGCTTGCGTCTGCCTCCGATTCGTCTCGAGCTGCCCAGCGAGTCGGTCACCGAGTCCAAGCTGCTTCTCATCGGGGAAGTGCTCGTAGATGATTTTTACCTCGATGCACCCAAGGTCCCCCGTGGTGCCATCATTCCACGCTTGGTTCCAGTCCGTGAATCGGGCCGTTGCGGCTCCGAAGCAGAGGTCGAACTTGCACCATTCGGAACGCACCCAAAACATGTCGTTCCCGGCGTAGTGAAATCGCCGTCCGTAGGCACGGAGGTGCGTCGCGAGGTAGCCCACGACGCATAGCTCGTTGGCGGCATCGCTCAGGACCTCGAGCAGGTACGCGCCCTGCGAAGCGGGCTTCGAGGCGCCCGGTCGCGCCTCCAAGCTCATACATAGCTCCTCGAACCACGCCGTCATCGACAAGCTCATTGGTACCCCCGCGGCCAACGCCGTCGTGGATGAAGGCCAACCGCTTCACCACCCGAGAACCTTTCTTCGGCGCTCGACGAGCGGCTCGCGGGCAAGAGCGAGCGCTTTCGACACGCCCCGGCGCCACTGTGTTGGTGCCCACTGCTTGCTGGGTTCGCGCGGATCGAATCACCACAAAACGAAAATGCGCGCCCTGAGCACCGGGCGCGCGTCTCCATCCGATCGGTTTCGAATCGATCGGGGCTCCCGGGAGCCCGGATCCGATCGGTTTCGAGTCGATCGGGGCTCCCGGGAGCCCCATCCGACCGGTTTCGAATCGATCGGGGCTCCCGGGAGCCCGGATCCGATCGGTTTCGAATCGATCGGGGCTCCCGGGAGCCCGGA
>JAAFHV010000288.1 GCA_013297655.1 Myxococcales bacterium | reverse complement strand
GCGTACCGCGCGGTCGCCGCCGGCAGCATCGACGTCACCGACGTGTACACCACCGACGCCGAGATCCCGTCGCTGGGCCTTCGTGTCTTGGAGGACGATCGTGCGTATTTCCCGGCCTATCGAGCGGTAATTCTCCGCCGGAGCGACCTCGCCACGCGTGCCCCCGGGTGTGCTCGAGGTCTCCAAAAGCTCGAAGGTCGCGTCGACGCTGTGGCGATGCGCGCGATGAACGCGGCGGTGAAGATCGACCACGCGACCGAGGACGCGGTGGCGGCCAAGCTCGTGCAGGAAACGTTCTCGATCGCGAGCAAGAGCAGCGGCCCCGGCCTCACCGCGCGGCTCGCCGTTCGCACGGAGGAACACTTCGTTCTCACCTTCGCGAGCCTGCTCATGGCCGTGGTCGTCGGGCTCCCCCTCGGCGTCGCATGCGCCAAAATGCCACGCCTGAAGACGCTCGTGTTGGGGGTCGCTGGGGTGGTGCAAACGGTGCCTTCGCTCGCGCTTTTGGTGCTCTTTCTCCCTCTCTTCGGGATCGGCACGGCCCCTGCTCTTGCGGCGCTCGTGCTCTATTCGCTCTTTCCGGTCATCGAAGGAACGGTCACTGGCCTCACGACGATCGATCCGGCGCTCTCGTCCAGCGCCGACGCCCTCGGGTTGCCGCGATGGGGTCGCCTTCGGGATGTCGATCTTCCGCTCGCGTCGCCCTCGATCGTCTCTGGGATTCGCACGTCGGCGGTGCTCGCGGTGGGCACCGCGACCCTCGGCGCGATGGTGGGCGCGGGCGGATATGGGCAGGCGATCCTCACTGGCATTCGCCTCGACTCGGTGCCGATGGTACTCGAAGGGGCACTTCCGGCGGCCGCGCTTTCCTTGATCGTGCAAGCCGTGTTTCGATGGGCAGAGCGCAGGGTCGTGCCAAAAGGGCTTTTGGCCGACACGACCCCGGGAAGTCCCTGACGAGGGAGAAAAGGCAGCACATGAGTGAGACACCCGCGAGCGCGACCCCCTACGAGCTCTTTTATTGGCCCGGCCTCCAAGGTCGCGGCGAGCTCGTGCGCCTCGCGTTCGAGGACGCGGGGCAGCCCTACGAAGACGTGTGCCGCGACCCCGCGAAGGGAGCTCCCGCGCTCTTGGCGCTCTTGGCAAAGAACCCGCACGACGCGCTCCGGCCGCTCGCGCCGCCCATTTTGCGTCACGGCTCCGTGCTCCTCGCGCAGACCGCGAACATCTTGTTCTACCTCGCCCCGAAGCTCGACCTCGCGCCGGAGGGAGAGGCGGCCCGGCTCGCCGCGCTCCAGCTCCAGCTCACGTTGACCGACTTCATCGCCGAGGCACACGACACGCACCACCCCATCGGCACGTCGCTCTATTACGAAGATCAGAAGCCGGAGGCGCTCCGCCGAACGCGCGCGTTCCTCGATCATCGATTGCCTAAGTTCCTACGTTATTTCGAGTCGGTCATTGCCGAGAACGCGAGCCCGGCCGCGCCGCTCACGCTCCTCGGGCGCCACACGTACGTCGATCTCTCGCTGTTCCAGGTGGTCTCCGGGCTGAGGCACGCATTTCCGAAGGCGATGCAGGCGTTCGAACCGGAGATCCTCAGCGTCGCCGGCCTCGTCGCGCGGGTCGAGGCGCGCCCGAACATCGCAGCTTACTTGGCCTCCCCCCGGCGGCTTCCGTGGAACCTACACGGAATATTTCGTGCCTATCCGGAGCTCGACCTCGAGCCCCACTTCGACAGAGGGCGCGCGCCTTGACGCGCCTTCGCGACGACCTCTGCGCGAGGTACCTCGCCGTGCGCGAAGCGACGGAGGCCCTCGCTGCGCCGCTCTCCGCCGAAGACCAGTGCTTGCAATCCATGCCGAGCGCGAGCCCGGCCAAGTGGCACCGCGCTCACACCACGTGGTTCTTCGAGACGTTCGTGCTCGTGCCTCGTGGGCACTCCCCGTTTCGCCCCGAATACGGCTTTTTGTTCAATTCGTACTACGAGGCTGTCGGCGCGCGCCACGAGCGGCCGAAGCGCGGGCTCCTGTCGCGGCCCTCCTGCGACGAGATCGCGGCCTATCGACGCGCGATAGACGGGCGCATGGTGGAGCTCTTCGCCGCCCTCGACGACGCCGCGCTCGGCAAGCTCGCGCCGCTCGTGGCGCTCGGCCTCGCGCACGAAGAACAGCACCAGGAGCTGCTCCTCACCGACGTGCTCCACGCGTTCTCGACGAGCCCGCTCCTCCCCGCATACCGCACGAATGGCCCCCCCGAGCCACGCGGCGAGGCGGCGCCGCTGCGCTATTTCCAGCACCCCGGCGGGGTCGTCACGCTAGGGCGGTCCGCGTCCGCGTCCGGGTTCGCGTTCGACAACGAGGGCCCTCCCCACCGCGTGTTCCTCGAGCCGTTCGAGATCGCGTCTCGTCCGATTACGGTCGCGGAGGTGACGGCGTTCCTCGACGACGGCGGATACAGAAGTCCCGCGCTTTGGCTCGCTGCCGGCTTCGATCGTGTGAAGGCGCTCGGCCTCGAGAGCCCACACGGGACGAAGTACGAAAAAGGTTCTTATCGCACCTTCACGCTCGACGGCCTCGTGACCGCGGACCCGGCCGCCCCCGCCGGTCACCTCGACTATTTCGAGGCCGACGCGATCGCCCGTTACCTCGGCGCGCGCCTCCCGACCGAAGCCGAGTGGGAGACGTTCGCGAGGCCCCTCCCGGTCGCCGGGAATTTCCGCGAGGACGAATGGCTTCGCCCGCGCGCGCTCGACCATGGCGCGCTCGCCGACGCCCCGACGCAGATGTTCGGCGACGTGTGGGAGTGGACATCTTCTTCCTATGGGGCCTATCCCGGGTTCGCCCCCGCCGCCGGCGCGATTGGCGAGTACAATGGCAAGTTCATGGTGAGCCAGCTCGTGCTCCGTGGCGGCTCCGCTTTCACCCCTCGTGGCCACGTGCGCGCGGAGTACCGCAATTTTTGGCCACCGGATACCGGCTTCCAGCTCACCGGCGCGCGCCTCGCGCGCGACGTACGCTGAATCTCTAACCCCTCGAGCCCCACGGAGAACGAACATGGCCAAAGCCACTTGGAACGGAGCCACCCTCGCCGAGAGCGACGTCTACGAGGTCGTCGAAGGAAACGTGTATTTTCCACGTTCGGCGCTGGTGACCGCGCCCCCTGGTGAGGGAGCTCCCGGCGTCGTCTTCGAGGAGAGCGCGAAGAAGACGGTGTGCGGCTGGAAGGGCGAAGCGAGCTACTTTCACGTGACCGCGAACGGGGCAAAGAACGAAGACTGCGCGTGGACCTACCCCACCCCCAAAGACGCGGCGAAGAACATCGCCGGACACGTCGCCTTTTGGCGCGGCGTGGAGGTAACCCGATGACCCATATCCAGAAGCACGAGTCGGCGATCGCGTACGAGGTTCGCAAGGGGCTTCTTTGTGAGCAAAAGTGCCTTCCCCCGTGGCTCTTCTACGACGAAGAGGGCTCGCGCCTGTACGAGCTCATCACCGAGCTGCCAGAGTATTACCCGACCCGCACCGAGCGCGGGATCCTCGCCCGTCATGCCGCCGACATCGCCGAGCGCGCGGCGCGCGGGGCCGAGGCCGACGTGCACGTAGTGGAGCTCGGGGCCGGCACCGCGACGAAGACCACGCTCGTGCTCGCGGCGGTGGTCGCGCGGCAAGGGCAGTGCGTTTATGTGCCGATCGACGTCTCCCCGACTGCCCTCGAGGAGGCCAAGACGCGCATTACGGCGGAGCTGCCCACCGTGAACGTGCAGCCGTTCGTCGGCAAACACGAGGAGGCCTTCGACACCATCGCATCGCTCGGCCAGCGGCGCCTCGTGCTCTTCATCGGCAGCTCGATAGGCAACTTTCCGGACGACGTAGCTCACGCGCTGCTCGCTGGCGTTCGACGTGGAGTATTGCCCGGCGGCGGGCTGCTCCTCGGCACCGATCTCCGAAAGAGCCCCGCGCGCCTCGTGCCTGCCTACGACGACTCTCGAGGAGTGACGGCCGCGTTCAACAAGAACGTGCTCGCGCGAATCAACCGCGAGCTCGGGGGCCACTTCGAGGTCGACACGTTTCGCCACGTCGCGCTGTGGAACGAGCCCGAATCGCGCATCGAGATGCACCTCGAGAGCACCGTCGCGCAGAGCGTCGCTATCGACGGGCTCGGCGTGGACGTGCACTTCCGCGCCGGGGAGCGCATCCACACCGAATCGAGCCAAAAGTACGACACGAAGCGTATCGACGCGCTCTTGCTCGGGACCGGCTTCGTGCGCGAGCACACCTACACCGACGACGAGGGACTCTTCGCCGTCACGTTCGCGCGCGCCGTCGCGTAGCCCGTTGTCCGACTCGAGAGTTCGATACGACATACGAGAGCGCGGAGGCGGGTGCGCTCTCGATCAGGCGTTGGCAGCCGGGGCGACTCAGAGCACGCCGCGACGCTCTTGATCGCGCTCGAGCGAGCGGAACAGGGCGCCGAAGTTCCCTTCCCCGAATGAGTGGTGATTTTCGCGCTGGATGAGCTCGAAGAACGCGGGGCCAATGCAATTCTTGGTGAAAATCTGGAGGAGATAGCCCTCGTCGTCGCCGTCGACGAGCACGTTGTGCGCTTCGATTCGCTTCGGATCCTCGCGCACCCCGGGTACACGGGAGAAACAGTTTTCGTAATAGGTCGCGTCGAGATCGAGGGTCGGGACGCGGCCGCCGAGGCGATCGAGGGTGGCGAGCAAATCGTTCGTCGTGAGGGCGATATGCTGGATTCCAGGGCCGCGGTGCTCCACGAGGTATTCGGCGATCTGGCCCTTATTGCCCTTGTCTTCGTTGATGGGGATACAGAACGTGCCGCAGGGTGAGCGGAGAGCGAACGAATAGAGGCCCGATTTGGCTCCGACGATATCGAACGAACGTACTTGGGTGAATCCGAAGACGTCTTCGTAGAACTTCGCGGTCGCGGCGAGCTGGCCCCTCTCGACGTTGTTCGTCAGGTGATCGATGCGCCCGAGGCCGAGCGCGGGAACCGGAGTCGCGTTCGCGGAGACACGGCACGCTCGCTCGACGGCAGATCCCCGCCGCGTCGCAGGCGCCCCTTCGACGAAGTACACGAGCGTCTTTCCTACGCCATAAATCGCGGGCGCGGCGAACGTGAGAGTGGCACTCGCGGCGTCGCCCTCGTAGGGTGTGGCTCCACGCGCGACGGCCTCCGCGAACGCCTTGCTCGCGTCGTCTACGAGGAAGCCCACCGCGCAGGCAGCGGGCCCGTGCGCGGCGCGGAAAGCCGCCGCGAACGAACCGGGCTCGTCGCTCACGACGAAGGTGGTCTCCCCCTGCTCGTAGAGAGTGCTCGCGCAAGAAGGGTCCTTCCGCGTCGCGGAGAAGCCGAGTCGCTCGAGCAAATCGCCGAGCGCGGCCGGATCGCCGGTGAGCTCGACGAACGCGAGGCCACGCATCTTGAGGGGGTTTTGGCTCATCGATTCGAGGTACGGCGCAGAGCGAGGCCGCGAAAGACGAAGGTTTCGACGGTCTTCGTCTAAATTTCCGAACTGGCCGCGATCTCTGCCTAAATATGGCCATGGTCGACCCGCCGCCGCGCCAACGAATCGGTTTCTCGCTCGACGCGCTCGAGGTCCTCGACGCGATCGATCGGCACAAGAGCTTCGCCGGCGCCGCGACCGAGCTCCACCGCGCCCCCTCGGCGGTTTCGTACGCGGTGAAGCAGCTCGAGGACAGCCTCGGGATCGGCCTCTTCGACCGATCCGGGCATCGCGCGGTGCTGACCGCAGCCGGGAGGATGGTGCTCGACGAGGGGCGCACACTCCTCTCGCGGGCGCGGCGCATCGAGACGTTGGCGACGCGGCTCCACGAGGAGTGGGAGAGCCGCATCGAGATCGTGGTCGACGGGATTTTGCCAATGGACCCCGTGCTCGCGGCGCTAAAGAGCCTCGCCGACGACGCGGTGCCTACCCACATCGAGGTGCGCGTCGAGTTCTTGGGAGGGGTGCAAGATCGCTTCGAGCGCGACCGCGCGGACCTCATGCTGGTCAAAGACTACTCTCGCTCCGATACGCTCGAGGAGCACTCCCTCGGCGAGATCGAGGTGGTGCTCGCCGTCGCGTCGTCGCACGTGCTCGCGCGCGAAGAGCGCGTATCGCTGGAGGACCTCCATCGCCACGTGGAGCTCACCGTCCACGACTCGAGCGAGTCCAAACGAATCACCGATACCCGTATTTTTGGCGGCGAACGCGTATTCTACCTGAGCGACTTTTCCATGAAGAAGCGCGCTATCGCCCTCGGCCTCGGGTTCGGCTGGGTGCCAATCTCGCTCGTCGAAGAAGAGCTCCGCACGGGCTCCCTCGTCGCGCTCCCGTACGAAGGCGGCGCGCGCTACTCGTTCGCCCCGGTGTTGGTGCACCCGAAGGAGCGACCCCTCGGACGCGCAGGACGAGCGTTCTTCTCGCGCCTCGTCTCGGCGTGGACGTGAGCGGTCGCGACGCTCCGAATCTCAGTCGCTCGCGTACATCACGGAGCCATTGTTCGCGCCGATGCCGCGGTTGACCCAGAAGATCTTGCCGTCACGAGCGCGGATCGAAGTGGGCCGCCCTTGGGTGGAGGCGATGATGCGTTTGCCCCCCGTGCAGCCCGTGAGCGGACACGACTTCACGTAGCCGTCGGCGGCGGTGTCGCTGCCCCCCGTCCAGTACACGGCGGTCGCGGTGGTGACCATGCTCGTCATGTCGGGCTCGTTCTCCACGAACACGGGCGGCGCGCCGCCGCAGCCGGCCTTGGGGCAGCTCACGATGTTCTTGAGAATGGCATTCATGACGAACACCCGATCGCCCTCCACGCTCATCACGTTGCCCGCGTTCGCGTGAAGCTGGGTGGGGCGAGTGCCGCCCGGCGTACACCGATAGAGCCCACCCGGATCGGTGGTGTGCGTCCAAAACACGGTATTTGCAGGAGCGTCCCAGAAGAACGACCGAACCGAGTCCGCGCTCACGCATGCGATCGGCGTACAGACCCCGGATTCGCAGGTCGTCACGTCGAACTTTTGCGAGATGCGCACCTTGCCGTCGCTGCCGATCGTGAGCTGAGAAGGGTTCTCGAGGGTGGACGTGGCGTCCGTGAGCGCAGGCTGCGCGACCTTGCCGAAACACCCCGCGAGAGGGCACTTGTAATAGCGAGTCCCCGACTGCCCCGTTCGGCCGCTGAACCAATGCACGTCGTTCTCGTTCGCGTCGAGCGGATACGCCCGAGCGAGCCCAGTCGGGATCACGTCCTCCGCGAGGACCGTAGGCGCCGGACAGGCCCCGATCGGGCAGCGACGGAGCTCGGTCGCGGTGAGGAACGCGACGCTCTGCGAGGTCACGGCGAGGGCATAGGGCCCGTCTTGAAGGGTCGCGATCGCGGTCGGCGGGATGACGACCCGCGCGTCGCCTCCGGCATCGACACCGACGCTCGTGTCGGCCGCGACGGCCGCGTCCTGGGGTGGCGTGGGGGGCACCGTCCCGGTGCCGGTCGCGGTCGCGGTGGTCGCCGCGTCGCCTCCCGCCGGGACCGGATCGTCGCCGACGCAGGCGCCGAAGAGCGCGGGCACCAAGAAGGAGAGCAGCGTCGCAGCGAAGAGGGGGCGCTTGTGCACGCCAGAAATGTGGCAGATGACCCGCCGCGAGCCAAGGACCCATCCGGGCGGCACCTGAACCCCCGCGAGATTGCCCATGATTTGGCTCGTTGCGCCCAAACGAGCGCGCCGAGCGCCGCCCGCTCACGAGCATCCGAGTACATGCGTTATGCACCCATCGGGTCAGAGGCGAGGATCGATCGGAGCCGCGACGCCCGCTCCAGCCTCTCGTGGACGGCGGCGATGATTCTCACGGCGGCCTAGCAGACGACTGCCGGTGCCACCGGCAAAAAACACGACGCGAACGGACGAAGGCCCCCGCGACGGCGCGAGAGCCTTCGTGGTTCGACGTAAGAGACCTCAGGCGAGGATCGCGTGCGGGTTGGCTCCGAACGGGTTGCCGGGGCACTTGAGCGCGGCGGCGATCGCGGCCCAATGAGCGTCGACGCCGGGGGTGGTGGCAGGGTTGAAACGCGCATTGCCGTCGCACATGAAGCTGGCAGCCTGCTTGACGTACTTTCCGAAGACGGCAGTAACGACACCCTCGCCGTGATCGCCGTTCGGGGCGCGCACGAAGTCGCCCGTGATGGCGACGACCACGTTGCGATCGGGGAGGTTCAGCATGCGGGTCATGAATGCCCTGAGCGGCGCCATGCGATCGTCGAAGGCTCCCGCGCCGAGGAGGCGGTTCCGCGAAAAGAGCATGTTCTGCGAGACGCCGCCGGACACTTGGTGGAAGTCCCAGCCGACGAACCCCTGATCGAACACGGAGATGACGTTGGAGCTCGCGGCGCGGATCATGACCTCGGCGCCGGCGAGCTGGGAAGCGAAGCTTTGCACCGTCGTCGCCGTCGCGCCGAGCCCGTAGGCGGTCGCGATTTGGGGAAACGTAACCGGCGGAGGCGGCGGCTTCACGAGCGCGGCGACACCGGCCTGATAAGCCTCGTTCACGCTCAGGAGGCTCTTCGGATTGGCGTTGATGTGGTTCTGCGAAATGCTCTGCGACGACGCGAGACCTGCGCCCGCGAGCTCGCGGTCCGGGGCGTTCGGATCGGCCGCGCCAGCGCCGAGGGTGCGAATCGCGCTCCCGAGATCGGTGACCCGCTGGAGCGAGACGCCACCGGAGGCAGGCTGCGTGCGATAGGCAGGGTACTCGCCGAGGTGGACCGCCTTGAGCGGCGAGTCACCGCCCATCGCGGCGGCGAGCTGGGTGAGATAGCTGCTGGTGCCACGGCGGGTGAGCACGCGCTCACCGCCCCCGTTCGAGTTGTCCGGCGTGGTGTGGCTGGAGACGCCGTGACGGCACCCGAGCGCGAACCAGTGCTGCTGCGCGAACGCGGGGAGCGTGCCGAACGTAGCGCGATCGGTGCTGACGCCGTTGCCGACGTTGAGCACGTTGGTCGCGGTGAGGCCGAACTTGTTGCCAGTGACGAACGCCTGCGCGGCGCCGCCGAGCGCGGCATTGAAGCCGCCGGGAAGATAGATGAATACGAGGTGGGAGGGCTCCCCCGCGGCGTTCGCGTTCGGAACGAGCTCGCCCCCGAGACGCGCGCCGAGGAGGCCGCCGACGCCGCCCGCAACACCCTTCAAGAATCCACGCCTTGTGGTGCTCATGGTGTCCTAATTTCCGTTCAGTAAGCGAGGAAGCCGGTGGAGGTGAGCACGGTCGAGAGCACATAGGCCCACTTGCGCTGGGCGTTCGGCTCTTTGCCGAGCTTGGTCGTGGCGAAGGTCACACACTCGGTGACCTCGTTCGGCGAGGCGGCGCGGTTCCAAGCTTTGGCCATGAACGCGCTGCACTCCGTCTGCGCGGATTGGGCAGTAGGAGCCGCCGCGTACTGTGGATTTGCCCGGGTGTAGGCGAGCGCTCCCTCGAAGACCACGGAGTACATGGTGGAGAGGCCTACGCCGGTGGCGGCGGGCTCCTCGTACCAACGGGCGGGCGGTGTCTCGAACGACCCGGCGGCAGCGGCGAGGCCAGGAGGCGCCGCGCCGAGCACCCGCGTGAGCTCGCCCGCGAGCACGGCGTAGGGCTTGATGCGCGCGCGATTCAGGCCCATTCCCTCGTTCGCGCGGGTGGCCTCGAGGGCCTGTCCGTCGAAGTTCTTGTAGCTGCGGCCGGCGGGCTTCTCGGTGCACTGGAGCTCGACGGGTGTGTTGGTCGGCTCGGTCGTCGGCGTGGTGGGCACGCCGGTGGGATCCCCTGTCGGCGACGGCGGCAAGTTGAGGGTACCCGGATCGTCGCCGCTACAGCCCGCGAGGGAGGCGAGCGCGACGACCGCGAGGGATGAGACGAGCGGGGCGAACGAACAAGAGCGTGCAAGCTTCACGTAATTTCTCCTACGTTCGTTCACTGGCAAAAGGACGGGTCTTTGGCGACCACGGCGATGGCGGGCACGATGCTGCCCTTGGAGAGCTCGTCGACGCACTTGTCGAAAATGGGGCCTTCGCACTGGTTCTCGGGGCGCCCGTAGAGAAACTTGAAGACCAACCGGCACTGCGCGAACTTGTAGGCGTCCGACTCCACCAGAGTAGTCACGAGGTCTTTGTCGTCTTGGAGGGTCTTGCCGAGGAGCTGCGTCGGCGTGACGGTGGTCGCGTCGAACGTGACGGTCCCGTTCGCGGCGACGCGTTTCTGCGAGAGCACCGCCGCCGCCTTGTCGAGGGCGAACCAAGGTGTGTAATGGCACCCCTCGCAAGCCGCCGCTTTTCGACCTGCTTCGGTGCGGTCCTCGCCCGGTTTTGCGACCGAAGCGGGCACCTCGAAGGAGGTGATGTTGTTGATGATGTGGTACGCGGCCGAGAGGCGAATGCCCTTTTCCTCGTTGCCGGCATACCGAAGCATCCACGCGGTCGTGCGAAAATAACCGAGCCCGGTGGCGCTCGGGATCACGTCGAGGGCCGTGTTGGCCGTGTTCGCGCGCACGTCGTAGGCGCCGAGGAAGAGCTCCTTCCAGGGCTTGTTTTGCTCCAGCACGTAACGAGCGACGTAATAGACAGGATCGTTCACCGGGTTCGTGACAGGACCACCGTTGAACGACGCGTTGACGAAGCTCGCGAAGCGGTCGCGAAAGTCGGCGGAGGCGAGCATCGTGTCGACGTTGCCCTCCGGGTTGTCCGAAGCGAGCAGCGTCGCGGCAGGGGATTTTCCGAGCAACGTGACCGACAGGCGGGTCGCGCAGCGCGCATTGCGAGCGGCCTTCGCCTCGGCCGTGGGATCGTCGGCGTGGGCTGATTTGCCGGAGAGCGCGAGCACCGACGCGCCGAAGATCACGGCCGGTAGAAGGAGAGCGAGGGCACGGTTTCGTTTCATGGGGCTCCGGCGGGATTGGTCACTCGGGCGTGAATCACGCTGCAAAAGCAAGGTCAAAGACGATACGCAGCGAGGGTGGCCTGTTCCGGCGAGACTGCCATTTTGCAGCTCGAGAGTACGCCGCCCCGCCCGCGCTACGCCAAAGCAGCGACCAT
>JAAFHV010000287.1 GCA_013297655.1 Myxococcales bacterium | reverse complement strand
TGGTGTTCCCCGCCGGCATCCTGCGCACTCCCTTCTACTCGAACGACGTCGCGGCAGCCTCCAACTACGGCGGCATCGGCATGGTCATGGGCCACGAGCTTACCCACGGCTTCGACGACGAGGGTCGCCAGTTCGACGCCGACGGCAACCTGAAGTCGTGGTGGACGCCGAAGGTCGACGAGGAGTTCGTGAAGCGCGCCTCGTGCGTCGAAAAGCAGTTCTCCGATTACACCGTGCTCGACGGCGTGCACGTCGACGGCAAGCTCACCCTCGGGGAGAACCTGGCCGACCTCGGCGGCGTGAAGCTCGCGCTCTTGGCCCTCGAGAACCAAATCGGGAAAAACGCGCGCCAGGCGGACGGCGAGTTCACCCCCCGGCAGCAGTTCTTCCTCGGCTTCGCGCAGGCCTGGTGCGGCAGCTACCGCGACGAGTCGATGCGCCTCTTGGTCGCGACGAACCCGCACTCGCCCCCGCAGTACCGCGTGAACGGCCCCCTCTCGAACACGAAGGAGTTCGCCGAGGCGTGGAAGTGCCAGCCCGGCCAAAAGATGGTCAAGAAGGACCGCTGCGAGGTCTGGTGAGACCACGCTGACGAAGGTCGCGCACGCTTCGCCGTGATGGCTCGTGCGGCATGCGCGACGCCGTTTCGGCCCCGCAAAAACGCCCCTTGGCCCCGAGGAAGCACCCACTTCCTCGGGGCTTCGTGCGTCTTCCGCGCGGGAGGGAAAAAAGGCGAAAATCGCAGCGGATTTCCCTTATTCTCCCGGGCGAATGCTCGAGCGCATCGCACTCCACCAGACCCGCCTGCGCACGCCCGGTCTCGGCCTCGAGGGCAAAGGGGTCGCCCTCGGCGCGAAGGGGCTCGTGCTCCTCCCGTCGATCGACCGCCTCGTCGCGTGGCTCTCGGTCTACACGCGGGAGCACTCGCTCGAAGATCTCATGCCCAGCATGGAGATCGAGCTCGTGCGCTCGAAGCTGGGTACGCGCGAGATCACGCTCTCGTTCGCGGCCGAGTCGAGCGACCGCATGGACCGCGTCGCGGAGACGGCGCGCCTCGTCGGCGGCTTCACGTTCACCGGAACGAGCCGCCACTACGTGCAGTACCGCGACGCGAGCGCGCCCTTCGGTTACGACGCGACCCAGCTCCTCCCCACGGAGCTCCCGCTCTGCCTCTACCACGACAAATTCACGCAAATGTACGAGGTCGACAAGAAGGTCGATCTCCGCGCGCTGCTCCTGCGGCTCATGCCGCACGTGGACCCGTCCACGAACGACGACATGGGTCCGCGCTTCATCGTCGCGGAGCAGGGCCTCGGTCCCGCGCTGATTCACTACTTCGTACGGTCGCGGGTCGAGGGTGAGGTCTCCGTCGGCGAGTGGCCGCCCGAGAGCGCGTTCGACGAGGGCCCGGTGCGAAGGTACGTGCTGCGCCTCCCGGAGCTCCCGAAGCGCATGCTCACCCTCATGCGGCTCACGCCGGGCATCACCACGTTTCTCCCCGCCGGCCCTGGCGTCGCGGTCGAACAAGGGTATCGGCATCCGGTCGCGCTCCGTGCGTGCCCTGTCTTCGATCCGAACGGGCTCGTGCTCCTGCGCGGCCGCGGAGTCGACCCGTGGACGCTCGAACGCACGCCGCAGATGGGCGATTTGCGGGCTTTTGCGCGGGTCGAGCTCCGCGCCGACGGCAGACCCGACGCCCTCACGGCGCAGTCCACGTCGCGCCCGGACGCGGTCCGCGTGCCCCTTCGTGTGGTGCCCTCGCCCTCCCCTTGGAAAAACGTGACCGCCTCGTGGGTCGCCCCCGAGCAGCTCTCGCTCTTGCGACGGCTCGCCTACGTGCTCCCCCACGACACCATCGCGCGCACGCGGATCGCGATCACGCCGAAGGGCGCATTTTTGCGCGCGGCGATGGGGATCGAGGCGGTCCCGATTGGCACTTTCTTCTACGAGTTTCACCCGAGCCTGTTTTTGCCCGCCGGCTACGACGTGACGCCGGCGGTCGCTCCGGAGGTGCTCCACCGTGCCCTCGGCGCGCCGGCGTCGCAGGTGCTCTTCGTCGACAACCTGGCCCGCGCGATGAGCGTGGAAGAGTCGGCCTTCGTGCCGCTCGAGACGGTGCTCCTCGAGTCGAAGCCGTGGGAGCCGGTCGTCGCCGACACCATCGAAAAAGCGCTCGCCGAGAAGACGGTCGACCTCAAGCTCGACGCCCTCGGAGCCTTCCCGATGAGCGCGGTCGATCCCCCGAAGAGCGCAGCGGACGGAGGCTGAGCGCGTGGCAAAGCCTGATCCGGGCCCGATCCAAGACGTGCTCTTCTCGACCTTCCTCGCGCCGCTCGTCATCGGCGGCCCGATGCATTTGCACAAGCCGATAGGTGGGCTCGTCGCGCTCGCGATGGAGGGCGACAGGCCCTACCCCGATCCCGACCTCGGCAGTCACATGCAGCTTGCACGCGTTCGCATCGCGCGCGCGCTCGCTCCCGTCGATCGCTTCGAGGCGCCCACGAGCGCCGAGTGGGCGATGACGGCGGTGCTGAACGATCTCATCCAATCGACCCACCCGGGGTTCGACGCCGTGTTCCGCCGCAGCTCCCCCGCGAAGCTGCTCACGATCCTCGACGAGACGCTCGATCGTGTACCCGCGTGCGCGACGGTGGGCGAGGCGCTCTCACGACACACCCTTTTTTCCAGGGTCTTCGACGTCACGAGGACCGACGTATCCCTCTCGTGGTGGACCGGCAAAGAGACCTTCCTCGGCACCGAGCCCCCCGCGCGCCTCAAGGCCTGGCCCGAGATTCGGCGCGTGAACGAGACCCGCCTCCCGCGCACGCTCGTAGAGCTGCCCACCGGCGGTGGCGTGGTGCAGTCCACGTCGTTCTTGAGCACGCTGAACAAGTTCCTCCAGGTGACGCCGCTCACGGATCTCGCGCAAGCGAACCGCAAGGAGCCCGCGTTCCAGTGGAGCACCGGCACCCTCGGCCTCGTCGCGAGCCGCAACGGCCGCACGCTCGCGATCCGGGCCCTCGCGAACCTCCCCGAAGGCGCGACCGACGACGCGCTCGGCGCCGCGACGCGCCTCCTCGTCGAGCGCAAAGCGTGGCAAGCCCTGGGCATCGTGCTCGAGCTCCTCGGCGAGCGGCTCCTGTCGCGCGCGGTGCGTATCGCGAGCAAGGGCGGCGACGCGACACCGATCGCGGAGGACAAGGACGGCGGCGCGAGCGGCTTCACGCGGAGCGCGGGGGCCTTCGCGGCGCAGCGGTTCATCGCGACCACGGGCGCAGGCCTCGGAACGGAGGAGCGCGCGAGGGTGCTCGCGCTGCTCGGGCCTGCAGCGGGATCGGGAGCGGGCAAGGCGCTCGCGCAGCTTCTCGGAGGGTGACATGCGCGCGGTTCGTTACGACAGATACGGCGCTGCCGGGGTCGCGAAGGTGGTCGACGTTCCGGACCCCGTGCGCGACGGCACTGGGTACTTGGTACGTGTGCGCGCCGCGGCGCTGAACCCGAAGGACGTGCTCGTTCGGAAGGGAAAATTCCCTGTCATCGCGGGTCTCCGCTTCCCGAAGGCGATGGGCTACGACTGGGCGGGCGAGATCGTTGCGGGCGACGCCTCGTTCCCGGAGGGCACGCGCGTCTTCGGCATGATTCAGTCGTGGTCGGCCGGCGCGTTCGCGGAGCGCGCCTACGTTCGCCCGGAGGAGTGCGCCCGGGCGCCGGAGGGTCTCTCGTTCGAGGAGTGCGCGGCGCTGCCCCTCGCGTCGCTCACCGCGCTCCAAGCCCTCCGCGACGAAGGCCACGTCGGCCGCGGCTCGCGCGTGCTCCTCCACGGCGCGAGCGGCGGCGTCGGGGTGTTCGCGATTCAAATCGCGAAGGCGCTCGGGGCGACGGTGACGACCACGTCGAGCGAGAAAAACAGGGAGCTTTGCGCTTCGCTCGGCGCCGATCGCACCCTCGACTACACCGCCGTCGATTTCCGCGGCGGCACCGTCGAAGGGGGCCCGTTCGACGCGTTCGTCGACGTGTTCGGCAACCAGAGCTTCGCCCGCGTGCGCGGCCTCCTCGGCCCCGAAGGTACCTACGTGACCACGGTGCCCTCGCCCCGCATCGTGCTGGACACCCTCCTCACGCCGCTCGCGACCCGCCGGAGGGCGAGGCTCGTGGTGGTGCGCTCGCGACGCGCGGACCTCGAGACGATCGCGAAGCTCGTGGACGAGAAGAAGCTCCACGCCGTCATCGACGCGCGCTTCCCGCTCGCGGAGATTCGCGAGGCCTCCCTCCGTGTCGAGTCGAAGCGCGCGCGCGGCAAGGTCGTCCTCACCGTCGGGTGACACCGCTCCTCGCGGCGTGGAGCCCACCGTTCACGCCACGCTTGGCGCGACAATTTTCTTCAATTGATTCAAACCCTTCCGGGTCACATCTTGGTGGCCCCGACTTTGCGTTAGGCGGCGCGCGATGGGAAAAACCATGAACCGATGCGTGCTCATTTCGTTGGTCGGCGCTTCGTTCGTCGCGCTCTCGTCCGCCGCCCTCGCGGACGAGCCGCCGGCGCCGACGGGCGCTCCTGCTGCTGCCACCGCGCCGCCGGCTCCGCCCGCTCCGCCCGCTCCGGCTCCCGTGGTCGCCCCGAGCACGAGCGCGGGTGGGCCCAACGCACCTGGCGTCGCGAGCGCGGGCTTCGATGGGCCCGTCGCGTCGCCGGACGACGCCGCCGCCGATCTCGCGCGGCTCCGTGCGCTCGCCGAGCGAGGCCAAGATCCGGTTCGGTCCTATCGGCTCGGGGGCGGCCTCGCCGGCCTCGGTCTTGGCGCGGTGGCGATCCCGGTCGGCGCGGTGATGATGGGCCGTGACTCGGGCTCCATCGGCGGAGGTGTCGTGCTCGGCGCCGGCATCGGATCGGTCGTCGGCGGCGCGCTCGTGCTCACCGGCCTCTTCGACGACAGCCCATACTCCGCGGTCACCGCCGCCATCGCGCGCGAAAAGGCGCAAGGCAAGGACGACCGAAGCGCGCTCCGAGCGGGCGAAGCGGAGCTCAAGAAATCAGTCGAGAGCATCCGCTCCGGGCGCACGATCGCGGGCGCGGTCCTCATCGGGCTCGGCGTCGCGTCGCTCGGAGCGGGCGCCGTGTTCGGTCTCGGCGACTTTACGGGCCCGAAGCTCGAGCGTCGCGAACAAGACGCGATCGCGGCGGGCTTCTTCGGATACGGCATTTTGACCACGCTCGTAGGCATTCAATCGTTGCTCTTCCCCACACCGGTCGAGAGCGCGTGGGACGGATACTCTGCCGCGAAGCGCACCGCCCAGGTCGGCCCCCGGCTCGTCGGAGTGGGCGGCGGGCCGCTCCCGGGCGGAGGGGCATCGGTGGGGCTCACGGGACTCTTTTGAAGCGCGGGATCGGGGCGCTCGTCGTGGCCGCGATCGCCTCGAGCGCGGGCGCCGCGCGCGCGGAAGAGAACGCCACCACCACGGTGCCCGTTCACGTCACGATCCCCGGCTCGATCTCGCTGCGCGGGGTGGGTCCCCTCGTCGACGCACGAGCGTCCTGCAACGGGCCCTGTACGCTCCACCTGGTGCGTGGAGAGTACAGGTATTTCGGCGGCGGCCGTTCCAACGAGACGGTCGCGTTCACGGGCCCGAGCCACCTCGAGCTCCGTCGTCCGACCGAGCCGCTCCACACGACTGGCCTCGTCATCGCCGGCGTCGGAGTCCTCGCGATCGCGATCCCGCTCGTCGCCGTCTTCGCCACCTGCGACCGAACCACGAGCCCAAATAGCCTCCAGGTGACCGAGAAGCGCTGCGTGGACTTCGGTGGTGGCGCCGACTTGCCCCTCACGATCGTCGCCGGCGGAGGGCTCGCCCTCGTCGCGTTCGGAGGGATCCTCTATTTTCTTACGGCGGGAGGCCTCTCGGTGACCGACCTCGAGCCTACGGATCGAGCCGCGACACGAAAGCTCCCGCGCCTCGGAGAGGTCCGCGCGTCCTCCCCGTCGATGTTCCGTTTGGACATCGCGCGCGGCCAAATCA
This sequence comes from Myxococcales bacterium, assembly GCA_013297655.1. Taxonomy (GTDB): domain Bacteria; phylum Myxococcota_A; class Polyangia; order Polyangiales; family Polyangiaceae; genus JAAFHV01. The sequence goes on along the minus strand of JAAFHV010000287.1, from coordinate 5,082 downwards.
CGTTCTGATTGCACGCACTTCGAGCTCGCTCGAGGCCGCTCGGGATCGATCGCGCGCCACGGCCGTCGAACTTGCACGGCACGTTGGAAGCCCCTCACGCGCGATCGCGGGTGGCCTGTAAGGTCGCGCGGGGAGGGTCGTTCGGCGAGCACCATGCGCTTCCTCCTCGCTCTCGCCCTTTGCCCCGCCGCCCTCCTCGCTCTCTCGTCGATCGCACGCGCAGATGCCCCTGGAAAGTCCCCGACGAGGGACGACTTCGGCACGCGGCCCGCGCGGCCGAGCGGCCCCATCGAGATCGTGACACCGTCCCCCTCGACGACGCAGACGCCCCCCGCGCCGCCCGTCGCGGAGCCGGAAGCGCAACCGATCGTCCTCGAGCAGCGTCCCGAGCCGATGCAGCAGGGGCGCACGATTCGCCAACACGAGGCGCCTCTCGCGACGGCCCCCGCGGGCGACTGGGCGATCCTCCACGCCGGCCTTCGCCCCAACATCGGCACCTTCGGCGGGATCGGCACCCTCGCCCTCGCCCACGCGCGGACCGAGCGGTTCTACGGCGGCTTCTCCTTCTCACTCGTCCGCAACGACGCCGGCACCCACGCGGGCGCGCTGCAGCTCGCGCTCGGGCGCAACCTCGCCGACACCTTCGTCGGGGTGGGCCAGATCAGCCTCAGCGAGAACCGGGCGCGCACGATGCGCGGCATTGCTCAAACGACGCTCGCCTACAACCGCGCCGGCGACATGATTGGCGTTTACCAACTCGCCGGCTACAACCGCGCCAATTCCTTCGCCGGCGTCGCCCAAATCGGCGGCTACAACCGCACGGACGACTCGTTCGCCGGCGTCGCCCAGATTGGCATCTTCGACCACGCGAGGAGGGGGTTCACTGGCATCGCACAGGTCGGCGTCGTCGCGGCGACGGGCGAGAAGCTGCTCGACGACGGTCAGCCGAAACAGTCCTTCGTCGGCGCCGCGCAAGTCGGTGTGATGTCGAGCGCGAGCGGAGATTTCAACGGGCTCGTGCAAGCTGGATTCGGGGCCTTCGCGGGCGAAACGTTCCGCGGGCTCGTGCAAATCGGCGTTCGCAACGAAGCCAAGGTGTTCAAGGGCGTCGCTCAAATCGGCCTCGGCCCGCTGTCGCAAAAGGAGTCTTACGGGCTCCAAATCGGCGGCGCCGCGCTCGCGCTCGAGGAGCACACCGGGGTCCAGCTCGGGGCCGCCTTCAACTACGCCAAATCGGCGTCCGGGGCTCAGATCGGCGTCGCGAACGTGACGCAAGAGACGAACGGCGTGCAGATCGGCCTCGTGAACCACACCGAGCGCCTCCGCGGCCTCCAGATCGGCCTCGTGAACCACGCCACGGATGGCGTGCTCCCCTGGACGGCGATCTTGAACTTCGGGTTCGGCGACGCTCCCGAGGTCTCCGACGAGCAGAGCAGCGCCAAGGGTCGCGCGCGCACCTCGGTTCACTGAAGGCGAGGCCTCAGCGCAGCCCGAGCGCCTCCTCGGCCGACAACGCCACGAAGACGCGCTCCACGACCACGTCGAGGCTGGCTTCGTCGGCGCCATCCAAGGCCTCGAGCGCACGCGCCGACACCGCACCGAAGCGCACCGTCAGCATCTGACGAACCGCGAGACGCCTTCCGGCGAGCAACCCACGGGCCTCCCCACGGGCCTCCCCACGGGCCTCCCCTCGAGCCTCCCCTCGTTGAATCAATCTCTCCCCGGCCGTCATGAGCCTGCCTCCTTCGTGCAGCGACCGCCCTTCAACGGAGCCCGAGCGCCTCGTCGGACGACGCCACCGAGAAGACACGCTCGACGACCGCGTCGAGGGTCGCCTCGTCCGCCCCTTCCAACGCAACGGTCGCGCGCGACGACAGCGGACCGAAGCGCACCGTCAGCATCTGACGAACCGCGAGACGCCTTCCGGCGAGCAGGCCTCTCGCTTCGCCTCTCGCTTCGCCTCTCGCTTCGCCTCTCGCTTCGCCTCTCGCTTCGCCTCTCGCCTCGCCACGCTGAATCAGGGTCTCTCCGGCCGTCATGAGCGTCTCCTTCAGCTTCTTGTCGCGTAGAGCTTCGCCGAGCTCGTGGAGCACCGCCTCGGGCTCCGCGGGATGAACCATCAAAACATAGCGCATGACCGTGCCCAACGCCGCCGCACCGTGCGGCGCCGCGAGCACCTCGAGCATCACCTCCGCCCACGCGCCGAGCTCTCGCACGAGGCTCTCCGGGTCCCTCGACCGACGGAGACAGTGGAATACGAGCTTGCCGAGCGCCGTCATCGCGCGAGCGCGAAGGTCCTCGTCGGTCTCCCGAGCGAGGTCGTCGAGCACGAAGCGAAGGCGCACCGCGTGGTCCTCGAGCGCGGCGTTCGTTCCCTCGTCGAGGGCATAAAGGTCATCCATCGAGCGCGCCGCGGTCCAGCCGCCACGCCCGTGATGCAGCACGACCGGGACGAGCGCAGGGAGCTCTTTCGCCTCCGGGTTGCGCTTTTGCCAGGCTTCCCAAATGCGTACCGCGTACGCGACGAGCCTGAGGGGCATCATCGGATGGGGAGCGCTCTGATGCTCGTAGAGGAGATAGATCAGCGCGTCTCTTGCGCCGGTCGACACGCGAAAGAGCAAGTCCGTATGCCGATCGACGAGCTCGGCGTCGACGAAGCTGCCAGGCTCGAGCGTCAACGTCGCGAAGTCGCATCGCGACGCGATCGCCGCCGGCAGAATCGACCGCAACGCCGCGCCGGCGTGATCCGGGTCGGAGAACGTCGATTTGAAGAGCGCGTCGTGAAGGCTCGGCGGCATGGTGGCGGGCCCTCCGAGAGGCCCGAGCACGCGCCATCGCAATCCGCGGGCCACGCAGAACAGCGCCCCAAATTCGACGAATCTCGCCTCGTGATCCGTCGCGGGACGATCGCAACACAGGCCCGGGACACCCTCTCCGCGACGCGCTCGTGCGCTATCGCGTGAATCCCAAAAAGATGGTCATCGTGGTCATTCCGACGACGTTCACGGGGAGGGCGTCGATAGGCGGCCCCCACCCGAGGGAGAGGCCGGCGCGGAAGCCGGAGTCGTGTTTCATACTGGCCATTCCGCCGACGGTGAAGGCGCGCTGAAAGCTGCGCTCGGCGGTGCGCCCTCCGTAGCTCACGTTGCCTTCGCCGGAGAGGTCCACGAAGAGGCCGGCGGTGATGTCGTTCGTCACGAAGTAGAGCGCCATCGCGCGCGCGAGCCACCGAGGCGCGAGGCCGCGACGAATCCCGAGCGCCTTGTCCGGGGCACGGAGCGCGCCCTCGAAGATGGCTGCAAGTTGCACCTTCTGCGCGAACGTCTTTCGAATGTCGGTCGAGAGCGCGACCTCGACCGTCCCGAGGCCGAGGCTCGTCGCGGTCGAGCCCACAGTGCCCGCGCTCGGTCCGCCGCCGGAAGCGCCCGCGAGCTCGACGGTTCCGGTCGGGAGCCGCGCGTTGAGGTTCAGCCCGAGCGAAGGCCACGTCGGTTGTTTCGGCAAATCGATCGCGGGCTCGCTCACGATCTCCCATCGCGCGCGGAGCGACACGTCGCCGAACGCGGCGCGCTTCTGCGCGAAGTCCGGGCCGACCACGTTGGCGTGACCGAAGGTTCCGAACGCGGCGAGCTCCACGTCGTCCCGCGGGCGAAATCCCCCCCCGAACGCCACGTCGAGGGCCTCGTCGCGGCTCTGCGATCCGAACGCGGTGTACTTGCCGCGGTCGTTCCAAATGCCGTGTCCGAGGCGCAGCGTCTGCGCCGCGGTGACGCCCCACCTTTGCCACGGAGCGGTGACGGCCGACCCCGCGCCGCCCGGGCCGCGGCAGGAGCCACAGGCCCACGCGTCGCGAGAGACCATGGCTCCGGCGACGACGGCGAGGGCAGCGAGCTTGTGCGTGAGCCCCCAAAGGCGTGCCTTCAAGGGACCTGAACGTCGACGCGCACGGTTTCGGCGGTTCCGCCGCGATCGATGTCGAACGAGACCTCCCAGCGGCCGGACATGTAGAGCACGAGCCCTACCTTCTGGCTGCCGTCGTCGAGCGCCTCGATCTTGGCCGCCTTCGTGCCGTGGCCGTGGGCGGGCATGAACCCGGAGGCCGCGCGCACGGTGCCGCCGAACGGACCGAGCACGAACGCGTTCGTTCCTCGCACGACGGTGGGGCTCTCGGTGCGGAGCGACACGACCGAGCCGCTCGGCTCCGCCGCGAGCTGGCGCGAGCCGCCGGTGAAATCCGGATCGCCTTCGTCCGTCACTGCGCATCCCATGATGGAAGCGACGGCGAGCGCAAAAAATAGACGTTTCATGTTGCACCACGACCCGGACGTCGCCGGGCGGAAGAAGCCTCGTTTAGCCCTCTCGGGCGCCCTCAGACGCGCGCGGCGATCTTGGGCGGGCGCCTAGGTGGGCTTCGTTCGAGGCTTCGCAACTCAGCGGAGACCAGCGGCTCCGGGACGACGTCGATCGCGGCCGGTGCGAGCAACCACGGAGCGCGGAGGACGCCCGCGTCGAGGCACCGGCTCTCGCGAAGGGGCGCGTTGTCGTCCCCGCACTGGCCCCGGAGAGACTCCTCCGAGAACGCGAGATCGTCACGCTCGCGGTCGGGGAAACACTTGGGGCACGCGCAGGTGGCGTGGCCGTGGCGCATGTCGCAATGACAGACGTGGGCAGGGGGACCGGCGACCACCCGCGCGAGGGCGGGCAAGCTCCACGAGAGGGCGATCGGCAGGACGAGGAGCATCACGAGCGCGCGAAGCTTCGCGAGCCCCAAGGCCCTCAGCGACCACGAAGACGCGATGGACGAGCGGCCGGGACGCAAGCCGGATGGCCGCGTTCTTCCCAGCGAACGTCCTACGAAACCTCGCACGGCTTCACTCTGGGGGCCTCCGCGTTGGGGGTCAAGGAGGCGGTTCGAGCCTCGCGTAAATATGCAGAACTGCAGCTTATTTTTATCCACCGTGGACGCCTTCGAGCGGCGGCGTGGCGTTCCGTGCGCGGTGCGAGAGTGGAGCCTCTACCTCCGAATGCACACGATCGACGCGCGCTCCGACGGCGCGCTGCGTGGAAGTGATAGTGCAACCC
>JAAFHV010000286.1 GCA_013297655.1 Myxococcales bacterium | reverse complement strand
GGAACGGCGCCGGTTACATGGCGGCTAGGACGTCGTAGCCGGTGAGAATGTAGGTCTTGTCGGCGGGGAAATCGCGGACGAGGACGGCGGGGCTCTCGGGGGTGATCATGCCGGCGAGGAGCTTCACGGGCGTCTCGATGTCGACGTAGCGGAAAGCCTTCTGCATGATCGCGCGCACCGGCTGCTTGCGGATCTCGGCGTCGCTCACCATCCGGCCGTACACGTGCGCCTCGCTGAGCGAGCCCACGATGCGGCCCGAGCGGAGCACCGGGATCTGCGAGAAATCGTTCTCGCGCATGCGCACGGCGGCCTGCTCTACCGTGTCGGCCTCTTCGACCCCCACGAGCTCCGTCACCTTCTTGGTCTTCACGAGCTCGCGGGCGGTGGGGCCGCCTTCGCGCTCGTAGCCCATCGCGCGCATCCACTCGGGGTTGAAGATCTTGCCGATGTAACGCGTGCCGTGATCGTGAAAAATGACCACGACCGTCTCGCCCTCTTTGAACCTCGAGGCGAGCTGACGAAGGCCCGCGATCGCGGAGCCGGCCGAGTTGCCGACCCAGATGCCTTCCTTCTGCACGATCTCGCGCGTCCAGAGCGCGGCGTCGCGATCGGTCACCTTCTCGAAGTGATCGATGAGCGAAAAATCGACGTTCTCCGGGAGGAAGTCCTCGCCGATGCCCTCGGTCACGTACGGGTAGATCTCGTGTTTGTCGAAGACCCCGGTTTCTTTGTACTTTTTGAACACCGAGCCGTACGTGTCGATGCCCCAGATCTTGACCCCTGGCTTCCGCTCCTTGAGGTACTTCGCGGTCCCGCAGATCGTCCCGCCGGTGCCCACGCCGACCACGAGGTGATCGATCTTGCCCTCGGTCTGGTCCCAGATCTCGGGGCCGGTGGTCTCGTAGTGCGCGGCCGCGTTGCTGGGGTTGTCGTACTGGTTCGCCTTCCACGCGTTCGGCGTCTCCTTCTCGAGACGCGAGCTCACCGAGTAGTACGAGCGCGGATCCTCGGGATCGACGTCGGTGGGGCACACGATGACCTCGGCTCCGAACGCACGGAGCGCGTCGACCTTCTCTTTGGACTGCTTGTCCGTCGTCGTGAAGATGCACTTGTAGCCCTTCACGATCGCCGCCATCGCGAGGCCCATCCCGGTGTTGCCGCTCGTGCCCTCGATGATCGTGCCGCCAGGCTTCAAGAGGCCTTTTCGCTCGGCCTCCTCCACCATACGAAGGGCCATCCGGTCCTTGATGCTGTGACCGGGGTTGAAGGTCTCGACCTTCGCGTACACCTTCGCAGAGATGCCCTCGACCACCTTGTGGAGGCGAACGAGGGGCGTGTTTCCGATGGCGCTGAGGATGCTCTCGTGCACGTTTTTCGACATGGCCCCGGCATCTTACACGCCCTCCGTGTCGATTCGGTCGCGCCTTCGCACGAAGATCGAACGACGCAGCGCGCAGATCAATCGCCGGCCGGGAGCCGCGTGAACCCGACGTACCCCTTGCCCGGCGACGTGTCTCCCCGCGCCACGATCGCCTCGAGCTCTACCTTTTGGTCTTCGAGGAAACGCAGCTCCCGCTCGAGCCGCCCGCGCTTCTCGGGGCGCGACGCGCTCGCGGCGAGCTCACGCCGAGCCTCGTCGATCGCCGCCCCGAGCGGACCGAGGGTGAGGTGCGCCTCGAACGCGCGGGTCCCGGGCGCGAACGAGCCGCCCCCCGCTCCCGTGCCCCGCAGCGCAAACAGCACCACCCCCCCACCAACGAGCACCATCATGAAAAAGACGAGCACGACGACGCCGAGGGCCATCCCGCCACGCTAACGGAGCGGGCGTGACGACCCAAGCGAAGAGCCCGCGGGCATCTTTTGCGAGAGAACGTCAGCCGCGCGGCGATCGCTCGCGACCGGCGGGGATGTTTGCCGCGTCAGCCTCGGAAGCGACGCTACGCGCGCTCGACCGCGACCACGCCGGCGACCTTTTGCAAGGCGCGCATCACGTTCTTGAGCTGGCTCAAATCCGAGCACATGAAGGTGAAGATGTTCACCGCGCGGCCGTCGTCGCCGGCGCGGCAGTTGGCCTCGGTGATGTTGATCCCCTGCGCGCTGAACGTGCTGCCCACCGTCGCCAAGATGCCGACCCGGTTCTGGGTCACCACCTTGAGCTGCACGGTGCGGTTGATCTTCGCCTTCGCGTCCCACTGGATCTCGACCCGACGCTCGGGATCGGTGTCGAAGGCTTTGGTGCAGCCGCGCCGGTGGATCGTGATGCCGCGACCGCGGGTGATGAACCCGAGGATGTCGTCCCCCGGGAGCGGGTTGCAACATTTGGCGTAGCGCACGAGCACGTCGTCGATGCCGTTGAGGCGAATGCCGCCTGCGTCGTCGCCGTTGACGATCTTGCGTACGAACCCGGCGAGGCGCCCCTCGCGGATGCTCTCCGGGGCCTCCCCCGCTTTTCCGTCCTCGGAGGGCGGCGCGACCGTGTGGAGGACGTCGCGCGGGTCGATCTTCCCGTAGCCGACGGAGATGAAGAGCTCGTCGATGTTGGAGACCTTGAGCGCCTCGAGCACCTTGCGGAGCTCGTTCTCGTTCTTCTGCAGCTTCGAGAACGACACGCTCGCCTTGTGAAACTCGCGCTCGACGAGCTCCTTCCCGAGGCGGAACGAACGCTCGCGGTGCTCGGCGCGGAGGAACACGCGGATCTTGGCGCGGGCGCTGGTGGTAGCGGCGTAGTCGAGCCAGTCTTTGCTCGGCTGCTGGCTCGGCGAGGTCACGACCTCGATCACGTCGCCGTTACGGAGCTTGTGGCGGATCGACTCGAGCTTGCCGTTCACCCGCGCGCCGGTGATGTGGTCGCCGAGCTGAGAGTGAATTTGGTAGGCAAAGTCGATCGGCGTGGCCCCGCGCGGGAAGACACGTACGTCGCCCTTGGGGGTGAACACGTAGACCTCGTCTTGGAAGAGGTCGACCTTCACGCCCTCGAGGAACTCGGCCGGATCTTTGAGATCCTTTTGCCATTCCATGAGCTTCTTGAGCCAGCCGAAGCGGGCCGCGTCGTCGTCCGAGACGCCACCGGAGTGGCGCTCTTTGTACTTCCAGTGGGCGGCGATGCCGCGCTCGGAGACGCGGTGCATCTCGTGGGTGCGGATCTGCACCTCCACCCGCTCGCGGCCGGGCCCGATGACCGTCGTGTGGAGCGACTGGTACATGTTGGGCTTGGGGAGCGCGATGTAGTCCTTGAAGCGGCCCGGTACCGGCGTCCACTTCGAGTGGATCACGCCGAGGGACGCGTAGCAGTCGCTCACGCTCTCCACGATCACGCGGAACGCGATGATGTCGTGCACCTGCTCCACGGTGCACTCGTTCTGCTTCATCTTCCGCCACACCGAATAAAGGTGCTTGGCGCGCCCGGAGACGTCGGCGGCGAAGCCCTGCTCGGCGAGGCGGCTCGAGAGCGTCTTGCAGACCTCGGTGATGTACTTCTCGCGCTGGTTCTTGGTCTTCTTGATGCCCTCGGAGACCTCGATGAACCCATCGGGCTCGAGGTAGCGGAAGGCCAGATCCTCGAGCTCGCACTTGAAGTTCGCCATGCCGAGGCGGTTGGCGAGCGGGGCGTAAATCTCCATGGTTTCCCGGGAGATACGCTCCTGCGCATCGGGCTTCATGTGCTCCATCGTCCGCATGTTGTCGACGCGGTCGCAGAGCTTCACGAGCAGCACACGGATGTCGCGCGACATCGCGACGACCATCTTGCGGAAGTTCTCCGCTTGGCGATCTTCCTTCGAGGTGAAGTTGATCTTGGAGAGCTTCGTCACCCCGTCGACGAGCTGCGCGATCTCGTCGCCGAACTCGCGCTCGATGTCCTTGGTCGTCGCAAGGGTGTCTTCCACGACGTCGTGCAAGAGGCCGGCGCAGACGCTCGCGGTGTCGAGCTTCAGATCGGCGATGGTGCCGGCGACGCTCGCGGGGTGGATGAAATAGGGGTCCCCCGACTTGCGCATCTGCCCCGCGTGCATGCGGAAGCTGTAGTCGTACGCTCGTTTGATGAGCTCCGCGTCGGCCGTGGGCTGGTAGGCGCGAATGCGATGGATCAGTTCTTCGACTGGGAGCATGGGAGGCGGGAGGGCAGGCCTTCTCGCTGTTCTTTACGGTAACACCGCGCCCATTTCCGGGCAACGAAGCGACGACTCCGCGACACGGCGTTCATGGTGCATCCACGGTCCATGGTGCCCCCCGAGCGAGCTTCGCTCTCCCGGTTGGCACGAATGGTTCGTGGCGTTGGTCGGTCCTAGACCTCCCTCCCCACGGTCCATCGTGCCCCCGGTGCGAGCTTCGCTCTCCCGGTTGGCACGAATGGTTCGTGCCGTCGCTCGGTCCTGCGGACCTCCCTCCCCACGGTCCATCGTGCCACCCGTGCGAGCTTCGCTCGTCCCGTTGGCACGAATGGTTCGTGGCGTCGCTCGGTCCTGCGGACCTCCCTCCCCACGGTCCATCGTGCCACCCGTGCGAGCTTCGCTCTCCCGGTTGGCACGAATGGTTCGCGTGCGACCTCGCAAAAAGAGGCGTATGAGCGGCGCATGGGCTCGGTCTACGTGCATTTTCCCTATTGCCTCGCGAAGTGCCCCTACTGCGACTTCACGAGCTACGCCAAACCACGGGACGCGATCGACCACGAGGGCTACGCCGACGCCGTGCTCGCCGAGCTCGAAAAGCGCGCGAAAGGGCTCGCGGCACGCCACGCGCCATTCGAGCTGAACAGCGTCTTCTTCGGCGGCGGCACCCCCAGCCTCTGGGCCACGAAGAGCCTCGGGCGCGTGCTCGCCGGCATCTTGTCCACGTTCGCCGGGCACGTGTCGGACACGCTCGAGGTCACCTGCGAATGCAACCCCACGTCCCTCGACGGGGACAAAGCGCAGGCGCTCCGTGACGTCGGGGTCGGTCGCGTGTCGATCGGCACGCAGTCGCTCGATCGGGAGGAGCTCGCGTTTTTGGGCCGCCTCCACGACGCACGAGGCGCCCTCGACGCGGTCGAGAGCGCGCTCCGGGTCGAAGGTCTCCGCGTGTCGTCGGATTTGATCTTCGGCCTCCCCAAGCAGGCACCGGAAGAAGCCGCGCGGCAGGCGACCACCCTCGCCGATCTCGGGCTCTCCCACGTGTCGGCCTACCAGCTCACGATCGAGCCGGGCACCCGCTTCGGGGAGCTCGCGAAGGTGGGCCGGCTCCCGCTCGCGGACGACGGACGCGTCGCAGAGGCCTTCCTCGCGGTGGACGAGGCGCTCACGGGGCGCGGGCTCGGGCACTACGAGATCTCGAACTTCGCGCGACCGGGAGAAGAAGCGCGACACAACCTGGGCTACTGGCGCGGCGACGAGTACCTCGGGCTCGGCTGCGGCGCGGTCGGCGCGCTCAACAACCACGCCGACGGCGACGCCGGCGAAGGCACGACGGCCACCCGCTACCGAAACACGCCGTCCCCGGAGGCCTACGTCCGCGTCGCCAAAATGGACGACGACGTCGCGAGCCTCGCGACCGAGACCGAAGCCCTCTCGGGGGAGACGCGGCTCAAGGAGCGCATCATGCTGGGCCTCCGTTTGGCCTCCGGGCTCGACCTCGACGAGGCGGCGCGCGGGCTCGGTGTCGAGTCCTTCTCACGCGAGAGAACGAGGGCGATCGAAGCCCTCGAGGCGCGCGGCCGGCTCGTCCGCGAGGGCGCTCGGCTCCGCATCCCGCGGTCCGCTTGGCTCTTCACGGACGACATCGCGGCGCGCCTCTTCTGAGCGTCTCGCGGCCCCGTCTCGTGGTCGCTCGAGGCGTCAAATCCAGGGGCGGATCCACGCGGGCATGGCCTCGACGCTGCTAGGGCGTTCGCGTACGATGCGAGGCATGCGGAAGGTTCTCTTTTTTGGCGGCGTCGCTTTCTTGGCAGCGATCGGGGGCTCGTCGGCGTCGGGGTGCGCGGAGCTCGAGCTGCCCGGCACCGTGACGGACGCCGCTGCGAGCGTGAACTGCCTCCCGAGCGAAGACTGCCCCCGGCCGCCTCCGTGCAAAGATCCGGTCATGTTCGTTTCGGCGAAGGGCGACGACAAGAACGACGGCTGCTCGAAGGCGAAACCGAAGGCCACGATCAAGGCCGCGGTGGACGCGGTCGCCGCCTCCCGCGCCGGCGAGAGCAGCACCGACGACAGCGCGGTCGCCGATCGCTACGACGTGCGCGTCTGCGCCGGCACCTACAAGGAGCAGAACCTCGTCGTCACCCACCCGATGAACCTGCGCGGCGGCTTCGACTGCTCCACGTTCGAGCGCGACGCCGGCTTCGGCTACGACAAGGGCTTCGCGTCGACGAACGAGACCATCATCGAGAACGGCGCGTACTCGAAGGACAACATCCAGGCCCTCGCCTACGCCGTCCGCCGTGAGAGCACCCGCATCAACCGCGACGTCGTGCTCGAGGGCTTCACGATCGATCCCGGCGGCGGGCCCTCCGGCTCGGTCGGTCTCGTCATCTCGGACGGCACCTCGCCCACCATCCGCGACAACAAAATCAAAGGCGGCTCCGGCGTCTGCGACAACGGCTTCGGGAGCATGGCCGTGTGGGTCGTCGAGGGCTCGCCGCTCCTCTTCCACAACGACGTCAACGGCGGCACCGGCAAGTGCCTCGACAGCTCCGCGCCCTCGCCCGGAAACGGAATCGGGACGGGCAGTTACGGCATGTACCTGCAGGGCGCAGGCAACATCGACGTCGAAGAGAACAAGATCAGCGGCGGCTCCGGAAATGGCGCCGACGGCGCGGTCGCGATCACAGTCGCGTCGGTCGGCCGGCGCAAGATCCACAAGAACTTCATCACCTGGGACAAGCCCCGCACCGACGCGAACGGGTACACCGCCGCGGCGGGCATCCTCGCCGTCGGCGAGACCGACCTCGAGATCACCGACAACGTCATCCGCGGCGGCACCACCACGTGTTGGGAGTCGTGCCTGAGCTGGGGCATGCTCACGTCCGAGTCGGAACGCCTCCGCATCGAGCGAAACAAGGTCTACGGCGGCGACGTGATCATGGACCCGCCCGCCACCACCGGGAACCCGGACCGCAGCCAGGTGTTCGTGCGCGGCATCCGCGTCGACAAATCCGGCGACGCGCTCATCGCGAACAACATGGTGCACTCCGGCGGCCTCACCACCATCACCGAGTCGCCCGGCGTGAAGACCACGCAGGACAAGTTCTACAACGAGCGCAACGCGACCGGCATCATGCTCGACGACCGCGGACGCGGCGCGCGGGTCATCCACAACACGGTCATCACGGTGTCCGGCGATCCGGCGCGCACCGGCGACGTGGGCTCCCAAAAGGGCGGCACCGGGTGGGACCTCGTCCGCCCGTTTTATCTCGCCATCGGCTACGAGCGCGCCACCTTCCAGAAGAACCTCGCGATCGCACACGGCGGTGGCCCCACCTCGGGCAGCTCGTTCGGCTTCACTGTCGTCGAGGCCGATCAGGGCCTCGAGCTCGTCGAGGAGAACGCGTTCGTGAACTTCACCGGCCCCGCCGTCGTCGCGATCCACGCCGCGTACAGCGACGGGCGCCCCGCCCCCCCGACCGAGGTCTTCAACGCGTTCAAGGACGTGAAGGCCTACAACGCGGTCGACCAGACCGGCATCACCGGCATCTTCCGCAACAACAAGTTCATCCGCTCGGCCTGCGCGGGGGACCCCGACTGCGAGGTCGATCCCGCCTTCGACGGCAAATGGAGCGCGGTCGGGCTCGTGCTCGACGGCAAAATGGGCGAAGCCGATCAGGGCACCGAAGACCTCTTCGGCCTCGGGTGGAAGCTGAAGCCCTCCGTGAAGGCCATCCTGAAGACAGGCGGCGGCGCCGTCTCGCCGACGATCGGGACCGACTTTTACGGCGCACCCCGCACCGCGCCGGTCGCGTACGGAGCGCACGAGCTCGAGTGATCCGCGCCCGCCGCGCACCGCGCTCGGCACGCCGCGCGATACGTGCAGATCGCACGTTTACGTTCGCGTACGAGTGACGCGACGCGCGCGGCGCGCGGTACATGCAGCTTGCACGTACACCTGGCGCGAGCGCGCGCGACGCTCTCCACGGATCGGCGCGACCTTGCCGTAGCGTAAGGCCCGCAGGCCTCGAATGACGGGCCCTCGCGGGCGACAGCGGTTACCATCCTCGGATGCGTCGACCGCTGCCTTCTTTTGTTCTCCTTATGGTCCTCGTCAGCGCCGGGATGGCCGCGCCCGCGTGCGGCGACTCGGAGGGCGAGGCCGACGGCGGCATCGTGATCTCCGCCGACGGCTCCACCACGAACCCGGGCCAAGACGGCACCGCGCCCACCGTGCTTCCCGACGGCGCGATCGTGGAGCCGCCGCCTCCGCCGCCTCCGCTCCCCACCGCCGGCGGAGGTCACTTCTACTACGAGCTCGCCGGCCGTCTCCTCCGCATCCAAGCCAAGGCGGGCGCGCAGCCCGAGAACATGAGCCTCAAGCTCAACGCCGTGAGCCGCGGCAACCGCGATCGCTACGCGGGCGCGAGCCTCGACGGGAAATGGCTCGTCTTCGCCGGCGACCGCTTCGGCTGCCAAGGCGAGTGCCTCTTGCGCGTCGCGGGCGATCTCGCGTCCGGCGAAGCGGTGAAGCCTGGCGGCGAGGAGATCTACCCCGAGGGCGTCTCGGCGATCACCACGAGCGGCGATCTCATCATCTTCCCGGCCGAGGGCGGCCCTCATCGAACCGACCTCTGGGCCACACGAAAGCAGGGCGCGGGCTGGTCTGCGAAGCAGCTCCTCACCGGCGCGTCGACCTACGCCTACAACAACATGGCCGCCCTCACGTTCGACGGGCAGCGCGTCACGTTCGATTGTGGCGAGGTGCCGTATCCCGAAGGCGGCAACAACGACGCGTGCGAGGTCAGCGTGACGGGCACCGGCTTCAAGAAGCTCGTCGGCCGCGACGCCCTCCCCAACCCGCGCCAAAATCACGTGCAGAATCCACACGAAGGGCTCGACGGCCTCCTCTTCGAAGCGGCGTGGCCCGTCGGCGGCAACTCACCCGAAATCGTGTGGCTCAAGCCAAAAGCGGGCGGCAACCCGACCGCGATCGGCAAAGAGTTCAACAACTCCGTCGCCCCCTGCCCGCTCCCGGACGGCCGCTACGGCATCTTGTGGCTCGGCGGTCCGGGCAACCCGAGCGGCAAGCACGAGCTCACCCTCGTCGATCGCGACGGCTCCAAGGGCGTCGTGCTCACCCCCGGCGTCGACGTGGTCGACGAAGGCGTCGGCTGCAGCGACTGAGCCAAGCGGGCCACCACCAAAGCGGGCCTCGTCGCCCGACGAAGCGACAACGGGCTCGTGCTCACCCCGACGAAGCGATCGCCAGCACGCCGCGCCCCAGCGACGACATCGCACCACACGGCGCACGCGTGCTTGCGCGACCTCGGCTCGCGCGCTCGCTGCTTCCTCCGCGCCGCACGCGCGAGGTCACGAGGCCTCGTTCCGCGCCGTCGCACACCGCGACCCGCGAGGTTGCGGTCCGTCCGCGGGGGACCTCGCTCGGCACGACCCTCGCAATACGGGGATCATGCACGGAGCGCGTGACACGCTGCGATTTCCCCTGTTCACCCTCGTCGAGACGGCGCGCGCCGCTGCCGCTGCGAACGACACGTTCGCGGACGGGAGCGACGAGACCACCGCCATCGGTCTCGGTCCAGCGCTCGCCCGGCGTAGGCCCGTACGCTTCACGTGCGACGACGATCCGCACGAGCCCCCTCCGCGCTCGACGCTCCTCCCTTCACCCCCCGTGGCGTCCAAAGCTCTGCCACGCACGCGTACGCCGCTCCCGGACTTGACGTTCGGCGACGCTCCCGAGCCGACCGACGCGTGGCGCCCTTCCGAGCTCGCGCCGGACGAGAGCACGCGCCTCCTCCGCCTCTCGCTCACGGAGCTCGTGAACCACTACGCGCGTCTCGCCCGCGCACGCGAACGCGCGCGTTGACACGGCCGCCATCGGACCGCCGCGGGTCGCGAAACGAAGACGCGCCCCGTGCCGGAGGTTTCCGATGCGAGGCGCGCCTGTCGAGAACACGAATCGGGGCCTACTTTTCCCAGGGTTTATCGCCGGAGAGGTAGTGCGCCTTCGCGAAGTCCTCGAGGTTCGTCTTCGAGATTTTGTTGCTCGTGGTCTTCTGCATCTCTTTCAAGAAGGTCACGAACTTGGGGGTCATGAAGGGCTCGAGCTTCTGCCCGCAGAAGCGCTGCACCTCGGCGGGGATCATCTTCGCTTTGCCGCCCTCGACCATCTCGTCGGTCAAGACGATGTACGCGTGAACGGCCTGGCCGAGCACCTCGTCGGGGCGCCCCACGACCGCGGCGTCGACCACGCCGGCCATGCCGTAGATCACGTTCTCGACCTCTTTCGGGCTCACCTTCTCGCCGCGCGACTTGATGATGTCGTCGGTGCGGGCCACGAAATACAGGTAGCCGTCCTCGTCCATCTTGAACGTGTCACCGGTGAAGAGGTGCATCTCGTTCGGGATCTCGGGGCTCGGCTTGAGGCGCTTCGCGGTGCTCTCCGGCTTCTCCCAGTAGCCCTTCATCACCTGCGGGCTTCGCACGACGAGCTCACCGGGGGTGTTCGGCGGGAGCCTTTTTCCCTGGGGATCGGCGATGTACGTCTCCAGGTTGGGCATCGCTTTGCCGACCGAGTCGGGGCGCTTGTCGATCTCCGAGGGCGGCAGGTAGCTCACCCGCTTGCACTCGGTGAGGCCGTACATCGAGTAGATGCGCGCGTTCGGGCAGATCGCCTTGAGGGTCGCGATGTGGGAGCCCGAGAGCGCGGCGGCGGTGTTCGTCACGTACTCGACGGTGGGCAGAATGAGCCCCTTCGCTTCGTACTGCTTCAAGATCGAGGCGATCGTGGGCACCACCGGGAGGCCGGTGACCTGGAGCTCCGTCACCCGCTTCAGGATCGGCGCCGGATACGAGAACGACTGCTCGAGCACCAAGGTGCCGCCGAACTGGTTCACGTTGATCCACTGGTAGAGCCCGTAGTCGAACGAGAGCGGGAGCAGGTCGACGACGATGTCGCTCGGCTTGTTCTCGAGGTACGTCGTGATCGACTCGGTCGCCGACACCATCGCGTGGTGGGTCAGCATCGTCCC
>JAAFHV010000285.1 GCA_013297655.1 Myxococcales bacterium | reverse complement strand
ACGATGAACCACCCCCTGCGACTGCGCGAACGACAGCGCGTCGGCCGCCGTCTCGAAGAGCTCCATGACCTGCTGCAAGGGACGCCGCTCGCGCGACCGCTCGAGCTCCGTCGCCATCGAGTGGCCATCGAGCCACTCGAGCACCATGTAGGGAACGAGCGCGCGCGTGACGCTCGACACGGTGGTCCCCGCTGCCATGGTACGTGCAATATGCAGGTTTCCTTGGGAGAGCTTGTAGTGGAGGCGGCTCTCGTCGCGGAAGCGCTGGACGAACGTCTCCACGAGCGCCGAGCTGAGCTGCGCGGGCAGCTTCATGCACTTCAGCGCGATCGGCTCCGACAGCCCCAAGTGCTGCCCCGCATACACGACGCTGAAGCCGCCTTCGCCGATGAAACGGTCGACGCGAAACTGCCCGTCGAGGATTTGGCCGACGAGACCGAACGGATCGGACGAGGACACGCGCCTAGCTTATCAGCTCGCGGCCGGCGCCATCGGCCCCAAAAGACCTTTCATCTCGGTCATTTGCCAGCGACTGCGATTGTGACGACGGTGCTGGCCTTCTGCGCGGGGCCCGCGAACGCGGGCACCTCGGCCTGCTTCAAATGACCGATGACACACTTGCCGGCCGGCGTTCGATTGAAGGGCTTGTCGAGCTCGACGTCGCTCACCTTGCCGGTCGGCTCGAAGGTGGCAGTCGCCTTCCACTTGCCCCGCGGTCCGTTCAGCTTCCGGCACTCGCTCTGCGTTCCGGGCACGGCGTCGAGCGACGCTTGCGCCTTGGTGGCGTCGAAGGCGCCCGCCGACGCGATCGCGGAAGGCGTCGCAGGTGCCGGAGTGGCGGACTCGGACGCGACGGGCGAAGGTGGTGCCGTCGACGGAGCGGTTGCCGACGTGGCCGCGCTCGCCGACGCGTTCGTGATGGTCGGGGTGATCGGCGCGACGCTGCTCGGCGCCGTAGGTTCGGCGACCGACGCCGACTTTCTGCCTCCGAGCGCGAAGCCGACGACGACGAGCACGAGCACCACCGCGCCGATCGCACCCCCGATGACGAGCGGCCGCGAGCTCTCGAGCGGAGGCGTCGGTGGATCGTCGTCGACGTAGTGGCCCTGCGACGGGCGCCGCTCGAACGCCGCGTTGCGGGCTTCGAGGCTCGCTGCGGGAGCGGGTCGGCGAGCCTCGCCAGGCGCGAGCGCCGAGCTCGGTGTTGCATGCCCGTGCTGCCCCGACGGCGAGGCCGCGAACATGGGCTGCGACGGCCGCCGCTCTGCGATGGGGCCTGGAGCGGAGGGCTCGAGCGTGCCCACGAACGCAGGCGCGACGAGCGCGGGCTCGGACAAACCCGAGCCCTGCGCGGATGGGCCCACTGGCGCATGTGGAGGCGCTGCCCCGAACCCCGCGCCGAACGGCACCGCCTGCGCGGTCGGTGTTGGCCCGAGCGGTTGCGTACGAGAAGGGTTGAACACCTCGGGGGGCGGGCCCTCGCCGCGAGGGTGATCCTCGGGGACCGCCGACGCATCGATTGCGACGGACACGGGCACCATCGGGGCCGTGACGCGCGGATCGACGGACATCGCGTGGTGCGAACGTGCCGCTTCGAGCGGAGCCGGCGCGGGCGTCGGATCGGGGCGCTCGGGACGGGCCGCGAGCACTCCCGCGAGCCGCGCGTCGACCGGGATCGCCATTCGTGTCGCGTCTGCCGAGGCAGGCTCCACATGAGCGGGGAGCTCCGGGCGCGACGCCATGACCGCGGTGCGACCCGAAGGGGGAACCTGCGAGGGAGGGCGCGGGGGCTCGGACGCGGGCGCGATCAGGTCGACCGCGGTCGTCTCGCCGCGCGACGAGCCCTCTTGTGTGCGCGAGAGCGGCGGCTGCGACAACGGGGCATCGACGATACCTTCGGGCAAACGATCGACCGCCGTCGACTCGCCGAACGCGCGGTCGCGCTCGTCCACCGGGGCGGCCGGCCCTGCCTCGATGCCGGCGCTCGGCTCGTTCGCGTGCGCGTGCGCGTGCGCGTGCGCGAACGCGGGAGCCTTCGGCGCAGGCGGGATCGCGGGGATCGCGAAGCCAGAGCCCATCCCGCGTGGGCCCTCCGACGCGCGCGGCGAGGCGCCGAGTCGAAGCGGCGGCGGCGGATCACTCGCTCCGCCGATTCGAAGCGGCGGTGGCGGATCGCTCGCGCCGCCGATTCGAAGCGGGGAGCCAGAGGCGGACGCTCGTAGATCGGCCGCGCGCGCAGGCGGCTCCGCCCGAAGACCCGCGCTCGCGACGGCAGCGGCAGGAGCACCCTGACCGGCCGCGCCTGGCGACACCGCGTCGAGCCCGGGCCGCTTCGCGGCCGCGAGCTGACCGAGCGCGGCGGCCTTCGCGGGTGCCGCGCGTACGGGCGCCATGCTCGCGGTCGAGAACGCCGGCTCTGCGCGCCGAAGTGCATCCAAGAATTCGGAAACACTCGGGAATCTGTCGGCCGCTTTTGCGGCCGTCGCGCGCTCGAACACCTCCGCGAGGGCGGGAGGGATCGCGAGCCCGAGCTTCTTCGGAGTGGGTCGATCGGCGGCTTCGAGGCTCCGCTTCTTTCGCTGCGCGAGCGGCCCGGTCTTTCGCTTGAGACGCGGCAGCATCGTCTCGAGCACGGTGAGCGCGAGGGCGTGCACGTCGCATTGGGGCGAGCGCTCCGGGGCGACCGGATCGAGCTGCTCGGGGGGCGCGTTCTTGGGCTCGTACGTCGCGGCTTGCGCCATCTCGGCGCCGAACGTTTGCAGGAGTGACGCGAGACCGAAGTCCGTGACGCGGAGGCGCGGGGCGCCGCCCGTGACCTTCTCGACGAGCAGGGTCGCGGGCGACAAATCTCCGTGGACGACGCCGAGGTCGTGCGCCGCGTCGAGCACGCCCGCGACGTCGCGGAGCCAGCCTCCGATCTCCGGCGTGGGCACCGCCGCGGTTCGCAAGTCGAGCTCCGCCGCGAGCATCGGGCCGTCGAGCCACCTGGTCGCCACGTAGGGAACGCGGTTCCCACCCGCCGTCGCGAGGCCATACGACACGAGCGAGGGAGCCGCCGGATCGCGGCGCGAGAGCTCGTCGATCCGACCCGCGCACCAGGCAATCGCCTCCACGAACGCAGACACCCGGGCTTCATCGGCCTTCGGCGAGACGCGGAAGGCCTTCAGCGCGACGGGCTCGCCGAGCCCACGCACGACCGCACGATACGCTACGAAATACGGTGTCTCGGAAAGCGCCCTCTCGATCGTGACATGCCCCTCCAGCAACACGCCCTTCAGTGCGAGGGGATCGACTCCGGCCATCTCGAGCCCAGCATACGCAACCGAGACGAGCGCGGTAAACGCTCTCGTGCGCGCGCGCTACTCCCTTTGGATGAGAGGGAGCGGTCTCCCCACCGTGCCGCACACGGTTTCCTCGACGACCCCGAGGCGCGTGGGGTTGCACACGGTCGTGGGCCGGTAGGTGCTCGAGCATCCCCCGTGGGTCACGAGCTGCCACCCCTGCCGTGTGCAGCAGTACGTTCCGAAGCCGGCAGACGCCTTGGGGTCGACGGGGCACTTGTAGGGCGCGTCGTGGGCGTTCTCCAGGAAGCCCGCCGCCTTGCGCATCTTCGCGAGGTCGCCGCTCGAACGCACCACCGGCACGGCGAAGGTCCACGTGAGGGCGAACGCCGCTCCACCGGTGACGAGTCGCTTCGTCCCTGGCCAGCACATCGACCAGCGCGCGAGCACGAAGATGACCAGCACGGGGGGAACGAACATGACGAGCAGCCCGAGGTAGACGCTGTCGTGAAACGCCTCGGCCACGATGCGATACGCACCCGCGAGCGCCGTGAGCGCGCACGCCAGAAGGACGACCCCCACCACCAGCATCACCATCGAGGCCACTCCCCACGCGTCGCCGTCGGGCGCGCTTTCTCAAGCATGTCCAAGACTTGCAGAGGCCATGGTAGCGGCGCTTTTTGGTTCGTCTCTGCTTTTTCGTGCACCACCCGACACGTTCCGATCTCAGCGCGGCATGGCTCCTTCGTCGCGTCGCTCGGTCCTGCGGACCTCCCTCCCAACGGGCCATAGGGCCATCCGTACGAGCTTCGCTCGTCCCGTCCCGCGGGATCGCTCGCTCGTTCGCTCGCGCATCGCCGTTCGTCCGACCGCGGAGGCGCGTCGACGGCGCCTCGAGCATCGCACATCTGGAGCGTGGCTCCTCGGCGGCGAGATCACCGAGGCGACCCTCGACAGGGTCCTCGATTCGCTCGCGTCGCGTCGCGGTAAGGCGACGGTGCTGACCTTCGTCGCGCGGCCCACCCTCGGGCGAACGCGACGCCCTCGTGCGCAGCCGGCGCGGAGCCGCGTTTGACGACGGCGTGGGCTCCCTTACGCTGAGACCGATGCGAAGACTTCCGCTCGCCGACGCGCTCCGCGTGAAGACACCGTGCACCGTCGGATGGGACACGATGGCCCCCGCCTCCGAGCGAACGCGCCACTGCGCCGCATGCGACAAGTCGGTCATCGACGTGTCGAAGCTCACCTACGGCGAAGCCGAGGCGCTCGTCGCGACGCGCGATGGTGGCGCGGCGGTGTGTGTGCATCTCCACGTGCGAACACACGACGGCGCGATCCTGCTCGCCGACGGCCATGCCTTCCCGAGCGCGTGCACGCCCTCGTTCTCCGAGCGCGCGAAGGTCATCGTCACCGCGGCGAGCGCGGTCGCTCTCGCCGCATGCGCGACGACACCGGATCCGAAGGTCCCCGAGCTCGTCCCGGTCGTGCTCGCGCCGGCGTCTGCGCTTCCCCCGCCGAATCTCCCCGCCCCGCCACCGCCGATCGAGGAGCCACCACCCGCGATAGCGACCGCCGAGCCACTACCCGAGCCCTTGCAACCTGTCCCACCTGCGCAGCGGGCGAAGAGCGCGACGGCAAAACCGAGCTCCCCTCAAGCGCCACAAAAGGGCCACAAGCCGCCGACCTACGACATCGTCGACGGCGGCATCTAAGGAACGGCGCGCGTCACGCGGCCGAGCTCGGACCCGCGAGCGCAGAGCGATTGGCGAGCGCGCCGCGCCCGATAATTTAAGGCCCGCCGTAGAAGGTGAGGCGCGCAGTCAGGTTGCCGAAGTTGATCTGCGACGACGCGTGGTACGCGGCCTTGTACGAGAGCTCCGGCGAGATCGAGACGTGGCCGCCCAAGAGAGAGAACAGCTTGAACTCGTAGAAGGCGCCGACACCGAGCATGGTCTGGAAGCCCATGACGCCGGGGTAGTTTCCCACCGCCTGCACGTTCAACACACCGGCGCCGAAGTCGCCGCCGATGCCGAGGTTCGCGAGCACCTTCGAGCGCGGAAACGCGAGCACTCCCGGGAACGCCTCGATTCGGAAGCCGACGGTGGTGGCGCGGACCTCCCACTCGTCACTCTTGAAGCCGGTGCCGCCGAAGAGAACACCGAAGTTGAAATAGTCGGTCAACGCGCCGCCGACCACGACCTGGAACGACGAGCCCGGCATCACCGGAGAGCGCGAGAAGTAGTCGGGGTTGCCGATCTTCTGCACGTCGTTCGGGTAACCGCTGCCCTGCCCCAGCGCGCCACCGAGCACCAACGTGAGCATGAAGCCCTTCCGGTAGAAGTGCTTCACTACGCGTCGCTCGGGGGCGTCCGCGTCGTTCGGATCGATCGCGGGAGCGGGCGCAGGTGCCGGCACTGCAGCCGCAGCAGGCGGGGGCGCGACGGCGAGCGGCGGCGTGACGGGCGGAAGATCGCCCTTCGGCGAGGTCGTCGCAGGCGTCGCGGTCGGCGGTGGCGACACGGACGCGGGCGGTGCGTTCGTCGATGGCGCGGCAGCGGCGTTCGGTGCCGCGGGCGGCTCTGGCGCTCGAACGGCCGAGGGCGCGGCCGCGGGCGGAGGTGACTCCGACGGCACGCGTGCATCTTGAGCGAGCGCGCGCGCAGGCACGAGCGACACGACGCTCGCAAAGGCGAACGCGGCCGTCAACGAGGAGGCACGGCGGGGTGCGTTGGCTAAAAACGGCCGTCGTTTCATGGATCTGGAGGCGCTACGAGCCAGCGCATGCTGCCTTCTTCGGGTCGCCCTGTAAAGGCGTCAGCGCGATCCCTTACATGCATCATGCATTCATACCCGCGCTCGCACCTTTCAGGAGGCCCATGATCGGCGGTTTAAGGGTTTCGGTAACGAGGATCCTCGGCTAAAACCCGGGTCCTCATGAGCGACCGCGACCCCTCCCTCTCGACCCGCGACCCAGAAATGGCTCGGCTGATTGCCGACGAGAACCGCCGCGAGCACGAGACGCTGCGCCTCATCGCGAGCGAGAACTACGCCTCGCGCGCCGTCATCGAGGCCACCGGCTCGGTGCTCACGAACAAGTACTCCGAGGGGTACGCGAAGAAGCGTTACTACGAGGGCCAAGAGGTCATCGACCAGGTCGAGGAGCTCGCGATTTCGCGCTTGAAAGAGCTCTTCGGCCGCACCGCCCACGGCGACAAGGCCGACATCCACGTGAACGTGCAGCCCTACTCGGGCAGCCCCGCGAACCTCGCCGTGTACCTCGCGTTCTGCAAGCCCGGCGACACCGTGATGGGCCTCGCCCTCCCCGCCGGCGGCCACCTCACCCACGGCCACGCCGTCAGCATCACCGGCAAGTACTTCAAGAGCGTGCCCTACGGCGTCCGCAAGGAAGACCACCGCATCGACATGGACGAGGTCCGGTCGCTCGCGAAGGAGCACAAGCCGAAGCTGCTCTGGGCCGGCACCACCGCGTACCCGCGCACCCTCGACTGGCAAGCGTTCCGCTCCATCGCGGACGAGGTGGGCGCCATTTTGGCGTGTGATATCGCGCACATCTCGGGTCTCGTCGCCGCGGGGGTGCACCCCTCGCCGATCGGCATCGCCGACGTGGTCACCTCCACCACCCACAAGACCTTCCGCGGCCCGCGCGGCGGCATGATCTTCTGCAAGAAGGCCCACGCCGACGCGATCGACAAGGCCGTCTTCCCCGGTCTCCAGGGCGGGCCCCACAACGCCGCCACCGCCGGCATCGCGGTCGCCGCAAAAGAGGCGCTCGACCCGGCGTTCGTCGACTACGCGAAGGCCGTCGTCGAGAACGCGAAGCACCTCGCGCAGAAGCTCGTCGACCGAGGTTTTGCGGTCACCACCGGCGGCACCGACAACCACCTCATGCTCGTCGACATGACGTCGAAGGGCACCACCGGCAAGGTCGCCTCGAAGGCGCTCGACAAGGCCGGCATCGTTCTCAACTACAACGCGGTCCCGTTCGACCCACGGAAGCCGTTCGATCCCTCCGGCATTCGCCTCGGCACCGCCGCCGTCACCGCGCGCGGCATGGGCAGGCCAGAGATGGACAAGCTCGCCGCGTGGATGGACGAGGTCGCGAAGGCCCCCGCCGACGAAGGCCTGCTCGCGCGAATCGCCGGCGAAATCCGTGAGCTCTGCAACGGCTTCCCGGCCCCGGGGATTCGCCTCGGATGATGGCTCGCAAGAGCCGAAGCGCTTCGCTCCTCGCCCTCGTCACGTTTTTCGTCACCACCACCAGCGGCGTGGCCGAAGGAGAGCCCTCGGTCTCGCCCGGCTACGTGCCGGTTCGCGCGGAGATGCCACGCGCGCCCACTCCCGAGACGGACGACCTCGCGAAGCTCGAGCGCGACGCCCTCGCCCGCGCCGCCACGTCCCACGTCGTCGACTACGACGCGTGGCACGGGGTCAGCTTCGGCGCCTACCTCGCTCCGAAGGGCGATTTCTGGGGCGACGACGGCGGAATCGACGTCATCGTGCACTTCAACGCGGCGATGCTCGCGGGTCGCTCCTGGCAGAAGAGCCACGCCAACGCCGTCGTGGTGAGCGCGGCGTTCGGCGCGTTCGGGAGCGGCCCGTACCAAGAAGCGATGGCCGATCCCACGCGGTTCGGGCGCATGATCGCGGAGGTCGTGTCGACCGTCGCGTCGCAGCGAAAGCACCCCGGTCTTCACGTGCGCAAGCTCGGGATCGTGGCGTGGAGCGCGGGCTTCGGGGCGGTGGGGCGCGTGCTCGCGGTGCCGAAGTACTTCGCGCAGGTCGATAGCCTCATCCTCTTGGACGCGCTCCAGGCCGGCTACAAGGATCCCACGAAGGGCTCCGCGCAGGGCGTCGAGAGCGTGTCTCTCACGGGGCTCGATCCGTACATTCGGTTCGCGCGCGAGGCGCAGACCGGGAAAAAGCAGCTCGTCGTGACCCACACGAGCATCGTCCCGCCCGAGTACGCGAGCACCACCGAAGCGGCGCTCGCGATCGTGGGCGCGGTCTCCGCTCCGAAGCACGAGTCGTCGTCGCAGAACGCAGACGGCATGGTGCGCTCGTACCGGGTCGACCAGGGCGATCTCCACGTGCACGGATTCCGCGGCGGTGGCCCGGGCGACCACATGCGCCACCTCCACCTCGTGGGCGACGTGGTGCGCGAGTACCTGGTTCCGCGTTGGTCACCGAAGACGGCCCCGCGGGTCGAGAACGCGAGCCTCTGAGCATGGCCTACGGTTACCCGCTGCCGCCGCCGCAGCAACGATCGAGCTCGGCGACGGTGGTCATCGTCGTGGTCGCGGTCTTGGGCATCTTGGTCTTCGGCGTGTGCATCCTCGCCGTGCTCGCCATCTTCGGGACGAGCAAGTACCTCTCGGCCGCGAAGGGCGCCGAGGCGACGAACACCGTGGGCCAGCTCCAGAAGCTCGCCGCGCAGGCGTACGAGCGTGAGGCCCCGTCCGACAACGTCACGCCTGGGGCGGCGGCCCTCATCGAGCATCGCCTCTGCCCATCCGCGTCGAGGCCGGTGCCCTCCTCCGTGACGGACGTGGCCGCGAAGAAGTACATGGCCGCTCCTGCCGAGTGGCTCACGGACGAGAAGACGAACGCCGGGTTCGCTTGCCTCAAGTTCGAGATGATGTCGCCGCAGTATTACCAATACGACTACAAGGCGACGGCGAGCTCCTTCACCGCCATCGCGCACGGCGATCTCGACGGCGACGGCACGCTCTCGACGTTCGAGGGGAGCGGCAAGCTCGACTCCGCGACGCAGACGGTGACCGCCTCGCCGCTCGTCATGAAGAACCAAGACGAATAACGGCCGCCGCGCCGACGCCCCCGACGCCCCCCGATGCGCCCTGATGGACCAGGGTCCGGGCCGCAACCGATCCACCGCGTCGCGTCGTACGCCTCGAAAACCACGTGTTTCCGGGGTGCTCTACCGTGTAGGACACGGGCTTACCTTGGCCCCGGGCTTGCAAACCGGGAGCCATGCGTCTTCGCACTGCGTTTGCTCTGGTCCCCGCGCTCCTCCTCGCCGCTTGCTCTAGCGCCACCGACGGTGAGGGCGAGCCGGGCAAGTCGGAGGAAGACTTCACGAGCAACCAGGCCGCGCTCCTCGACTTCGATTTCGACGGCGAGCTCACCGCGACGAGCGTGTTCAACGCCGAGTCGATCATCAACGATCAGATGCTCTACACGATCGGGCAGCTCAACGGGTCGCGCGCCGTGGGTCGCCTCGATCGCCTCGTGCTCACCGACGTGAAGACCACGCAGGTCGACGGCAAGACCAAGGTCACCTACCACGCGAAGCTGCCCGTCGCGTGGGGCTCCAAAGAGAACCTCCCCGGCACCTACGACTTCACCCTCCCGCGCGACGCGAGCTTCGAGGGCCAAGAGGCGTTCACGAAGGCCTACGTGAAGGCGTGTGTCGAGCTCGGCGCCCACGACGTCGATGCGGGCAGCATGTGGTACTACTATCGCCCCTCGCGGAGCGGCTGCGCGCTCAAGCCCGAGGACGTCGTCAAGTTCACCGCCAAGGTGGCTCCCTCGACCGAGAACACCACCGGCAAGTACCCCGAGTACACCAAGGTGTGGGAGGACAACGAGCTCAACGTCGTCTCCATCTTCGGCAAATACGAGGACGGCAAGACCTCCGGCGACGCGGGCATCGACGCATACAACGCGTTCCTTCGCTCGATGCGCACGACCCTCGGTGCGACGGTCACGAGCACGCCCGCGGTCGTGCCGCAGAACCCCGGCGTGTCCGTTCCGGACGTCACGTTCTCCGCCACGCTCCCCGACGGCAAGAAGATCAACGTCACCGCGCTCCTCGTCGACAACATCGGCTCCGTCGATTCCAAGTTCAACGAGCGCTACAACGCGCTCTCCACGAACGCCGACGTCATCGCGTACAACGGCCACGCGGGCCTCGGCCAGAACGTGCGCGCCCTCGCCCAGAAGGGCTCCTGGAAGGCCGGCAAGTACGTCATCGTGTTCATGAACGGCTGCGACACGTTCGCCTACGTGGACGGCTCGCTCGCGCAGACCCGCGCCCGCGTGAACCCGGACGACCCCACCGGCACGAAGTACATGGAGTTCGTGACGAACGCGCTCCCGTCGTTCTTCCGCTCGATGTCGAACGCGACGACGACCCTCGTGAAGGGCCTCCTCCGCCACGACTCGCCGATGACCTACGAGCAAATCTTCGAGGGCATCGACGACGCGCAGGTCGTGGTCGTCACCGGCGAGGAAGACAACGTGTTCACCCCTGGCGCGCAGCCCCCGCCCGCCACGTGGCAGGGCGTCAAGTCGCGGGTCGACGGCCTCCAGCGCGGCATCACGCGGAGCTTCGATACGGGCATCCTCCAGCCCGGCAAGTACACCTTCACGATCGCCGGCGACGGCGACGCGGACCTCTACGTGAAGGTCGGCGCGGCCGCGACCACCCGCATCTACGACTGCCGCCCGTACAAGAACGGCTCGAACGAGTCCTGCACCGTCGACGTGCGCACCGCCGCCAACGTGAGCGTCCTCGTCCGCGGTTACGGCGCGACCTCGAGCTTCGACTACGAAGCGAAGAAGGATTGATGGGCGGCTGATCGGGTCCGAGCCACCACGACGCGGCGCCGCGAGAGATCGCGTGCGCCGCTTCGTTTTTGTCGAGACACGCCGACGCGGTGCGAAGGACGTTCGCCAGCGCGAGAAGACACGAATCCGACCGACGTTGGCCCCCGCGACGACGAGTCCGAACGACGACGACGAGTCCGAACGACGAAGAGTCCGGCCCCGAACGACGACGAGTCCGAACGACGACGAGTCCGAGCGACGTTGGCCCCAACCTCACGATACCGTTCGTGATCCGCGCGGTCCGACCGACGTTGGCCGTGATCCGCGCGGTCCGACCGAC
>JAAFHV010000284.1 GCA_013297655.1 Myxococcales bacterium | reverse complement strand
GCCGCGCGCTGCGGTGAGGCAGAGGCAGGCGCGGGCGCGGGCTCCGGCGGGGGAGGGATATCCTCTTTGGGCGCGGCGACCGGAGCGGGGTCCATCCGGAATTCCACGACCTCGGCGGGACGCACGGGGGGCCCGGCGCGGTGGGCCCCGAGCGCGAGCGCGCCGAACGCGGATGCGTGAATGAGACCGCTCGCGGCCCACGACGAAGGGAGCATCGACGGGGGCATCGCTTAGCCTCCTTTCCGTACTTGGAGTGAAAAATGCGAGACGCGCTCTTCGCGGAGGAGGTCCATCACCTTCACGACCTCGGCGTGGGGCACGCGCCCGTCGGCCGCGACGGTGGCGCGGACATCGGGGCTTTTGTCGTGGGCGGACCGAACCGCGGTCCGCAATGCGCCTTCGTCGATGCGCGTCCCGTCGAGGTAAAGGACGGATTGAACGTCGAGCGCGATCGTGAGCGTCGTCTTTTCGCCGTCTTGGCCGGTCGCGGCGCGAGGGAGCTCCACTCCGAGGCTCTGCGCTGCGAGGTCCGTCGCAGTGACCATGAGCGCGACGAGGCACACGAGCACCACGTCTACGAGCGGCGTCACGTTGATCCCTGCGACCGGCTCGTCGTCGTCCGATGTACTTCCGGCCATGGTTCAACCCTCTGCTTTCAAGTGCGCCAAAATCTCGTGTCCGAGCGCGTCGGCGCGCGAAAGCCGAGCCGAAACGGCGCGTCGAAACCCGTTGTAAAAGGCCACCGCCGGGAGCGCGACGAGGAGGCCGACCGCCGTCGCCACGAGCGCCTCTCCGATTTCGGACATGAGGTGCGCGGTGACTCGCCCCTGCGCCGCCTCGAGCTCGCGGAACGCGCCGACGATGCCGATGACGGTCCCGAGGAGCCCGACAAAAGGGGCATTCGCTCCGATCGTCGCGAGCGCGGAGAGGTTCTTCTCCAGTGTGAGCTTGGAGACCTTCGTCGCGCTCGCCATCTTCTCCTCTGCTGCCGGAGCGCCGCGCGCGGACAGTCCCGCGAGTGCCACTTTGGCTTCGAACGAAGGCGACTCGCGCAGGCGTGATTTTGCCTTCTCGAGCGCCCCGTCACGGAGCGCGGCGAGCACGTCGTGTTCGAGCACGGCCATGTCGTCGCGCGACGCAAAGAGGCATACGAGCCTGTCGACCGCGATCGCGAGCGCCACGACGCTGAGCGCGACGAGGAGCCAGAACACCCAGCCCGCGCCGAACGACGCAAAGTGGGAAAATGCCTTGTCTATCTTCATGGTGCAGTCCCTTTCTCGAGGCAAATGTCGACGACACGAGCGGCGACTCCGCCGCGCCCGTCGCGCGCGACGACATGAAGGCGCACCGGCACGCGGCCTTCGGGGAGGGTCGTCGGTGGCTCCCAGCCGACACGGAACGTTCCGTCGCTGCCGGCGTTGGAATAGAGGCCTTCCAGCTTGCCTGCGGTGACGACGTGGCTGACGAGGATCTCTTCGCCGTCCTCCGCGCCCGCCACCGCGATCGTCAGATCGTGGGATATCCCGTCGGCGCGGACGACGCGCGCTCCCTCGCCGCAGCCACGACCCTCGACGATCGGCACGCCGTCGAGCGCGATGGAGTCGCTGCCGAGGACGGGGTGCGTGTTCGGCGCGCCGCCCACCTCGAAGCGGACGACCATCTCTTGGCCCGTGCCGCGATCGCACGCGCCGCGGAGCTCGTTCGTTGCGATCGCCGCCTCGCCCTCGACGCAGAACATCGCGAAGACCAGCATTTTTCCGGCGGATCCTGGCGGCACGGTGAAGGCGACCCTTGGATCTTCGGGGCCGCGGGTGGACGTGTCGGCGAACCTCGGGCCTACACATCGCGCCTCGATCGGATCGTCCGCGGCGGCGCAGACCGTGAACACCGCCGACGCGAACGCGCCGCGGTCTTTCGTGAGCGAGCCCGTGTAGGTCTCGAGCACGACCGCGTCGCCGGCGCGGAGGTTCGCGCGGGTGGGCTCGGCGGTGACGACCAGCTTGGCGCCGAGGAGGCGCGGGCGCTCGAGGCGATAGGCGGGCTCCAGCGGCTCGCACGCCCACGCCGCGAACGTGGCGGTCATCGCCACCACGCCGAGGAGTGTGTGCCTCATAGCTCACCCCGGATACCGAGGCTCGGGAAGAACGGTGGAAAGCTCGGTGAGCCTTGCGATCGTGTGTAGTCGTAGTTGTACGACAACGTCTCCCTGTTGGCGGCGTTGTAGACGTTTTGGATATCGAGATAGGCCATGAGCTTCCAGTTCGTGAAGGTCCACGTCTTTTCCACGTGGAGGTCGAGTCGGTGGTACGCCGGGCCGCGCTCGGAAGAGAGAGGGCCCGGGCGCGCGACGTATTGGTCCGTCGCCGCGTCGTAGGTGGCAGAGAGCACGGGGGTTCGCGGGTTCGCGCTCGTGAGGCGGAACGTGGCGCTCGCCTCCCAACCTTTGCCGAGTCTCACCGCGAGGGCGGCCGACGCGAGGTGCGTTTGGTCGTTCTCGAAGAGGCGAATGGGTTCGTCCTCGCGGTGTCGAATGCTGCGCGAGAGCGTGTACGAGACGAGCCCGTAGACGCGGTTCTTGGGCAGCACGCGGGCCTCGAGCTCGAGCCCGACCACGCTCCCGGTCCCGATGTTGTCGTAATAGGGCGCGACGAGATTGCGGGTGTCGAACGGCAAATCGTGGAGAGTCTTTACGAAGCCTTCCATTCCCAGCTTCGCGTCGTCGGAGACGAGCTGCTCCACGCCGGCGGAGTAGTGCATCGCGTACCCCGGGCGAATCGACGTGTTACCGAAGTCGCGGAGCGCCTGCACCACCTGCGGGTGCTGCGTGAACTTGCCGACTCCCACCTTCAACGTGGTCTTCGCCGTCACCGCCGCCCGCAGCGCGAGGCGCGGGTCCAGCGTCGTGCTCGTGGTGGGGCCGAAGTGGTCCACCCGAATGCTCGGCATCAGCGTGACGCCGTCTGCGAGCAAAAGCCCCGCCTCGGCGTAGAGCGCCGGGGTGTGGACCCACGTGCCGCCGGTACCTCGTGCACGCGGGAGCGCGCTCGGCGTGACGGGAGCGCCTGCCTCGAACTGCGGGCGCACTCCCTCGTACGTGCCGTCGAACCGCTGCGAAGCGTGGTCGACACCGAGCACGAGGCGAAGCTCTTTCACCGGGCGATACGTCCACTCCGCCCGCGCGCGAATCGCAGCTTGGTCCACGTCTTGTCGCGCGATGGCGCCGATGTTTTGCCTGTAGTTCTCGACGCCGAAGGCGACGGTGGTTTCTTGCGAGAACGTGTCCGAGAAGCGACTCTTGAGTGAAGCTTGCACGCGATGGAAGGCGGTCTTCGCCTCGAACGTGCCGCGCGCCAAGGGCTCGTTGTCGTCCGGTCGGTCGGCGACGAGCTCGAAGCTGTCGCGACTGCCAATGACGAACACGCGCGCGCTGTGCTTTCGCGATAGCTTCGCGTAGACCGTTCCTTGGTAGTCGTAATACGCGGGCGCGGTACGAACTCCGAGCTCTTCGGGGGCGATCGCCGAGAAATAGGCGTCGATGTAGCTGCGCCGAAACCCGACGAGGGCAGCCACCTTCGGTGCGTCGGGGTCTTCGGCCGCGCCGTCCTTCGTTTTGCCTACGATCGTGGCCTCCGCGGAGGCCGACGCGTCGATGAAGCTCACGTCGAGCGCGCCGTGCACGCCATCGGTGTGGGGGTCTCGCGCCCGGACGTCGATGACACCACCCAGCACGCGGCCATAACGCGCAGAGAAGTTTCCGGGGTAAAAATCGACCCGATCGAGCGCTCGCGCCGGCACGAAGCTCGTGATTCCGCCAAAGTGATAAAGAAGCGGAACAGGCAATCCCTCGTAGAAGACTTGGCTCTCGAAGGGCGAGCTCCCACGAATCAGCGGGAGCGGATTACCGAACGTCGTGCGGCCCATGCCGGGCATGAGCTCCACGGCGCGAAGCGGGTCGCCGCGAGTGCCCAGCATGCGGAGCTCCGTCGTCGCCATCGAACGAGCCGTCGTCTCTCGGGCGGGGGCTTCGGTGACGGCGCGCGCGCCGAACGTGGCCTGATCCGCCTCCGGGACCGCGGGTTTGTTCGGAGTCGCGCTCGGCGCGTTCGCAGCTTCCGCGGCGGGCTCCCTTCGCGCGGTCGTCGCCGCGATGGGCTCGAGACGTGCGCGGAAGGTCATCGTGTATCGAATCTTCGCCGCCGTCTTCGTGCCGTCTTTTTCGGCGGGGAAGAAGCGCGCCTTCTTTAGCGCGGCGATCGTGGCTTCGTCGTAAATGGCATTCGCCTCCGATACGATACGAAGCTCGCTGACCGTGCCATCGGCAGCGACGAGGAGCTCCACCTCCACGATGACCTCGTGATCGGGAGCCTGTGCCTCCGCCTCCGGTACGACGTCTACGCGCGGTGGCACGACGACGGGCGCGGCGAGAGCGGCGAACGGACCATAGGCGACGATGAACGAGAGCGCGACGAGCGCGCCCTTCCGTCTGGAGAGCAAGGTGGCCTCACGACCCGCTAGGAGCTAGGGGCGAAACGCCGAGCACGCGCGGTCCCTCAGGGGATGGCGCGTGTCCGCTCGGCGGGGTTCGTGGGTTCGTACCCGCCGCCGCGATCGCCGTTCAAACCGGCGCGTCGATTTTATGCGCTGGCCTCGATTCGGCGCAAAAATGGCCCGAAACGAGGCTCCTCCGCGGAAGGCCGTCGCTGCTTTCAGGATGGCGAGAGTCGCAGGTCAGCGCAGAATGGGCGCGCAGTTCACGAACTTGAGCGTGGTCTCGACGCGGAAGTTCGATTCCACGGTGTGGCGCTCGGCGAAGAAGAAATCGAACGAGTACGTCTGGCCTTTGGTGATCCCGATCCGGGCCGCCTCTTGATCCAAGTCCACGGTCGCTTCTTGCGCGACGTGCACGCCGCCGAGATCGACGACCCGCTTCTTGTTGATGAACACCCAAACGTCGTCGTCGCCGCGGAACTTGAAGACCTCGCCGCCAGTGTACGAAAACTCGGTGTGGAGCTCGTACGTAAAGTGGTAGTCGTGAGCGAAGCCGGGAGTGATCCCGAAGCCGCCCGGATCGCCGTCGAGCGGGAAAAACGCGGCCGAATCGAACACCGTACGACCCGTCGCGGCGTCGATTGTGGCGGGCAACGTGTAGAGCTTGCGTAGGTTCGTGCCCGCCGTGTCGCGGAACCATTCGTCGAACGAGGCCTTGCCGTTCGTGGTCGGCGTCGTGGGGCTCCCGCGGTACACCGGCTTCAGATCGGCGCCGAGCGTCTCCTCCACCATGTTGCGATCGTCCCCGTCTTGGCCTTCGAAATCGGGGTGCCCGCCGGGCTCGTTTTTGCCTTTGAAGTCGCGGAGCACGCCGAGCAAGCTCGGGCCACAGGCGCCGTCGGTGGTGGGAGTGTTGCCGTCGCCGGGAGGAAAGAGGGCGCCATCGGGGACGGTGGGGAGGAGGCTCCCGTCCCGCGATTCGCCAGTGTCACTCGCTGCGTCGAACTCGGCTCCGGGGCCGATCGTGGAGTCGCACCCCGCAAAACTCACAAAACCGACGGCGACCGAGGCAGAAACCGCGACGAGGGCCCAATGGAACGGATGACGACGCATCCTCGCATCGTACCTGGGGAAGCGACGTCACGCCCATCGGTTCAGTGCCGATGTGTCCCTGGCGAGGGGGCGTCCCCCGCCGTCCGCTTCGAACGTGCGCATTTTGGCGCCTCGGCTAACCTTCGCAACCGGAGCTTCCTTCGCAAATGAATTATCCCTTCTCTTCCTTTCTGACCGCGCGCCGCCTGTTCGGTGTCGTGTCTCCGCTGGTCCTCGGCGCGGGGATCGTGCTCGTCGGCGCGTGCGGGTCGCGGACGGGCCTCTTCGCGGACGAAGACGACGTTCGTCGCGACGGCGCGGTGCCGGTCGATGGCGCGCGCCCGGACGCCCACGTCGACGGTCAGGTGCCGTGCACCCCAGGCCGCTTCACGTTCGAGCTCGCGACGGCGCAAATCATGTTCGTCATCGATCGCTCCGGGTCGATGGCCTTCGCGCTCGACGGCACCACACCAGACGAGAACGGGCGGCTGCCGCTCGGGGTTCCGTCGCGGTGGGCGGTGCTCCGCGGCGCGCTGGAGGACACCCTGACCCCGCTCGACGGCACCGTCGCGATGGGCGCCAAGTTCTATCCCGAGGAGCACACTACCGGCCCCGCCCCTACGGACGAAGCGTGCGCTACCGCGACCGGCGTCGCGATCCCTCCCGCGCGCGGCAACTCGGGTCAAATCGTCCGCGTGTTCGATCGCACCGTCCCGAACGGAGGCACTCCTACCGCCGAGGCCGTGCGTCTCGCGGCTGACTTCCTCGCGAACACGCGCAGTGTCGCGCGCACCATCGTCGTCGCGACCGACGGCGCACCGAACTGCAACGGCGAGCTCGACAAGAGCAGTTGTGTTTGCACGTCGGCCGGTCCGCCGGAGGCCTGCCAGCGGTCGCGCACCGGCGAGTTCAACTGCCTCGACGACCTCCGCGCCGTGAAGATCGTCGGTGACATTTTCCAGACCCGGAAGATACCCGTTTACATCATCGGCATCGGTGGCCTCGAGCGCCCCGCCCTCGCGAAGGCCCTCGACGACATGGCCGTCGCTGGCGGTCGCCCGCGCGCGGAGACACCACGCCATTACTCCGCGCAGACCCCCGCCGAGCTCTCGAGCGCGCTCACCAGCATTCGCGACAGCGTTGCAAAGTGCACGTATCTCACGCCCTCCGCGCCGACGGATCCGAACGCGATCACAGTCGAGATCGACGGCGTCCCCATTCCGCGCGATCCTACCCGCGTGTTCGGCTGGGACTGGGTCGATCGTGAGTTCGGCACTCTCTCGTTCTTCGGCGAAGCGTGCGCGGCGGCCTCTGCCGGCACCGCGACGGTGGTGAACGGCGTCGTGCGCTGCGACAACCCCTGAGAGGCAAGCGCGCGAGTCGAGACCCAGGATTCGTATCGCTCAGGATTCCCCTCGATCGAAGAACTCCGAGACCACGGTCGCGAAGGTCTCTGGGGCTTCGATTTGAGGGTAATGGCCAATCTCCGGAAAGCGTACTAGCTCGCCGCGGGGCAAGGTTCGCGCGAGCTTCTCGCCGATCGGCATGACGGCCACGGGGTCGAGCGCGCCCCACGCCACGAGAGCGGGCTTCTCCCACGTGGCGAGCGCGCCGTGCCACCTCTCGGCGAACCTGCGCCGCTCCTCCACGTAGCGAATGGTGCTCGGGAAACGCGAGAAACCGTCGCTGCGCTCGGCGAGATCGCTCATCGTGCGCAGCAGCTCCGCGCTCGGCTTTTTGGCGAACACGCGTCGAAGCTGCACCTCGAACGACGCGCGGTTGTTCAGCTTGGCGAACGCGCGCCCCAGCGGCGAGAGCAGCGCGCGCTGC
Source organism: Myxococcales bacterium (assembly GCA_013297655.1). Classification (GTDB taxonomy): domain Bacteria; phylum Myxococcota_A; class Polyangia; order Polyangiales; family Polyangiaceae; genus JAAFHV01. The sequence goes on along the minus strand of JAAFHV010000284.1, from coordinate 3,809 downwards.
CCGAAGGTGAGGCTCGCCATTTCGACGAACACGCTCCCGTTCGTGAACGCGATCGAGCGGAGATCGACCGGCAAGAGGCCGCGTGCCCTTCGCGCCAAGAGCTCGCAGAGCACGCTCGTGCCCATGTCGTGGGCCAGCACGTCGACCTCGCGAATGCCACGCCGCGCGAGCAGCTCGAGCGCGCTGTCGGCCTGTTCGAAGAGCGAGTAGCCGTAGCGCGCGGGTTTGTCGGAGAGGCCATATCCGAGAAAGTCGAACAAGACGACCGGCCGTCGCTTCGCGAGCGCGGGGGCGACGGCGAAAAAATCGTGGGCGCAGGTGGGAAAACCGTGAAGCACCAGCAGCGGCGTGCCCGTCGCTTCGGCGTTCAAGGTGGTCACGAAGAGGCGGCCCGAACGCACGGCGACGTATTCCCCTCCGCGCGCGTAGCTCTCGAGAGAGGCGTCCATCACGGCAGGCTCGCGAACCAGCGCCACGTGAGCGTGCGGTATTCCTCACGAACGGTGTGATTCCAGTCGTGCGGCCACGCGGCGTTGAAATACGTGTCTTCGCAGAACGTGACCGGGGCGCCCGGTTTGCATGATTTGTAGGCGAGGCACCCGTGCTCGAGGGGGCTCGCGATCGTCTCTTTGCTGCAGCCGTTCACGCCCGCCCACGCCTCGGCGGCCGATTTTCCCCAGTCGAATTTTTCGTCGTCGTCGCGGGTTCGATGGGTCACGAGGACCGGCAAATTGCCGCACTTCGTGAGGCCCCCGCCGAGGCTGCCGTCACCGACGGAGATCGCCTTCACGAGCTCGGGGTGGGTGCAGCCGAGGTTGTGGGTGAACTTCCCCCCGTAGCTGAACCCGAACGCGAAGACCTTGGAACGATCGATGCAGTATGCAGCTTCTACGTCGGCGATCATCTTGGCGACGAACGAGGTGTCCTTGTCGCCGCTCAGCGCCCACGTGGGCCCTTGCGAATCGGGATAGACCACGATCGCCTTGTCGTCGACGTGGTCCTCCATCTTGAACCACGATTGGAACGCGGTGCCGTTCGCGTACCAACCATGAAAAACGAGCACCACCGGGAGCTTCGTTTTTCCGTCGTAGCCGCGCGGAGCCCACACGTGGAACGTGCGCCCGCTCGTGGTCGTGTGATCGACGCCGCGGGGAGGGGACTCCACTTTTCGCCCGCATCCGCTCGCGGTCGACGTGGCCGCGCTCGGTGTCTGAGCTGGTGTCGCGCTCGCAGAGGAAGCCGCGCTGCTCGATGGGCTCGCGGTCGCGACGCTCGCGGCAGGGTTGGCGCCGGGCGCGGTGGCGGCGGCGAGGCCCGGCTTTGGCGACGGTGTGGGGATCGGCGTCGGAAGCGGGCTCGCGTTCGCGTTCGTGCTGGAAGGGAGCGACGTGGCCGCGACCGGGCGGAAGGGCTGCGCTTCGTCGCGACGGCAACCCGAGAGGCTCGCCGCGACGAGGACCGCGAGCGCGACGAAGGGGCCGATACGGCGCCCAAGGGGGAAAATACCCATCGCATCCAGGTACCACATGGCCCCTCGAAACGAAGCAGGGCGGCGCGTGCCGAAGCCTCGCGCCGCCCTGGATTCACACCCTAGTGGGTCAGCTCGCGCTGCCTCGGCGGCGGCGACGTGCGCCGAACACGACCGCGCCGATGCCCATCACGATGCCAGCGGCGCCGAGCGGGCGCGAGGTGCCGGCCGGAGCGAGCTCACACGCGCCGACGCTCGCGGTCGCTTCGCCCTCGGCCTCGCAGGCGCCGTTGTCGCAGTTGGCGCTTCCCGTCGCCGACACGTCGACGCGGAGGTTCAAGAGGGTCTTGAGCGCGTCGATGCACTTCGCGAGATTTCCACCGGTGTCGACGTAGTTGCCGTCGCAGAAGAGCGCGCCTTCGGGCTTCTCGCACTGGACCTTGCAGCCGCCGGAGAAGTCGGCCTTGCAGGATGCATACGTCTCGGCCTGGCACTTCACGTTGCAGTCGAAGTTCGCCTGCGCCTTGCAGGAGCCGCCGCAGCACGCGCTGCACTTCGCTCGGCAGTCGGCGCTCGGCGGGGTGCCGGTACAGGAGCTATCGCAGCGCGCGCTGCACGAGCCTTTACACGACGCCTGGCACTCCGACTTGTTCGCGTTCGACGCGCAGCGCGCGGTGCAGTCGGCGTCGCAGTCGGCCGAGCAGTTGGCTTTGCAGTCGAACTTGCCCGGGTCGACCTTGCAGTCGGCGTCGCACTCGGCGCCGCACGAGGTGGTGCACTCGGTGGTCACGTTGGCGGTGCACTTGCCGTCGCAGCTCACCTGGAATTTCGCGGCGCACGCGGCCTCGAAACGAACCGGCTCGCACTGCGCGGTGCATCCGCCCTTCACCTCGACCTTGCAGTTCGCGTTCGCTTTGACGTCGATGTTTCCGCAGGCCTCGATTCCTGCGTGAGCGGCCTTGGGGACGAAGAGGAGCGCGGCGGCGAGTGCCGCGGCGGAGAGCCCGCTGATGGTGCGACGATTCATAAAAACCTCCCGAAAAGGAAAACGCGAACCGTAGGAGGCTCCGCGCGAAAGGACGTCACTGAGGGACGGCCCTGCCAAAAAGCAATTCATGGTCCACCCGCGCGCCGAAGAGGATTCGTCTCGTGGGAGGGTGGCAACCGGGTCATGGGTCGCACCTACCGCAGGATACACGTGAAAATCGGCGGCGTATTCGCTGGGTTCCGTGGTGCGGTGCGCCAACGGCGGTGACGGTGTGGGTGCTCCCTCCGCGAGCGCGCTCGTCGGTCCCAGGTATCGTCTCGTTCGCGCGCCGATTCGCGGTTACGGGCGGAAGCGGGTGGGGCCGAACGGTGGGCCTTCGCCTTTGCCGAAGGCGCGCTTCACGGCGACGCGTTGGTTCTTCGTCACGAACATGTGGCGCTGGAGGCGGCGCTCCGTAGCGAGCGCGTCTTTCTCGGGCTGCGTCCAGGTCTCTTGGAAGAGGGCCTTCGCGGCGGCGACGGCGTCTGGCGACCGTGTCGCGATCTCGTCGGCGAGCGCGCGAGCCGCCGCGAGCGGATCGTCGGCCACCTCGGTGACGAGCCCGTAAGATTTGGCGGAGCGCGCGTCCGCCACGCGCGCGGTCATCGTCAGCATTTTTGCGACGTCGATGCCGACGAGCTCGCGGAGCAAGACCGAGCCTCCCATGTCCGGGATGAGCCCCCACTTCGCTTCCATGATGGAGAGCTGCGCGTCGGGGTGGGCGAAGCGAAAGTCGGCCGCGAGCGCGAGCTGGAGCCCGGCCCCGAAGCAGTGCCCGTGGATGACGGCGAGCACCGGCGCCGGCACCCGCCGCCAGCGAAGGCACACGTCTTGGGCGAGGTTCGCGATCGACGACCCCGGTTGGAGGAATACCTGGAGCGCGCGGAGGGGAGTCTTCTGGAACGACGCCACGTCGAGCCCCGCCGAGAACGACGGGCCCTCCCCGCGGAGGAAAATCGCGCGGGTCGTGCGCTCCTTCGCGAGCTCGTCCGCCGCGGCGAGCAACCCCTCGAACATGCCCCAGTCGAACGCGTTGCGCTTCTCCGGGCGGCTCAGGATCACGTGCGCGTAGGCACCCTCACGCTCGATTCGTACTCGCTCGCTCATGCGTCCAGCTTAACAGCTCGTTGATTTTCTCCCGTCGGTCCGCCGCCGCCGCATCCCGACCGCCTTCGTGTGTCTCGGCGCTGGAAGCGCGCGCAATCCTCCGGTGCGTGCTCACCTAGAAAACGACCCTTGGAAGTCCCTGACGAGGGACTAGGCTGCGCACCTGTGACGCTCCTCGGATCGCGCCTCGGCGGATCGGGCGCGGAC
>JAAFHV010000283.1:1044-11303 GCA_013297655.1 Myxococcales bacterium | reverse complement strand
GGTCGGCGGAACGGAGGAGGGCCTTCAACAAGGCGTCGTGGACGGCGTCCTCCGCGTCGGGACGCGAGCCCACCACGCGGCGCGCCCGCGCGACGAGCGCGGCGCGATCTTCTGCCATCACACGCTGAAGCACGCTTGATGGGCGGCGCTTCCGCGCCCGCGCACTTTCTACCCCGTGTCGCCCTACGCTTTTTCTCGTTTCGCCCATGCATCAATTGCCAAAACGATGAAGTGACGGAGCGAGTGCCCGCGCGCTCCCCATCCCTTCGTCTACGGGATTCGCTTCGACGCCGCTTGAATGGGTCGGTCGATTTCCAGCTCAACAAACGCGACGCGCTCGAGGAGCCAAGAAGGCGAGATCCCCAACGTGGCCCGGAACGTCCTCGAGAGATGGCTCGCGTCAGCGAAACCCGCTCCAAGCGCGGCTTCGGTGAGGGAGCTCCCGCCGAACCGGGCTCGCAACGCGAAGCGGATGCGGGTCCAGCGAACGAGGGCCCGATAAGGAAGGCCGAGCTCCCGCGAGACCCGATGGGTCACGCGCGTCGGCGACAGCGAAACGGCCCTCGCGACGTCGACGAGGCCCATCGCTTCCCCGCGCGCAGCGGCCCGCTCGACGACGGAGAGGACGCGCAGTACCTCTTGGGACGGAGCTCGGGTTGGCGACTGCGGGTCGAGCGCTTGCATCCACGCTCGGACTGCGCGAGCGAGATCAGCGGGAGCTGGCGCGGGGAGCTGCACGCTACGGAGCGCCCGCCGCTGCGCGTCGACCAGGGGGCCCCGCGCGAGCGCGTCGATTCGACGCCCGCGCGGACCGTCGCTTTCGACGAGCAGCACGGCGACCGCTGAGCTCGCCCGCAGCGCGTGCGGGGAGCCCGACGGGATGAGGGCCACGTCTTCAGAACGAGGAGGTCCGTCGGTTTGGAGATCGAAAGACGAGCCAGCGGATACGACGAGTTGCACGGCACGATGGTGGTGCGTCGGCGTGCACACTCGGCGACCGACAAAGAGCGCGACGCCGCGCCCAATCGCGAGCGCGCCCGCCACGGCAGGCGCTTCCATCCACGGCTCAGCCATGAGGTGCTCCGCTCGCGACAAAGCGCCAGGCGCGGGCTGGGCGGCAATCCGCGACGACGATACGCGAGCAGCGACGGTGGAACAGCATAGAAGGGGGTCGGCGCTCGCGACGAACGGCGGGGCTCTCGCCCGCGCTGGTGCGTCTGACGCCCGGGCTGGCGGATCCTTGCCGAACGAGATCGCTACTTGGCAGGAGGATACGTATCGAGGAACTTGAGCCAACCATCGAGGTCGTCGCGGATGGCCTCTTGGGTCGCGAGGCCCCCCGTGCTGGCGTAGAGGATCTCCATGGTCCGCGCGTCTAGGTCACCATTCCAGGGAATCGCCGCGGCGTCGAAGAAGACCCCGAACTGCGCGTTGTTCGGATCGAGCACATGAGAGAACGTAGACGGGTAGGACGTGAGCCACTTGTCGAGGTCGGAGGGAACGGACGGCGCGCCGCGCTTCGAGGTCTCTACCAGCGCAGTGATCCATCCGATCTTCTTGGTCGTAAATTCGTCAGACAAGGGCGCCGCGGCTTTCGCTTCCTGATTGCACGGGCCGCACCAGACACCGGCTGCCTGGATATGGATGAGCCGGTAGGTCTTCCCTTCGGGATCGTAGTAGTTCGCGAGCGAGACTGGTTGGAGCCCGTTCGACTTGTCGCCCTTCGGGTACCCATAGAACTTGAAGTTCTTCATGATGTCGCCGGGGGTGCCCGCGGCGGTCTTCTTGTGGGTCGAGGCCTTCGTGCCGATCCTCGCCGTGGGGTATGCCTTGCCTTCGGGGTTCGTGTCCGTGCCCGCCGGAATGCCGCTTCCTTCGCCTTCGAGCCCCTTGTCTTGCTCGCTGCCGCTGCTCGACGACGAGCTGCATGCGGAAAGGCAACTAACGAGGCAAGCAACGACGACTGCACCGGAGCTGCACCCGACGAGCGAGGAGGAGTTGCGCAAGACCATCGGTGCCTCGGAGTGAACGTGCGAGCTCCCACGCCCGCATGTCTCCTCTCGCTGACGCCACGCCGCTCGACTTCTTACAGATTATTTTTTCGCGCCCTGCATGCTGGGAAATGCGACCCGTTCGGTTGGCGAGCGCGACGACCATAGCGTAGACCGAATGGCCCCGCCGCGCGCGCCGGGCCGACAAAGGAACGCATGAAACGCTCAGCGGTGCTCGCGTGGCTCGTAGGTGGTCTCGCCGTTGTCAGTGCTCTCGCGTTCGCGCAAGGGTGCTCCCGCGGCGGTTCGAGCGCCGGCCCAACTCTCCTCGGCGCGTCGGATCGCGCCGTCGCGCGGTTCGACGTGCTCGCCCACGACACTTCGTGGGGGCCGGACTCTCGCTCGCTCGACCCAACGGCGGTTCCTCGGCGCGCGCTCTTCGCGCCCCGTCCGTTCTCCTACGTCGATGCAGCGGACGCGGTAATCGCTGCGGGCTCGTCGGTCCGCTTCGCCCGATTCGCCGACGAGCCGGTCGCCCTCGAAGCGCCCGGCGTCTCGGTCGCGGTACGGATGCTCGGCGTCGGGCACGTCGCGGCCGAAGCCACCCGCGGGCATCTCATCTACCCGAACGCCGCCCTCGAACGTGACGTGGTGGCGCGCCCTGTGGATGGCGGCGCCGAGGACTGGATCGCGCTCGCGTCCGCGCGCGCTGGCGACTCGGTCGATTACGAGCTCGACCTTCGTGCGGGCGTCGCGGGCTTGCGCCTCGTGGAGCGAACGCTGGAGTTGCTCGACGCGGGCGGCGCTCCCCGGCTCCGCATGGCCGCCCCGTACCTCGTCGACAAAGCGGGCACGAGCCGTCCGGCGCGGGTTGATGTGACACTGTGCAACGTGGACCGCTCGCCGCGTGCCCCGTTCGGCAGACCCGTGACCCTGGCGGGCGCCGCACGTTGCCGCGTCCGCGTATCGTGGGACGCAGGGGGCGTGGTCTACCCCGCGGTGGTCGATCCCGCGTGGACGACCACGATGCAGCTCGCCGCGCCACGGCACGGGCATGTCGCGGTGCTGCTCCCCGGCTCACCAGACCGGGTGCTCGTCGCGGGCGGGCAAACGACGGATCCCGTGACCACGTCGATCGAGGTGACCACCGCCGAGATCTGGTCGCAGGGCGCGTGGGCCGTCACCGGCTCGCTCGCGACCGCACGAGATGCTGCTGCTTCGGCCCTCGTTGGCGGAGAGGTGCTCGTCTCCGGCGGCCTCACCAACATGGGCATGGACGTGCTCGGGAGCGCCGAGATCTACGATCCGGCGACTGGCCTTTGGCGAACGACCGGCAGCCTCGCGGTGCCTCGCGCCGGCCACTCGGCGACGCCGCTCGGCGACGGCTCCGTGCTCGTGAGCGCAGGCTACGACAACTCGGGAGATCACTTCCGCGAGGCAGAGCGCTACGACCCCTCCCTCGGGACGTTCGCGCCGGCAGGGAAGATCAACACCACGCGCTACTTCCAGACCGCGGTCGCGCTCTCCGGCGGCCGCGTGCTCGTGGGCGGCGGTACGGACCCCGACTCCGGAGCGCTCGCGTCGCTCGAGCTCTACACCTTGGGGACCGGCTGGGCGACGGCGGCTTCGCTCGCGCCGATGCCCGCCGCGCGCACGCTCCACGCGTCGGCGGTGCTCGCGGACGGCACCGTGCTCTTCGCCGGAGGGTACAACGCGAACGACGGAACGCTCGCGCGGGTGGACCGCTACGATCCGAGCACCAACACGTGGACGACGGTGGGCCCGATGGCGCGCGCCCGGTTCGACCTCGCGTCAGCGCGCCTGACAGACGGGCGCGTGCTGTTCGTCGCCGGGCAGTCGCTCGTCGAAGGGTTCGCGGACGGTGAGCTCTACGAGCCGGCGACGCTCTCCTTCGAGCGCTTCCGCGGAGGCGCGTCGCTTCGAACGTACGGCCACACCGCGACCGCGCTCTCCGATGGGCGCGCGATCGCGGTAGGAGGCCGAAACCCCGGCCCTATTCTCGTCGCGAGCGCGGAGCTGTTCGATCCGGCGCTGCCTACGGTGGACGCTGGGCCCGAGGACGCCGGAAGCGACGCCGAGCTCGACGCCGACGCCGGCGCGCTCGAGGACTCCGGCTCGGTGGCCGATAGCGGAGGGCAGCCCGAAACGGGGCCCGCTCCTCGCCCCTCGGCCACGGTCGACGGAGCCCCGCCCCCGCCCTCGCCCACGACGGCTCCGTCCACGGCACCTTCTGCCCCGCAGCCGCTCGACGGAACGGACCTCGCAGGCGGCGGGTGTGGCGTTTCGGGAGTTGGCGGCGGGGCGTGGTGGGTGGTCGGCGGTTGGCTCCTGGCGCTCGGTGCTCGGAGGCGATCGCGAAGCCCTACGGGCTGACCACCGAAATTCCGCAGAGGCCCACGGGCGTCCTCCGGAGCCGGCCACCGATCGATCAATGGCTGCTAGTCCCCGACCGGCTCGCTCGATAGACGAGCCGACGAAAGGAGTAAGGATCACGGGGCTGGCGCGTCCATCCTTTCGAGGAGCCGACTATGAGAACCAGCGTCTCGACAGCGATCATCGTGGCAGGGCTCGTTTACGGCTGCGATGCGGGCAGCCCGCGGCCTCCCGTGCTCGACCCCGTCCCTCTCCCGAGCACCGCTGCCACGCTCGCTGTGGAGGTCGGGACAGGCGAGGGAGTCTTCGACGAGATCTCCCCCGGCACCGTCGTCGACGCCGTGTACGGCCCGCAGGGGGGCTACCACGTATGGACGGCGGTCCGCGTCACGGGCACGAAGCTGCCTAGCGCGCAAATCAACGTCTTCGCGCGCCTCGCCGACGGGGGCGCGGACGTCGGGCGTCCATCACGCGTGCTCACCGACTTTGGTCGCGGCAACGGAGCCGCGCAAGTCCACGCCGGCATTACCAACTTCGTCGACAATCCGAGCGCCGTGAGCGGGAAGGACATCGTCCTTCGTGTCGAGGTCATCGGCCCGGACGGCGAGCACGGCGAGGACGAGCGCACGGTCCGTGTGAGATAGAGTAGGCGGCGCGGGGCTCAGCGGCCGAAGCTCATCGGCGCCGCCGCTTCAGCCTCCTTGGCGTCGAGCACCTCCACCGTCACGCACGATCCCCTCTCGGTCGTGTAGGTGCATCGCAGAACCGCGTACTTCCCGCACCCCCGATACAGCTCGTACTCGGGCCGAATGTTCCCGTACCGGTGCGGGCGCGGGTAGATCGTATCCAGCGTCGAGCATCGGAGAGCCGACTTCGCCTCCGCAGAGGCGGCGGACGTCGATAGTGCCGCGCATGACGGGAGACAGGCGGCGAGAGAAGCGACGAAGGTGGCGAGAGCGCGGATTTTCCCCTGACTCATGTCACCGGCCCCCCGAACGCAGCGACGGAGGCGGCCGCAGCGACGGTGTCCCCTCCTCCACCTTCGGCGCCAGCCACGCGTACACGACGGGTAGAACCACGAGCGTCAGCAGCGTCGCGCTCAGGAGCCCGCCAATGACCACGGTCGCGAGCGGCCGCTGCACCTCCGAGCCGGGCGCGGTCGACAGCGCCATCGGGATGAAGCCGAGCGACGCGACGAGCGCGGTCGTGAGCACCGGCCGCAGCCGCAGCTCGGTCGCCTCGCGGATCGCCTCGAGATGCGACTTGCCGGCCGCTTCGAGATCCCTCGCGAACGACACGAGCACCAGCCCGTTCAAGACCGCGACGCCGAAGAGGGCGATGAACCCGACGCCCGCCGAGATGGAGAAAGGAATACCGCGCAACGCGAGCGCGATGACCCCACCGACGGCGGCGAACGGGACGTTCAGGAACATCAGCGCCGCGAGCCTGCCCGAGCGGAACGCGAGCCAGAGCAAGAAGCCGATGAGCCCGAGCGCGATCGGCACGACGACCATGAGCCGGCCGCGCGCTTCTTCGTAGTGCTCGAACTGACCGCCCCACTCGCCGCGGTACCCCGTGGGGAGCTTCTGCGCCTTCTCGACGGCGGCGCGCGCCTCCTTCACGACCGTCGTGAGGTCGCGGCCTCGCACGTTGAACTCTACGGTGAGGCGGCGCGACTGGCTCGCGCGGCTCACTTGCGCCGGGCCCGTCACGAACGTCACGTCCGCGACGTCGCCGAGCGGCACGACCTGTCCCGTCACTGCGCGGAGCGGGAGGCCACGCAAGGGCTCCACGTCGCCGTCGTAGCCGTGGCGTGTCTTCACCACCATCGAGAAGCGGCGCTCGCCCTCGAGCACTTCGCCCACGTGGTGGCCCACCGCGAGCGTCTCGGTGAGCTGGTTCACGTCGTCGACGGTGAGCCCATAGCGCGCGAGCTTTCGACGATCGGGGACGATGCGCAGATAGCGAAGACCAGCGACTTGCTCGACCCGCACGTCGGCCGCCCCGTCGACGCCGCGAATGGCTTTCGCCGCCGCCTCACCGAGCCGCGCGAGCTCGTCCAAGTCCGGCCCGTAGAGGAGCAGCGCGACGTCCGAGCGCACACCGGCGACGAGCTCGTTCGTGCGCATCTGGATCGGCTGCGATACGCCCCCCGCGATCTCGGGCACCTCCTTCTCCACCACCTCGGAGATCTCTTTCGAGAGGGCCTCGCGGCTCAACCCCTTACGCCACTCGCTCCGCTCCTTGAGCGAGACGTACACGTCGGACTGCTCGACCCCCATCGGATCGGTCGCCACCTCGGGCGCTCCCGCGCGCGCCACGACGTGGCTCACCTCCGGGATCTTCAAGAGGGCGCGCTGGAGCTCGAGATCCGTGCGCACGGTCTCGGTCAGGGCGGCACCGGGCAGCCGGCGCGCCTCGACGAGCATGTCGCCCTCGTCGAGCTGGGGGATGAACTCGGCGCCGAGACGGCTCCCGCAGGCGATCGCGATCGCCAGCACCACCACCGCGCCGCCGACCGCGAACGCCCGTCGCTTGAACGCCTGACCGAGGACAGGGACGAACGCGGCGTGGATCTTTCGAAGCAGCCACGTCTCGTGGTGCTCCTTCCGGGGCACGAGCACCATGCTCGTGAGCACCGGCACCACCGTGAGGGAGAGCAGGAACGCGCCCGCGAGCGCGAGCAGCACCGTCGTCGCCATCGGACGGAACATCTTCCCTTCGATGCCCGTGAGCGCGAGCAACGGCAGGTACACGATCGTCAGGATCGCTTCTCCGAAGAGGCTCGCGGACCGCACCTCGAGGGTGGCGGTCTCCACCACCAGGGTGCGCTCTTCGTCGGTGAGATCACGCCCTCGTTCGCGTCGCGCTTCGGAGAGCCTGCGCTCGGCGTTCTCGACGATGATGACCGCGCCGTCGACGAGGAGCCCGAAGTCGATCGCGCCGAGGCTCATGAGGTTCCCCGAGAGCCCGAACGCGTTCATCGCCGTCACCGCGAAGAGGAGCGAGAGCGGGATCACGACCGCGACCACGAGGCCGGCGCGCAAATCGCCGAGCAGGACCAAGAGCACGACGATGACGAGGACCGCCCCCTCGATAAGGTTCTTTCCCACCGTGCGTGTGGTGCGGTTGACGAGGACGGAGCGGTCGTAGAACGGCACGAGCTTGGTGCCGGGCGGGAGCGATGGCTCGATCGCCGCGAGCTTCGCCTTCACCGCTGCGGTGACGGTGCGCGAGTTCTCTCCGAGCAGCATCATCGCCACCCCGAGCACCGTCTCGCCCTTGCCGTCGCGTGTCGCGGCGCCGCGACGGAGGCGGCCCCCGAAGTGCACGTCCGCGACCGACGCGAGCGTGATCGGGACGCCTTCCGGGGTCGCCGCGAGCACGACGTTCCTGAGGTCGTCCAGGCTGCGGACGAGGCCGTCGGTGCCGATGACGACGTGCTCGCGGTTCGCTTCGAGATACCCCCCGCCCGCGTTCGCGTTCGCCTTTTGGAGGGCCTCGATCACCTGCGCGGTGGAGAGCCCCGCCGCCTGCATTCGTCCCGGATCGAGCTCGATCTGATACTGCCGATCTTCGCCGCCGAAGCTGTTCACCTCGACGACGCCCGGCACGGTGCGCAGGGCTGGCGCGACCTGCCAGTCGAGGACCTCTTCGCGTTGCATCAGGGTGAGCGCGTCGTTCTCGACGGTGAACTGGAAGATCTCTCCGAGGCCTCCCGAGTTGGGCCCCATCTCGGGCCTCCCATAGCCCGCGGGGATCGCCTCTTGCGCCTCGCGCATGCGCTCGTTCACTTGCTGGCGCGCGAAGTAAATGTCGGTCCCGTCCTGGAAGACGACAGTGACGACCGAGAGGCCGTACTTCGACACGGACCGGACCTCGGTCGCCTTCGGAATGCCCGCGAGCGCGCGCTCGACGGGGATCGTGACGATCTTCTCGATTTCCGTCGGGCCGAGGGCGGGCGACGACGTGATGACCTGGACCTGGACGTTGGTGATGTCCGGGACCGCGTCGACAGGGAGCGTGATCGCGGCGCGGATGCCGATCGCCACGAAGAGCAGGGTCGCGAGGAGCACGACCGCGCGGTTGCGAAGGGCAAAAGCGACGATGAACGCGAGAACCGCCATGTCACTCGTCCTCCGCCATGGAGCCCTTGAGGAGCACGCTCTTCAGCGTGAACACACCCGCGACCACCACCGCCTCGCCCTCACGGAGGCCGCCGAGCACCTGCACCTTGCCTGGGGCGGAGAGCCCGAGCGTGACGTCGTGCCGGGTGTACGAGCCGGGCGCGTCCTCCACGAACACGACGGACTTCCCGGTGACGTCGACGACCGCGGAGCGCGGCACCACGAGCACCGGCTCGGCGGCGGCGAGCTCCGGCATCGCGACGAGGCCTTTCCCGAAGAGGCCGAGGCGCAAGTTGCCAGCAGGGTTCTCGAGCCGGATGCGCGCCACCACCGTTCGCGCGCCGGGGTCCACCTTCTGGCCTATCGCCTCGACGACCCCCGGCACGGTAGTGCGCGGAAAGGCATTGAGCACCACGTCGGCCTTCGCGCCGACCGTGAGGGAGGAGAGATCTTGTTCGAAGACACGGCCGAGGAACCACACCTGGGCGAGATCGGTGATCTGACCGAGCACCTGATCGGGGGCCACCGGCTGGCCGACGACCGCGTCGCGCGCCACCACCGAGCCGCCGATCGGCGCGCGGAGGGCGAGGAGCACGCCGCCCTCTCCTCCGCCCGCGCCGAGACCGGACAGCTCCATCGCGAGCGCACGTGACTCGGCCTCCCGCGCGTCGGCCTCCGCCTTCGCGTCGAGGTACGACTGCTCCGACGTCATCTTCGCCTCGAAGAGCCCCTTGAGGCGCGCCTCGTTGGCGCGCGCCGCCTTCCCGCGCGCCGTCGCGGAGAGGAGCGCTCCGCGCGCGCGACCCAGGTCCGGTACCCGCAGCTCGGCGAGCACGTCGCCCTTCTTCACGACGGCGCCCTCGCGCATCGCGACCCGCTCGAGGCGGCCCGCGATCGGGGACGAGATCTTCGCGGTGCGGTCGGGATCGGCCACGATCTCTCCCGAGAGGGTGAGGGTCTTCGCGAGGGTCTCCTTCTTCGCCGGCTCGGAGCGCACCCCGGCGCGAGCGCGCGGCTCCGGGTCGAGCTTCACCACCTTCGGGAGCTCGTCGTGCTCGGCCTCGCCGCCGTCCTCGGCCGCGCGCGGCTCCTCGGACTTTTCGGGGGCGCTCTTGCCCTTGCAGGCTGGCAGCGTCGCGAGCACGAGCGCCAGGGAGGTCACGACTACTCGAACGATGTTGCTCATCGGGGACCTCGATCGAGGGGCGCGCCGCGGAGGGCGGCGAGACGAACGGAGGCGAGGCACGCCTCGCGCTTGGCGGTGATGCGCTGGCCGAGCATCTCGGTGAGCGCGTCCTGGGCGACGAACGCGTCGCGGGCCTGGAGACGGCCCTTCTCCACTTCTTCGGCGAGCTTGGCGAGGCTCGCCTCCGCGCGTGCGGCGCGCGCGTCGTCGACGCTCGCCGCAGCGCGGACGAGGGCTTCGGTCTCGGCTTGCTGCGCGTCGGCTTCGCGCGCGAGGCCTGCGCGCTTGGCGTCGGCCTCGGCGCGTGTGGCATCGGCCTCGGCGCGGACGACGGCGATGTCGCTCGCGCGCGACCGGCCGAGCGGCTCGGGGAGCGGCAACGGAACCGACAGACCCGCGCCGAGCACGCGCTCTCGAAAGCCGTCGCTCTGGGCGAAGACCGAGACCGTGACGTTGGGCACCCGCGCGCGATTGAGCACGCTCGCCTGCGCGTCGAGCGCGGTCGCTTGCTTCTGGAGCGCGAGCACCTCGGGGGATGGTGCTTGGCGCGGACCGATGGCG
>JAAFHV010000283.1:0-1034 GCA_013297655.1 Myxococcales bacterium | reverse complement strand
GGCGAGGGGATCGAGCTTGCCCTCGACGACGACCGGCCCGGCGCCGACGAGGCGGGAGAGTCGGACCTCGGCGGCGGCGGCTCTGCCTTCGGTGACGATGCGAGACTGCGCGCGCTTCTGCGCCTGCGCTTCCGCGACGTCGGCGTCGAGGTCGGAGCCCGCGCCCGCCTTGGCTTGCGCCCGTGCGACGTCGGCCACGCGGGTCGCGAGCGTCTCCACCCGCCTCAGCAACGCGAGCTCCTCTCTCGCGGCGAGGACCTCGAAGTACGCCACGAGCGCGTCGGCCGCGATGCCGCGAGAGACGACGCTCTTGTTTGCTTCGCTCGCCGAGACCCGCGCCTCCGCCTCTCGCCCCCTCGCGCCGCGCTGGCCACCGATCTCGATCTCCTGACCGAGCTGGGCATAGGCGTTGAAGGCCGAGTCCTCGGCGGAGCGGCGACCCGCGAACGAGAGGCCGAGGGTCGGGTTCGAGGGGAGGAGGATTCGCGCGCGACCGATCTCGGCCTGCCGGGCGGTCACCGTGAGCGCCGCGGCGCGCACGCTGGGGCTCGCGGCCACGGCGCACGGACCGACGTTGTCGCGCGTGAGGGTGCTGCATGTGGTGGTTTCGGCGCGGGCGGCGGAGGCGAAGAGCAGCGCGACGAGGGTGGCGGCGACGGAGAGCGGCTTCATGGGTGCTCGCAGGGAGAAGAGACGGAGGAGCTATATCGATGACGTCGGGGTCGGCGGATCCTTACCGATTCGCGGGCAGCGGCGGGAGATTGCGTTTGCCTCGCGCCGCTTAGTCCGACGCCCAGCGCCAGCGGAGCCCGAGCTCGGTGAAGTCGCTGTCGAGGAGGCCGAGGTCGTCCGGGCTCACGATCCGCGGCACGAACGAGCCACGGATCTCGAACGACCGGCTCAACGCGAAGCGGAGGATCGGCCCTGCCCGCACGACCGCCGTGCGCCGCGCGGGGACCGCGACGACGTCGGCGACGACGCCGACCGAAATTTGATCGAACGCGCCGAAGCGGACGCTGTAGCCGACGCGCCCG
>JAAFHV010000282.1 GCA_013297655.1 Myxococcales bacterium | reverse complement strand
CCGCCGCCTGCTGCGAGTGCGGCTCCTCCCGCGCCCCCGATGAGCGCGGGCCCGCCGCCACTGCCCCCGAGCGCCAGCAAGCCCCCGAGCGGCTCGGCCAAAGCCGCGCCCGTCGCGGCGCCTGTCGTGCGCCCGTCGCGCAAATCGCTCCCCGCGATCTCCGTCCCGCCGAAGCCCGGAAGCACGCCCCCGGCCGCCGAAGCCAAGCCCGAAAAGAAGAAAAAGGGCGGCATCGACATGGACTGGGACGACGAGGATGAGGCGACCCACATCTTCGACAAGGACAAGAAAGACGAGGAAGACGCCGGGATCACCGAGATCGCCGATAAAGCGAGTCTTCCCGAGTCTTTCCCGAAGGCCGGCGGCGCCACCCTCGTCGGCATGAGCGCGCAGCTCCCGCCCCCGCCGCCTCCCCTGAAATCGGCTCCCCCGGGGTTCCCCGGCTCGGGTCCGCCCCCGCCGCCTCCCGGTGGTGCGTCTGCCCCCCCGCCCCCGCCGCCTCCCGGTGGCGCCATGCGCACGGGTGCGCCGCCGCCGCCGCCCATGCAAACGCACACCGCGCCGATGCCGATGCCAGGCCCGCGTCCGCCGTCGGCCCCGCCGCCTCCCGCGCCGCCTCCTCCGTCGACCGCGCCCGCCGCGGTACCGGCGTCCATGCCGCCCTCGTCGCAGATGACCTCGCGCGCGATGGAGCAGACCGCGCTCGTCACGCGCGCGCAGCCGGAGACGAACCGCACCGGCCTCGTCGTGGGTCTCGTCGCGGGCGTCGCGCTCGTGGCGGGCCTCGGCGTGTTCTTCCTCATGCCTCGCACCGGCGCGATGGCGATCAACGTGACGGACGCGAAGGGCGGCCCCGTGAGCCGCGTCGCCGTCTTCGTCGACGGCACCCAGCAGACGTGCACCGTGGCTCCCTGCATCGTCGAGAAGCTCTCGGCGGGCGTGCACCAGGTGAAGGTCGAGGCCGACGGCTACGAGGCCCCCGCGCCCAAGGCCGTGAACGTGAACTCGAGCCAGAGCAGCACCGTCGACTTCGCGCTCGTCATGGGCGGCAAAGGCGGAACGGGCTTCAAAATCGCCGCAAACCAGGCTGGCGTGAAGGTGTTCGTCGACGACAAAGAAATCGGCCCGCTCCCGCAAGAGGTCCGCGACCTCGCGCCCGGCGAGCACACGATCAAGCTCGCGGGGTCCGATAGGTACGCCGTCCTCGAGAAGAAGATCACCGTCGCGAAGGGCGAGGTCCAAGATCTGTCGCTTCCGCTCAAGGTGCTGAAGGGCAAGGCCACGATCAACCTCGGCACCGAGGGCGCGAACGTGTTCTTGGTGTCCGGCTCGGACCGCCGCAAGTTCCCCTCGCTCCCCGTCTCGGTCGACCTCGATCCGGGCAAGCCGTGGATCCTCGAGGCCACCAAGGTGGGCTTCACGGACTACCACCAGGCGGTCTCGTTCGAGGACGGCCAGGCCGAAAAGTCGTTCACCGTCACGCTCGATCCCAAGGGCGCCGCGCCCACGGGTGGCAACGTCACGGCGCCGCCCGGCCCGGGCCCGGCCACGCAGCCCACCGGCGAGAAGCCCCCCACCCCGCCGGCCGCCACGGGCGAGGGGTTCCTCACGATCAACTCCACCCCCGTGTCGAACGTCGCCCTCGACGGCAAGCCCCTCGGCCAGACCCCGAAGGTGAAGGTCCCCGTCTCCGCCGGCGCCCACACCATCATGCTGATCAACACCGAAGAAGGCTTGAAAAAGAGCATCTCCGTCACGGTGAAAGCGGGCGAGACAAAGCCCGTCATCGTGAAGCTGCGGGAGTGATTTCCGTGGTAACTTGAGGGTCTTGGCTCCCGTTCAAGACCCTCGATCCGTCCTCGTGGTGGACGATGAGCCCGGGCTTCGTGACATGCTCGGTATCCTGTTCCGAAGGGACGGATACGACGTGACACAGGCGCCGGGTTTTTCGTCGGGGCGCGACGCGATATTGAACGCGCCGAAGCCCTACGGGATGGTCCTCGCCGATCTGATGATGCCCGATGGCTCGGGGCTCGATCTCGTGAGCCTCGCGCGGGAGCGGTCGGACGCGACCGAGGTCATCGTGATGACGGCGCACTCCACGGTGGAGCAGGCGATCGAAGCGATGCGCCGCGGGGCGTACGATTTCATCGCGAAGCCGTTCTCCACCGCGGAGCTCCGCGCGCTCGTCTCGAAGGCGTTCGAGAAGCGCGCGATCGTGAACGAGAACCACCGCCTCCGCGCGCAGGTGGACCGCCTCGACAAGGCCCCCGAGGGCCTCCTCGTCCACTCCGAGGCGATGCGGAAGATCCTCGAGCTCGTGCGTCGGATCGCGACCTCGAAGAGCACAGTGCTCGTCACCGGCGAGAGCGGCACCGGCAAAGAGCGCATCGCGCGCGCGATCCACGACGCGTCCGACCGCACGAGCAAACCGTTCCTCGTCGTCAACTGCGGAGCTATCCCCGAGCAGCTCATCGAGAGCGAGCTCTTCGGCCACGAGCGCGGCGCGTTCACTGGCGCAACCACCCGTAAACTAGGGATATTTCGCGACGCAGAGGGCGGCACAGTGCTGCTCGACGAGGTGGGCGAGCTCCCCCTTCAAATGCAGGTGAAGCTGCTGCGTGTCCTTCAAGATCGGAAGGTCCGCGGCGTGGGCGAGTCGCACGAGGCCGCAGTCGACGTGCGCATCCTCGCCGCGACGAACCGCGACATCGAGGCCGACGTGAAGGCGGGCACGTTCCGCCAAGACTTGTACTACCGGCTCAACGTGCTCCGCGTGGAGGTCCCTCCCCTTCGCGACCGGCGCGAGGACGTGCCGGTGCTCGCGAGCCATTTCTTGGAGCGATGCGCGCGCGAGAACGGGAAGATCTTCCGCGGCTTCTCTCCCGACGCGCTGCGCGCGCTCGATGGCTACGCGTTCCCAGGCAACGTGCGCGAGCTCGAGAACATCGTCGAGCGGGCGGTGGCTCTCTCGATCGGCGGCACGCTCGGTCTCGGCGATTTGCCGCGCGAGGTGAGCGGCGCCGCGTCCGGTCCCTCGGCGTCGTTCGTGACCCTCCCGGAGGAGGGCGTGAACCTCGACGACGTGATCGGCGAGGTGGAGCGAAGGCTCCTCGTGCAAGCCCTCGAGCGCACCGGCGGCGTGCGGACGGCCGCCGCGAAGCTGCTCGGGATCACGTTTCGCAGCTTCCGCTATCGGCTCGCGAAGTACGCCATGGACGACGGGGACGATCCGCCGAGCGAGTCGATGATCGCCTCGGAGAGGGTGCCCTCGAGCAAGTAGGCGCGGAAACGCGCGCGTTCGTCGTCAACGCCCGGGCGGATTGGCGACAACGTGCTTGCGGGGGTTTTCGCCTGGGGGTCATATGCTCCGGTGCGCTTTCGTCTTGGCCGGGTCGCTCCTCTGCTCTGTTTCTCCGGGGCCTGTGCCCTGATCTACCAAGTCGCCTGGCTGCGAGAGCTTCGCCTGGTGTTCGGCGCCAGCACCGCGGCGTCTGCGGCCGTGCTCGGGGTCTTCATGGGCGGCCTCGGGCTCGGCGGGCTGCTGCTCGGCAAGCGCGCCGACCGGGTCAAAAACCCGCTGCTTTTCTATGCAAACCTCGAAATCTTGGTGGCCATCGCTGCGGCGGTGACACCCCTCTTGGTTTGGCTTTCGCGGACCACGTATCTCGCTCTCGGAGGCCAAGGCACGCTCGGCATCGTCGGGGCGACGATCGCCCGCCTCGTGCTCGGGGCCCTCGTCCTCATCGTCCCGACCACGCTCATGGGCGGCACCATGCCCGCGGCAGCGCGCGCCGTCGCGGACGAGTCGGACCCCGGGCGCCGCTCCATCTCGGTGCTCTACGGGATCAACACCCTCGGCGCTGTCGTTGGCGCGCTCGCCGCGAACTTCGTCATGCTCGAGGTGTTCGGGACGCAGCTCACGCTGTGGATGACGTGCCTCCTCAACGTGTTGGTCGGGCTCGTCGCGCGCATGCTGTCGCGTGACCCGATCGAAGAGAGCGCTCCGAAAACGAGCGCGAAAGCCAAACCCGCGGCGAAGGCCGACGCCGAGCTTACCGCGACTACCGCCTCGGTAGCCGAGGATGGCTCCGCCTCGAGCACCTCGGGAGCCGAGGCGGCGTCCGTGTCGAAGGATGGCTCCGTATCCGAGGATGGCTCCACCTCGAGCACCTCGAGCGCCTCGGTAGCCGACTCGTTGTCCAAGGATGCCTCCGCCTCGAGCGCAGAGCCGAGCGACAAAAAAGGCACTCCCAAAACCACGATTTCCTCGTCAGGCAAGGATTCATCAACGGCGGACGATGCCCCTTCCCGAGCCGAGGCGCCGTCCAAAGAAGCGGTGCTGCCTGCTTCGATCGCTTGGTTTCCCGCGGCGGCGGCGGCGATCGTCGGCTTCGCGTTCCTCCTCATGGAGCTCGTGTGGTACCGCATGCTCGCGCCGCTCTTGGGCGGCTCGTCGTACACCTTCGGCCTCATCCTCGCCGTCGCGCTCCTCGGCATCGGGACCGGAGGTGCTCTCTATGGCGCGGGCAAGACCGTCCCCACGCTGCGCGGGTTCGCGTTGACGTGTGGGCTCGAGGCGCTCTTCATCGCGCTCCCGTATGCGGCAGGAGATCGCATCGCGCTGCTCGCGCTCGGGCTGCGGCCGCTGCGCATCCTCGGGTTCGGGGGGAGCATCGTGTCGTGGGCGCTCGTGTGCGCGGTCGTGATCTTCCCGGCCTCCGTCGTCTCGGGCGCCCAGTTTCCGCTCGTGATCGGGCTCTTCGGAAAGGGCCAGAAGGACGTCGGAAAGCACATTGGTATCGCGTACATGGCGAATACGTTCGGCGCCATCCTCGGCTCGTTGTCGGGAGGGTTCGGGCTCATGCCGTCCCTCACCGCGCCGGGGTGCTGGAAGCTGGTCGTAGGTCTGCTCGCGAGCTTCGGGCTCGTCGCGCTCTTCCTGTCGGCGCGCCACGAGGGAAAGCGAGGGCCGGTCTACGTGGCCGCGCTCGCGACGCTGGCGTTCTCGCTCGCGACGTTCTTCGCCGAGGGACCCACCCCCGCGTGGCGACATTCGCCCATCGGCGCCGGCCGCATGGACACGCTCGCAGCGAACCCGAGCGCCAATGAGCTCGACCGCTGGCGGCACGACTCGCGAGGCGCGATTCTGTGGGAGCGAGACGGCCTCGAGAGCACGGTCGCGGTGGGCCGAAAGTTCGGCACGAGCTTCATCGTCAACGGGAAGACCGACGGCAACTCGATAGGCGACGCTCCGACGCAAATCATGAGCGGGTTGCTCGGCGCCATCCTTCATCCGTTACCGAAGCGCTCGCTCGTCGTCGGTCTCGGCACCGGGAGCACCGCGGGGTGGCTCGGCCGTGTCCCCGGCATGGACCGCGTCGACGTGGTCGAGCTCGAGCCCGCGATCCTCGATGTCGCCGCGGCGTGCGCCCCGATCAATGAAAAGGTGCTCGAAAACCCCAAGGTTCACGTCATCTTGGGCGACGCACGGGAGGTGCTCCTCACGTCGCGCGAGCACTACGACATCGTGTTTTCCGAGCCTTCGAATCCTTACCGGGCCGGCGTCTCGAGCCTCTACACGAAGGAGTACTACCGCGCCGCCCGCAATGCGCTCAACGCCAACGGGACGTTCATCCAATGGGTGCAATCGTACGAGGTCGACGCCGACGTCATCCACACGGTCCTGCGCACGGTCCGAAGCGTATTTCCCGAGGTAGAGCTCTGGGAGACGATGCCGGGCGACTTCCTCGTCGTCGCGCACGTCTCGCCGGGAGGTCCGATCGACGTCGCGTCGCTCGCCGCGCGGCTCAAGGAAGAGCCCTATAAAACGGCCGTGAAGTACGTCTGGGGTGGCACGAGCCCGGAGGTGATCCTGAGCCACTTCGTCGCGACGGACGCGTTCGCGAAGCGCCTCGCCGACAACAACGTCGGAGTGGTGAACTCGGACGACCTGAACCGCCTCGAGTTCTCGTACGCGCGCTCGGTCGGCGAGCAGAGCACGCTCGCGTCGGAGACCATCAGTCTGTCGCGAGCGCTCGCGACGGACCGACCGGCGGTGCTCGGCGCCGTGCGTTGGGATCGCGTCGACGCGGCGTGGGTGCTCTTCCGCAAGATGAACGACGGCCCGGCCCCGTTCCCGCATCCGCCCGATCCGGCACGAAAAGCAGAAGATCTGGCCCTGCGGAAGGCGTACGCCGGCTTCGACGGCGCGCCGGGGCTCGAGGTCATTCGCGCGTTCGCCGAAGCGAAGGTGACCGATCCGACCTACTTCGAGACGGTAGAGCTCGGCCGCGCCGCTGCGCGAACCAAGCTCGATCCACGTGTCGTAGAGGTGGCCGTGAAAGACGTCGAGCCAACGACTGCGCGCCTCTTTCTGGCGGAGCACGCGGCGCGACGGCAAGACTTGAGCGGAGCGACGGCGCACCTGCTTGCAGCGTTCGAGCTCGCGCGAACCGACGTGTGGGTCGATAGGCGCTCGCTGTCGCGCGGGCTCTCCACCGTACGCGATCTCGTCGCCAGTGACCGCGCGTCGGGCGACCGGTTCCTCGCGGCGCTCGCGAGCCCCTTTGCGCTGCACATCGAAGACTACGATCGCTGGAAGCTGTCCATCTGGCTCGGCGCGAATGGCCACGGCGCGTGCGAAGCGGCGCTCGAGCGCGATCCGAGGGCGTTCCCCTGGGAGCTGCGGGCGCTCGAAGACCGCGTCGCGTGCTTCACGAGGATCGGCGCGCCGCAAACGGCCGCGGCGCGGAGCGATCTCGAGCGCTACCGGCGCCAGTCCGCGACGCCGGTGGGCGGCAGGTGACAAAGAACGGCGACCCTCCGCGAGGAAGCGCCCAAAATTGTCACCACGCCCCGGCCGGGCACCCCATTTCTCGGCGATTCGCGATGGACCGGGACGTGCTTATCCCCTGATACCGAAAGGCAAAAGGGTCGAGCACATGAAAAGTTTCCTTCGTAAACGCCGAGCTGGGGGCTTCACGCTCATCGAGCTTATGATCGTCGTCGCCATCGTTGCGATTCTCGCGCTCCTCGCGATCTTCGGTGTCAGCAAGTTCCTTGCGACCGCGAAGACGGCGGAGGCCACGAACACGATCGGCCAAATCAACAAGCTCTCCATGCAAGCGTACGAGCGCGAGATGGCGACCCCGGAGCTCCTCGTCGCCGGCGGCTCGGGCACCAGCAACATCCACGCGTTCTGCGGCACGTCGGACGCCGTCCCGGCCAACCTCACCGACGTCGCGAACAAGAAGTACACGCCTAAGGCTGCTGGCGACTACCTGCTCGCCGGCGCGAAGAACAGCAACGTCAACGGCTGGCGCTGCCTCAAGCACGACATGAACGAGGCCCAGTACTACCAATACCAGTACACCAAGGGCGCCGCCCCGACCCTGGGCGCCATCGGCGGCCTCCCGGCGGGCGCGTCGTGGCTCGCCGAAGCGGCGGGCGACCTCGATGGCGACGCGACGATCGCGCGTTTCGTCACCGGTGGCGGCCTCTCGGCGCAAGCGACGCCGGTGCCGTTCACCCAGATCGTCCAAGAGAACCCGGAAGAGTAATCTTGGGGCACGAGGCCGGGAGCTGTACTCTCGGCCTCGTACCAACCTGGAGGAGCGATGAAACGAAGTCGATACTCGGCGGGGTTTACCCTGATCGAACTGATGATCGTCGTGGCGATCATCGCCGTTCTCGCCATCCTCGGGATCGTGGGATACCAGCGCATCATTCGCACCTCGCACTCGGCCGAGGCGCGCAACATGATCGGCGCGATCAAGATCGCGCAAGAGTCTCGCCGCGCCGAGACGGGCTCCTTCGCGCAGCCATCGAACGGCCTCTTGACGAACCTCTGCCCCGACCAAGCGGGCGCGGGTCTCGGTCAAAAGTTCGCGTGGAACCCAGGTTGCCAAGCATGGAATACGCTGCCGGTCCAGTCGGACGGGCCCGTGCTTTTCCGTTATGCGTCCGTCTCTGGAGCCGCCGGAGCCGCCCCCCCTGCGCTCACGATGGCTGGCACCGCGGTGAACTGGCCTACCCCCACCGTGTCCGAGTGGTACGTGACCGTGGCTCAGCTCGACGAGAACGGTGACGGCGTGTTTTGCCGGGCGGCCGGCAGCTCGTTTACGAACGAGGTCGTGGTCGAGAACGAGGGCGACTGATTTTCCGGCGCCCGCGCGTGTCAGCTCGCGGTCCTTTCGACCCCTCGATGCGCCGTTTCGCAAGAGCGGCGACGCGGGCGAGATGCGCCCGCTCGGTCGTGCGCAACCCGAGACGAAACGCACGGGGCTGCAAGCCTGTATGCGAACTTCGACGCAATTGGGTTATCGTGGTGCGAGCGTGAGCTGCGCCGAAAACCATCCGTCCCTCGCCCGCTCGCGTCATGAGCGTCGCCGCTCGTCCAGACGAGGCGTGACCCTCGTTGACGTCATGAACCTCGTCGTCGTGGCGGCTGGCGTGAGCGCGGTCGGCATGTACGGTGCGGCGCGGTACATTCGTTACACCAAGACCACCGAGGCCGTCGCGGAGGTCACCGCCCTCGGCAAGGCCGCGGCAGAGTTCTACGACAAGTCCGACTCCACGCAGCCCGCCGGCGCGAGCGTCGAGGCCAAGCGCGCGATGCGGCACTTTCCTCCCACGTCGAAGGCGAGCGTGCCCGCTGACGCGCTCGACGTCCGTGGCAAACGCTACCAGTCCACGTCCGCCGATTGGGCTGGCTCGCCGTGGAAGGAGCTCGGATTCAGCGTCGCGCAGCCGCAGCACTACGCCTACCGATTTTCGTCCGAGGGGATCGGGTTTCAAGCCAGCGCGAAGGCCTTCGGCGAAGGCGATTTGAACGGCAACGGGACACGGTCGATGTTCTGGGTACCGATCGCGCCGGGCTCCGATGCTCACGCGCTCGTCGGCAACCTCGTGAAGGAAGATCCCGAAGAATGATCGCGCGCCGTGCCCGCGGAGCGACGGTGGTTCATGGTGCCATCGGGTTCGCGGTCCTCGGGTCGCTGGTCGCGGTCGCGATCCCTGCGTTCATCCGCGACTTCCACGCGTCGAGGCTCGCCGAGCCCGTGTCGGGGCTCGATCGCCTCGCGAAGGCCACCGTCGCTCATGCAGCGTCGCACGACGGCGCGCTCCCCGGGCCCGCGCCGCTCACGCCCGCGCAGGTGCCGCGCGGTGTTCTCGTGATCGAAGCCCCCGGCACGTGGGACCACCCCACGTGGAAGGCGCTCGCGTTCGAGCCGCTCGCCAACAACGCGCCGCACGCCTTCTCGTTCGCCTACGACCGCGTGAACGACACGTTCGTCGCGCACGCGCACGGTGATTTGGACGGCGACGGCAACACCAGCACGTTCGAGGTCCGCGGCCGCATCGAGGGCGGCGCCGTCTCCGTCGAGCCCGGGATGGTGGTCCTGTCGGAGGTCGAGTGAGAGCGTGGAATGCGGCTGTCGTGGGGGTCGTCACCACGGTCGCGGCGGTCGCGGGCATCGCGCTCACGCAGGCATCGCTCGCGAACGATCTCGCCAAGGTGAAGGTCAAGGCCGACATCTTTTACTTGCCGCCCGCGGGGCAGCTCAAGCGCATGACCCTCGGCTACGACTCGGCCGCGTGCGACATCTTGTGGTCCAAGCTGCTCATCGAGTACGGGCGCCATTGGAGCGAGCGCCGAACACTGGAACACGAGGATCTCGTTCGCTTTTTGGACGGGCTCGTCGCGCTCGACCCTAACTTCCCGCCGCTCTACAACTTCGTCGACACCGTGCTCGTGTACCGGCCCCTCAAGGGCGACCGCGAAGACGCCCTCGCCGCGCGCAAGTACCTCGAGGAGGGAACGCGCCTTCATCCGCGCGATCCCAAAATATGGCTCCACTACGGCGAGTTCCTCGCCTACCTCGGGCACGGATGGGTCGAAGAGCGCGAGCGCGAAGAGTGGCGACGAACGGGCGCGCTCGCGATCGTGCACGCGGTCGAGCTCGGGGCGAAAGAAGATCGAACGCTCGCCGCCGTCACGCTCCTCAACGGCGCGGGCGAGCACGAAGCCGCGCGGCGCGCGCTCGAGCGTGCCTACGCCGTCGCCGACGACGACGAGACGCGCGACGACATCCGCCGCCAGCTCGACAAGCTCAGCGCCAACGAACAATCGAACGAACGCGACCGTCGCCGACTCTTCATCGAGCGCCGCCGCTCGAAGAGCATGCCCTTCATGAGCGCTCCCTCGTTCTTGCTCATCGGCCCCACGAGTCGGCCGCTCGAGTGCATCGGTCCCGGCTCCTCCGCCAGAACCGAGTGTGCGACCGACTGGCCGACCGCCCTCGCCGCTCCGCAATAGAGGCTCAGTGCGTCACGAGCACCGTGCGCAGCCCGAGCAACCCGTGGCTCGCTTGCCCCGGCAGCTTTCCGAAGATCCCGATCCCGTAGAGGCCAGGTTTTCCAGCGTCCGAGAGCGGGACGTCCACCTTGAAGGTCGCGCCGGTGACCTCGACGGGGATCTTCGTCACGAAGCCCTTCGGCCAATAGGTCTCGTGCGGCGCGGGTACCGGGTAGCTGCGCCGCTTGTTCGCCTCCGCTGGGGTGAGCGGCCTCGGCGCGTCGACGCGCGAAATCCCGACTCCGCCAAACGTCGCGGGGCCGCGGATCGTGCCCTCTACGTGCACGATCGCGCCCACCTTCGCGGTCTTCGTCACCGCGACGTACGTGCCGTACGGATCGACCATTTCTTGTGTGAAACACGGAACCGCGATCTCGGTCGCGGTCGACAGCGGCTGCGCGATCCCGATGCCGACGCGCAGGTGATGGGGTCGCAAGATGTTCTTTCGGTGGCCGTCGTTGGGGGGCACCTCGTCGAAGAACATGTGCTCTGCACGGACGATGTCGGCCTCGTCGATGAGCGGATCCGGATCGAGGGTGCGCTGCTTGAGGTCGTCCACACACGACGCGTTCTCGAGCACCATGTCCGCGCCTCCTGCCTCCGTGTGGCGCTGCTCCGGCACCGATCCGTCGGTCCCCCAGTGGCCGAGGAACCCGTTCTTCGCCATGTCCTCGGCGTGCCGCTGCCCCGACGTCTGCGCGGGCCCCTCGTCGAGCGTGAGCGGCGCGAGACCTTGGGTCGCTCGGTCGCGGTTCAAGAGGGCGAGCATGCGCAGCCGCGCGTCCCGTAAGCGCATTTTCCCTGCGGGCGCCTTCGCGGGTGCGCCCGCCGGCGCGGCCGAGTGCGCCACGTGCGGCGAGCTCGCCGCGCTCGACGGAGGCGCCGCGTGCGCGTTGCCCACGCGAGCGAGCGCTCCGGATGGCGCGGTCACGCCGGGTGCGGCCGTCACCGGCGCGG
>JAAFHV010000281.1 GCA_013297655.1 Myxococcales bacterium | reverse complement strand
GGGTCGCGTCGCTCCTGAGGTGCGAGGGTCACGTTGCTCCGGAGGCGCGAGGGTCACGTCGCTCCGGAGGGGCGAGGGTCACGTTGCTCCGGAGGCGCGAGGGTCACGTCGCTCCTGAGGCGCGAGGGTCACGTCGCTCCTGAGGCGCGAGGGTCACGTCGCTCCTGAGGCGCGAGGGTCACGTCGCTCCTGAGGCGCGAGCGTCACGTCGCTCCTGAGGCGCGAGCGTCACGTCGCTCCTGAGGCGCGAGCCTCGTGCATGATGCACGTATTACGCGGGGGACCGTTTTGCGGTGCCGAGCGCGACACGGCCGGCGCCGTGGGGGCACACGACGAGCGTGATGTCGGCGTAGCCACGGGCGAGGAGCGCGGCGCAGGCGATCTCTGGGGCGACGCGCCGGCGGGGCAAAAAGCGGGTCAAGAGCCCCTCGCGTTCGCGCGCGAGCTCGAGCACCGCGACGAAGGCGCCGGCGGGCAAATCGTCGGCGAGGGGCACGGCGCGCACGAGGTTGCGCGCGCTCTCCGCTTCGTCGTGGGAGGCGTGAACGAGGCTCACCGTCTCGGGGCCGGGGCCCTCTTCCGCGGCGGCGAGGGGGAGCCCGAACGGGACGAGGGTGGAGCCTTCGGAGGAGACGAACCGTGCCTTCGCGAACGGAGGCACGAACGTCACGACGCGGCGTCCACAGAGAGCGGGCGGACCTTGATCTCGACCTTCGTGATCCGTGCCTCATCGGCCTCGCGGACGGTGAGGGTGAGGTCGCCGATTTCGATCACGGCGCCGACCTCCGGGACGCGGCCGGCGCGATCGACGACGAGGCCGCCGAGCGACTCGTAGGAGCCATCGGTCGGCAGCGCGCGGCCGAGGTGGCCTTCGAGATCCGCGAGCGGAATCGCGGCGTTCGCGACGAAGCGCCCGTCGCCGAGATCTTGAATCGGCGCTTCGGCCTCGGTGTCGTACTCGTCGCGAATGTCGCCGACGATCTCCTCGATGATGTCCTCGAGGGTGACCATGCCCGCGGTGCCGCCGAACTCGTCCGCGACGACGGCGAGGTGGAGCCTGCGCCCGCGCATCTCGCGGAGCACGCTGAGGACTGGCTGGGTCGCCGACACGAAGAGCACCGGCTTGCGCAAGATCGACGAGAGGGAAATGGTCTCGAGCTTGCGCGCGCTCACCACGTCGAAAAGATCTTTCACGTAAAGGAGGCCGACCACGTTGTCGAGCGTCTCGCGGTACACGGGGTAGCGCGAGTGACCGTCCTTCGCGACGAGCGCGACCACCTCGCGGAGCGGCATCTCCATCTCGATCGACGACATGAGCCGGCGCGGGATCATGACCTCTTTCGCGGTGCGCTCTTGGAACTCGAGCACGTTGCGGATCATGGCCGCCGGCTCTTCGCCCATCGTGCCCGCTTCTTGGAGGCCGGAGACGGCCATCTCGAGCTCGGCCTCTGCGCTCACGGGATCGAGCACGCGCTCTTCTTCGACCCGCGCCGTGACGAACGAGCCGAGCCACGAGAGCGGCACCGCGAGCACGGCGACGACCCACTCGAGCGGCCAGAGCCACGCGAGGGCGCGGCGCGCGGTGGCCTCTGGCCTTCGCTGCGCGAACGAGCCCAAGATCTCCGCGAGCATGCCGTAGAGGAGCACCGTCGCCGCGGCCGGCACGAGCGGCATCGAGACGTGCCAGATCTGCTCGACCGCGTCGTCGAATACGACCGCCGAGAGCCCTATCGCCGTGACGCGGCCCGCGAGCCAGCGCGCGAGGATCGTCTGCCTCTTGGTGTAGAGACGCGAGAAGCCGCGCTCCGTCTTGGCGAGCACCTCGATGCGCGTGTCCTGGAGGCTGGTCACGGCGGCGTCGGCGGCCGCGAACAGAGAGCCTACGCTGGCACTTGCCGCGGCGAACACTATCGAACCGAGTGGCGTCAAAAACGTCGGGCTCCGTCCCGCCCTCTTACCTTAGCTCACATCCGCGACGGACGAAAGCTCACGCCTCGTCGAGCACGCGCATGATGTTCCCGCGGAGCGCTTTCCCGATCGCCTCGCGTGACATGCCGGCGGCGAGGAGCGCATCGGTAAGGAGCGGTAGACCACGCGGATCGCGCAGCTCCTGGGTGGGAACGATGAAGCCGTCCCAGTCGCTCCCGAGGGCGAGCGCGTCCTCGCCGACGACGTTCAGGATGTGCTTCATGTGCTTCACGACCGGATCGAGGCCCTTGCCGCCGAGGAACTCGGGGCAAAAAATCACGCCTACGCAGCCGCCCTTTTCGGCGACCGCGCGGAGCTGCTCGTCGTCGATGTTGCGCCAGTGCTCGTGCGCGCCGAGCACCCCGGTGTGGCTCACGATCGGGGGCTTTCGTGCGAGGCGGCACGCTTCCATGAAGCCCCGTTTGTTGATGTGCGAGAGGTCGACGAGCACCCCGTTGTGCTCGCAAGCTTCGACGGTTTCCATCCCGAAGCGGGTGAGCCCTTCGTGGTCGCTGCGACCGCGCCCGTAGGCGGGGAACCCGATCTCGTTCGCGCTGAAGTGGAGGAGCCCGAGGTAACGAACGCCGCGCCGCGCGAAGCTCGCGACCCGCGACACGTCACCTTCGAGGGCGTGCGCGCCTTCGATCCCGAGGAGCGCCCCGAGCATACCCTCCGCGCGGCAAGCCTCGATCTCGTGGGCCTTCTTCACGAGGCGAAGCTTCGAGGGGTTTCGCGAGAGCGCGATCTCGAGGACGTCGATTTGTTCGTCGATGACCCGCGCGAGCCCCCTCGCGCGCTCGGCGATCGGGAGCGACACGAGGCCGAAGAACTGCGCGCCCATGCCGCCTTCGATCATCCGCGGGACGTCGACGTGGCCGCCGAGCGCGGCGAACGGCAGCGGAGGCTCGTGCGCCTTGTGAAGGTCGTACCCGAGCCAACGCGACCACATCAGGGTGTCGGCGTGCAGATCGATCGCCGGGTGGGCGGCGTGGATCGCCTTGGCTTCGTCGGAGCCGAGCATTCTCCGAGAGCGTAGTGCACCGGGTCGGTCGGGGACCGACGATTTCACGGGCGGGCGAGACACGCCGCGCCACGGCCGGTTGCGGCGCTCCGACGAGGGCGGGGTAGGGGCGCTCCGAGCTCGTCGTTGATCCTGGTTAACTAATTGAAACGTATTGATAATATCGCGGCGCATCGCGAGCGTGAGGTGCACGCGCTTTGCGTGAGGTCGTCTCGTGTCGTCGGCGCGGCTGCAGCGCGATCGCTTGAAACGTGCGCTCCGATTCGCTAGCGAGCCGGCATGACCCTCGAAGGCTTGCGCGTCCTCGTGGTCGGAGCGGGCGGGCTCGGTTGCCCGGTCGCTCTCGCGCTCGGCGGGGCCGGCGTCGGCACCCTCGCGATCGCGGACGACGACGAGGTCGACGTCCACAACCTGCACCGGCAGCTCCTCTACGGGCCGAGCGACGTGGGCGCATCCAAGGTGCACGCCGCGAAGCTCGCGCTCGAGGCTCGTTTTCCACGCACGCGCGTCGTCGCGCACGCCACCCGGTTCCTCCCGACTACCGCCGAGGCGCTGCTCGCGGAGGTCGACCTGGTGGTTGAGGGAGCCGACAACTTTGCGACGAAGTTCCTCGTCGCCGACGCGTGCGCGAAGCTGAAAAAACCGGTCGTTCATGGCGCAGCGCTCCGGTGGAACGGGACGGTGCTCTCGGTCGCCGGCACCGCGCGCCCCTGCTACCGCTGCGTGTTCGAGGATCTCCCGCCCGGGCCCGCGCCGAGCTGCGCGACGGCGGGGGTGATGGGGCCCGTCTGCGGCGTCGTCGGCGCGCTCATGGCGGAGGCCGCGCTCCGACTCGCGCGTGCTGACGGCGAGGCGGGTACGCTGCGCGCGTTCGACGGAAAAACGCTCGCGCTCCGCGTTCATCGCGTCTCGCGACGGCGCGACTGTTCGCTCTGCGGCGACGACGCGAAGGCCCCGCTCCTCGTCGCGTCGGCCTACGAAGGAGCCGCGTCGTGAGCGCGCGGACGTTCGCGCGGCAAGCTCGGCTCGCCGAGGTCGGCGTCGAGGGGCAGGCGCGGATCGAGGCAGCCTGCGTCACGATCGTCGGCGCAGAGCCTGCGCGAGCGATCGCCGAAGCGTACCTCTCGCGCGCCGGGGTGGGCGGCCATGGGCGTGGCCTCGCGAGCGGCGAGGAGCCGGGCGGCGCTCCCGTCTCGGTGGTCTGCGTCTCGCTCGGTCTCTCCGAGGGGCCCGCCGCGGTCGGGAGTGGTGCGCTCGCCGCGCTCGTCGCGCTTCGTGCCGTGCTCGGCCTCGGGACACCCGAAGATCGCCTGCGGACGACGGAAACGGACGCGACGCGCCACGTTTGATAGGGTCATCGCGTGTCGTCCTGGCCACTCCGCACCGCGTTCGCAGCGAGCTTCGCCCTCGGCGTCCTCGTCGTGAGCCGGGGCCAGGCCCGCGCCGATCTGCTGGAGGACCGCGATCGTGTGGTGTCCGCCTTCGGACGCGCCGGCGGCGAGGTCGTCTTCAGCGGCACGCGATTTCTCTTCGACGACGAGTCGGTCCAGGTCGCGGTCCCTCCGTCGAACGCTCCGTGCGTGCGCGTCGCGGTCATCGGCTCGCGCGGCACCACGTTGCGCGCCCGTTTCGCCGACGCGGGGCCCGAAGATCGCGAAGGCCGGGCCACGAGCCACGCCGGCGCGCTCCAGCTCACCCGCTGCGGCGCTCCTGCCGGCCGCCTGGTCGTCGTGAACGAATCCGGCAGCGGCGCGGTCGAGATCCTCGCCGTGGGTTACCGCGGCGCGATGCCCGCGCTCGGTGTGGTGCTCCCCGAGCGTGGCCAGGTCGAGGTACGCGCTCCGGAGCTGCCGATGCCGATGAACCTCGCCGCGCCCGAGCGTCGCGCGCAAGCGGCCCGTGAGTCTGCGCTGCGCGAAGGCGCGACGGACGTCGGCGAAGTGCGCGGCAGGGCCCCCGCCGGCACCGGCCAAGCCGAGGTCACGCTCGCTCCGGGGTGTCACCGCGTCACCGTCGTCGCCACCGCGCTCGGCGCCGCCGATCCCACCCGCATCGACGTCGACGCCGAGATGCGCGACGAAAATGGGGTGATTCTCGCGCGCGACAAATCGGACGCGCCCGATGCGCGGCTCGAGCCCTGCACCACCACGCGCAAGGCCGTCACCGTTTCGTTCGTCGGGGCCCCGGAGGGCAGCGTCGTCGTCGTCGCGACCGCGCGCTTCGAGGTCGCTTCGGCGCTCCCGGCCGCCTTCGGCGACGACGCGCGCCTTCGAATGGACCGCGCGCTTCGCAAGCGGGCCGCGAAAATCGACGGCGCGCCGGTGTTGCTCGCGCAAGGTGGGGCCGGCCTCGCGCGGGTGCCCTTCGAGACCGATCGTGTGGGGTGTTACCTCGCTGTCGCCGGGATCGCCGACGGCACTCCTCACGGCCTCGGGCTCCGCGCGCGCCTCGCCGGGGTCGACGCCGAGGACGAGCGGGGGAGCGCGGACGACGCGGGGGTGGTCGCGTTTTGCGCGCACGGCGAGCGTCGCGCCGTCGTCGAGGTCGAGGCGCGCGGCACGGGTGTGCACTGGGGCCTCGCCGTGTTCCGCACCTCCGAGCACGCGGGTGCGCGCCGATGAAAGCCAGAGCTCGCGCGGTCGTGGCGATCATGACGTTCACGGCGCTGGGGTGCGGCTCGTCGACTCCGCCGCCGCCGAAGCCTCCGCTCGGCCCGCCGCGCGTGGAGCGCGGGCAAATCGAGATCGCGGCGCTCCTCGGTGACGCTCCGAAGCGCGCGGTCGCGCAGGGCGCAGGGCCCCACGTGATCGTCGCCTCGTCGGTCGTCGGCGAGGGCGAGCGCGTCGGTGCGTTCGTCGAAGCCACCGACGACGCGTGCCTCCTCGCGTACGCGCGCGGGTCCGCTTCCATCGAAGATATCGACATTTACGCGCTATCGGACGACGGAAGTCCGATCGCGCTGGACGAGAGCCCCGAGCCGCGCCCGTCGATCTTGATTTGCCCCCCGCGCCCGCGCAGGTTTTACGTCGCGCTCGAAGCGGCGACGGGGGCGGGGCTCGCCGTGCTCGTCGCGCACCAGGTCCCGCGCGCGAAAGCGAAGGCCGTCGCGCTCGCGTTCGGCGCACGCGGGGCGCTCGGTGTCTCGGCGCGCGCAGAGGCCTTCCCCGGTCTCGCCGACGCTCTCGCCGAGCGCAGGCGTGTGCTCGGCGGCACGTGGGAAGAGTCGAAGCGCGGCAGCGTCGCGGTCGACACGACGGCGCCGTCGTACGTCGCGATCTCCGCCGGGGCCGGCGATTGCCTCGACGTGCTCGTCGTCCCGAACGACGACGTAGGCTTGGTCGACGTCGAGCTCTACGACGACGAAGGGCGCCAGGTGGCCAAAGCGCGCGGCGCCGCGGAGACACGCGCCGTCGCGTTCTGCACCGAAGAGACGTTCGCCGGCAGCCTGCGCCTGCGTTCGCACGTCGGCCAGGGGGCGTGTGGTTACGTCGTCTCGCGCACGGCCGCCAGCTTCGCGAAAGAGGCGCGCGCGCGGCCCGACGTCGCGTTCCACGGCGTCCCGCTCCCGCTCGCGGACGCCGAAAAATCGCGCTCCGAGGCCCTCACGAAGGCCGGTTACGCCGCGCCGACGAGCACGTCCCGCGGTGCGCTCACGTCGTCGAAGATCCTGAGCCGCTACGAAGAGCTCCGCGCCCCGTGCTCGCGCATCGACGTGGTCGCGGGCGCGCCGCTGCGCCGCTCGTCGGTCGCGGTGTGGAGCGCGCAGGGCACCTTGCTCGGCGAGGGCGACGGCCTGCTCGGTGGGGTCGCGTACGCGTGCGGTCGCGGTCGCGCGCGCCTCGATCTCGAGGGCCGAGGAGGTGGCGGACCTTTCACCCTCACGGTCCGACCGGTGCCCTGGACGGGGCCCGAGCTCGTCTCCGCGCCGCTCGCCGGGTCACGCATGCTCTCCCGCGCTTCGCGTGGCCCCCACGAGCTCTTCGAGGGCACCGCCGTCGGCCTCCGCGCCCTCTCGCTCTCGGCGACGACCCTCGCTGGCCTCACCGAAGACGTCGCTCCCGGCGCGTGCCTCGCGGCCTACCTCGGCATCGAGGGGGCGGGCAACGGCGTCACCCTCCGCGCGACGGACGACAAAACCGGCGAAGAGATCGATCGCGCCCACGGCGAGGTCTCTGCGGGTGTCGTCGTGTGCGCCGCCGCGAAGCCGCTCCGCGTGAAGCTCGAGGCGCGCACCTCGATCGGGACCGCGAGCGGCGTCATCGGCCTCCGCAAGCTCCCCTGATCGATCGGGCACCGTCGCCGTCGCCGAGCCGCGCCCCGGACGCGTGCATGCTGCATGCACATCCACCATCCGCCGTCGAAATAGCGCTCCGCGCGGTGACCATGCATCATGCATGGGTCTGCGTGGGACGCGAGCGACGACGAGCGGCGATCCGCCTCAGCGGCCGCGGAGGAGACCGAGGGCGAGATCGGCGCTCTTCGGATCGACGCCGGCGACACAGACCCGCTGGCCCTTCTCGGGCTCGAAGAGGACGAGGCATTTCCCCTTCGCGCCGGAGCGCACCGCGCCGAGCGCGAAGTCGAGCGCGATCCCGAGCGCCACGATAACGAGGCCCGCGAGGAGCATCGACGGCGAGGCGGCGCGGATGCCGTCGACGAACGTGGAGAGGCCCACGTAGCTGCCGATCGCGAGCGCAAAGAGGCCGGCGTAGAGCCCCATCCGCGGATAACGAACCTCGCGCGACGCACGCACGAGCGCGGGGGTGGCGATGTGGGTGTCCGTCTCGCGGAGCATGCGCCCGAGGAGCATGGTCTTCGCGCGAACGCGCACGCCGCTCTTCGTGACGAGGACCTCCGCCGGCCGTCGGTAGACGAGGGCGAGCGCGCCGAGGATCCGAAGCACGGAGATCGCGAACAGCAACCCCGAGACCGCGAGGAGGGTGGTCCGGAGGGGGCTGCGGACGCCCTCGGTGAGCTCGCCTTCGAGCCTTCGTTCGCCTTCGCTGCTGCCCGTGCCCGCGTCGCCGTCACCGACGATTCGCACGAGGAGCGGATCACGCACTTGCGACGAGAGCTTCTTGCGGATCACCCTCGCGGCGTCGCTGGTCGCGGAAGCGAGCGCGGCGGCGCCGACGATGGCCTCGGCGCGCCCAGACCCGCTCTTCAGCGCGTCGGCGCGACGGACGGCCTCGCCAACGGCCTCCCACAGCTCGAGCGCGCCGTCGCCGAGGGCACGATCGACGAGCGGGAACGCGTCGAGCCCGAAGCGGGCGCCGAGGCGCAGCAGATCGCGCGCGTGGGTGCTCTCCGACTCCTCGCCGCGGGGGGGAGACTCGGCGATCGCGTGGGCGGCGAGGGCCTCGACGAGGGCCTTCTCGGCCGCGTCCTCGGGGCCACGCTCGAGCACGGTGATCGCGTTTCCGAAGGGCGTCTCGCCGTCCTCGCGCGAGAGCCCGAGGTCGACCCGCGCGATCTCGATGGCGTCCGCGTCGGAGAAGGGGGCCCTCGTCGGATCGCAGAGGCTCGCAGCCGCGAGCTTCGCCAGCTCCGACACCTTCGGCAGCGCCGACAGGGCGTCGTAGGCCTTTTGAGCTTCGCTCATCGTCTTTGCTGCTCGTTCGTCCACGGTCACCTGCGCGTGATTAGCCGAACGCCGGGCGAGGCACCACTATTCATGCGGCCACACGTTTCATGCGTCGCGCCGCTCCGAAGGATCCCGGCCCGCCCCGCTCCCGCTCGCCACTTCACGACGCGGGTCGGGCGCGCGGGACCGAAACTTGGCCGTGGTCGAGGCCCGCGGCTAGCAAGCCGAGGAGGAGGTCCCCATGCGCGAGCGAGTACTTTCGGACTTGAGGCAGCTTCTTCGCGACGTGTTCGTGGCGAAGGCGGCGGGCCAACCCCACGCCCGGCTGGCGCGGGCGCACGGCTACGTCGATGGCTACATGCGCGCGATCCTCGACCTCGGGATCGTCCCGAAGGCCGAGCTCTTGGCGATGGTCACCGAGGAGCGCGCACGCGCCGAAGGCCCCGCGACGACGACGGTGAAGGCCGAGCGCCTCGACGCCACGGTTTAGGTCCGCCCGAAACCCACCCGCGACGCGTGCAGTTTGCACGGAAGTGGGAGCCCCCAAATGGCGCGCGCCCGACTCGGATTTCCGGGTCGAGCGCGTCGTCACGCCGGCTCCGCGTCACGCGGGTTTGCCCGCGCGACGCCACGGCGAGAACGTCAGGGCTGGAGGATCGAGACGTCGCCGGTGATGTCCTTCGTGGCTTTGTCGGTCTTGCGCCAGAAGTTCGCGACCTTGCCGTCGCCGGGGATCACGCTCGGGAAAAACCCAGCGAATTTATCGGCTTGAACGATCGTCTTCAGGTTCCAGGTGCGCGCGCCGGCCGCGCCGGACGACGTGGCTTGGCGGAGCGTTCCGGACGTCGCGTCTTGGTAGTAGACGATGACGGCCGAGCCCTGGGGGACGCAGAACGAGTCGTCGCCGACCACGTGCTTGCCATCGGGGAACGGCTTGCCGTCGACGGTAGAGCCGTTGTCCACGATCTCCGCTTTGCCTGGCTTGCCGCCGGTCACGGGCAAGTAGCGGAGGGTCTCGTCGAGGCCGTTCACGTAGGTGACGTGCCAGGTGCCGTCGTCGCCGACGGTGAGGTGCGCGCCGATGCCGACGTCGCCGGTGTCGACGGCGGTCTTCGCGGCGCGATCGCCGGTCTCGCCGTCGAGGATGAACGTGGTCCACTTCCCGCCGGCGTGTTGTGCGCCCATCAGGTTGCCGTGGATGCGATCGTAAAAGACGAGCCCGAGGCCGTCTTTTGTCTTCGCGAGGCTCACGTAGGTGCCGAACGCGTTCGGGTACGACTCGACGGTGGCCGCGTTCGCGGTCGACTGGCACGAGGCCTTGCCGTCGACGGTGACGCACGCCTTTCCTGCGCCACAATCGGCGGGGGTGCAGCCGGTGACAGGGTCGCTGCAAACGCCGCTCGCCTTCACGCATACCGCGCGCCCGGAGCACGTGCCGAAGCGGCAGGGCCCGGCCTTGTCGGTCGCAGCGTCCTCGAACGTCCACGCGCTGCCGTCGAGCGGAAGCGCCGAGACCGCGCGGCCGATCATGACACGCGACAGGAGCGCGCCCTTCTCGCCCGGCTCCATCGTGAGGAAGGCGACCACGGGCTTGTCGTCGACGAGGACCATCTTCGCGTAGCGGCCGTAGTCACCGGCGGGGGTCGGCGGGGCCTTCACCACGTGGGTGACCCACTTGTCGCCCACCTTCGCCGCGAACTTCAGCGACTTGTGGGTGGCGTCGTAATAAACGACCTTCGGGCTACCGTCGTTGCCGACTTGCACGCTCGTCCAGAGGCCCACATCGTCGCCCGATTCGGTCTCGCCCTTGCGCCAACCTTTGGGATCGTGATCGGCGCAGGTGCCTTCTTTGCGCTCGGGGAGGCCGTCGACCGTCTCCCACGCGACGGTCTGTTTGCCGAGATCGTAACGACCGACGACGAGATCGCCGTAGAGCGTGTCGCCGTCGTTGGAGAGCGCGGCGTCGTTGTAGCCGGCGACGAAGAGGCTCCCGTCGGGTGCCTTCGCGACCGAGGTGTACGCGCCGACGATGCCGGGGGGCAGGCCTGGCTCACATTCCTTTTGGCAGTCCTCGCCGCAGAGCACGTTCTCGACCGGCTCTTCGCTGCCACACGCGCAGCCTTGGCTGGTCGAGGCGACGGCGACGATGCTCCCGATCCCGAGCGCCGCGCGGACGCGAGCGGACGGTAACGCCGAGAACGACGAGCTCTGTCCGTGGCCCTCGCGACGGCGGCGCATCACGAGGAGGCCGAGGCCGCAGAGCACGACCGCGCCGGCGAGGAGCCCGCCCGAGTCGCTCTGTTTGCTGCCAGGAGTGGAGCAGCCACCGCAGCCGCCCGCGGTGCCGAGGGTGGAGTCGTTGCGTCCGCGAATGATGGCGGAGCTGGTGCGACCGATATTGCCTTCTTCGTCGCGGACCTCGATCTCGACGTCGGCCTCGGTCTTCGGGAGAGCGAGATCCTTGGCGAGGGTGGTCCACGGCGTCATCTCGCCCGCGCCGTTCGCGCCGACGATGCGGGTGCGCACCTCGAGCTTCTCGTCCGGGGTGACGAAGTCGTGGGCACGGAGCGCGTAACCCGAGGCCGACTCTTCGAGGTCGACGACCGGCGCGAGCACGTCGATGCGGAAGGGAATCTCGACCGGCGTGAGGTCCTCCGTCTCCGGCGCGCCGACGACGCGGGAGGTGACGAAGAGCTTGTGGTTGCCTTGGAGGAAAAGGTAATCCTCCTGGATTTTCAAGGACTTGCCGCGGGTCCAAACGC
>JAAFHV010000280.1 GCA_013297655.1 Myxococcales bacterium | reverse complement strand
CAGGTGATGCCCTCGATGACGCCTCCTTGCCAGGGGCGCGTGGAGCGCGGAGCGCGGCGCGGGCGGGCGGACCAAGATTCGCTACGACATCGCGGGCGAGCCGGTCTCGGACCTCTTCCATCATGGCAGCGCCACGCTCGTCGCGCTCTTTCCAACCCATTTCGACCTCCCCGAGGCCGAGATCGAGATCGTCTCGCAGGGCCCGTTCCACCTCGAGCTCGCCGCGAAGTTCCCCACCGTGCGGGCCGACGATCCGTGGGGTTACTCGGTGACGCCGTTCCCGGAACGACGCACCGACGAGCGCGCGCTCACGCCGCGTGAACGTGAGGTCTTGGCGCTCGTGACCCGTGGTCTCACGAACCGCGAGATCGCGCACGCCCTCGGCAGCGCGCCGAGCACGGTGAAGAACCAGCTCTCGTCGATCATGGCGAAAATGCAGGCCGCGAACCGCACCGAGCTCGCATCGCGCGCCCACGGCGCCGACGGCCGGAGCCAGCGCCCGACCTGACGATCAGGCGATGAACACGCCGCGCTGATTCGCGCCGGTGATGCTCGCGCGGAGGCTCGCTTCTTTCTTGTCCATCTCCGCGCTCGTCTCGCCGCGGCGGCGGCGGCTCTTGATGAACGCGAGCTCCACGAGCCAAAGCTGCTTGTTCCGCCGCTGCCGCCAGACGGAGAACCCATCGGCGAACAGGATCGCCGTGTTCTTTACGCCGAGGCTCACGTACGAGCTCACGAGGCGGAGCTCTTGTGGGCGAAGGAGCCCGCCCACCTCGCTCAAGAGCTCGCGGATCACGATCGCCCGATCGCGCGTGACGAGCACCCAAAGGAGGGCAAAAAAGAGCACGTCGATGAGCCACGACGTGAGGAGCAAGAGCACGATCCCGCCGCCTCCGAAGAACGTGGGAAACCCGTTGTGCACCGCGTGCATCGCCATCGCGCAGACGAACCCCGCCGGCGGCGCGAAGACCTTGAGCGCGCGGCTCTTCGTCTCTGCCGCGATCCCGAAGCCGAGCCCGGTGCACGCCGTGAACGTGCAGTGGGAGAGCCCGAGGAGCACAGTGCGCATGAAGAGCAAGAACACGAAGCCGCCGAGACCCGAGCTCGCGTACTGGCGCGCGACGTAAAGAATGTCCTCGGTGAGGGTGAAACCGAGGCCCACCACGCCGCCGTAGATCGCGCCGTCGAGCGGCCCGTCGAGCTTCTTCAGACCCACGAGCCCGAGCGCGGCGATGAGGGTGACCCCGACCGCCTTGAAGCCCTCCTCGAAGACGGGGGCGAGCACCGTGGCTCCGAACGCGTCGAGGCGCGGGTCCTTTTCGCTCACGGCGAGGAGCTTGGCCACCGCGTGCTCCACGAAGGCGGACGAGTACCCGCCCGCCGTCGTCGCGATGACCGCGCCCCACAAAAACGCGAGGATGATGAGCCACCAGGGCTCGGGCTCGAACCTATCCACCCAGCGGATGAAGAACAGGTACGCGAGCACGAACGGGGTAACGAAGAGTATCCCGAGCACCAACCCGGCGACCATCTCCCGAGCGTAGTGCAGGCCCCGCGCGATCGCACCATCGTCTCGGCGGCGAAGACACGCGACGCCGTCGTTCGTGACGCCTTACTCGGCCGGTACGAGCGGCCCGGGATCGCCGGAGGCAGGGAAAAACGAGCCTCCCACGCCATCACGACCGTCGGTCCGCGGCTCGGTCACGTAGAGGTACCCCTTCGCGCCGAGATCGAGCAGCGCCGGCGCCCGCTCCTTGCCCTTCGCGGCGTAGATCGGGATCACCTGCCGCACGAGCGGGCCCTCGTGGCCGTAGCGCGCGGCGAACCCGATCGCGGTCGTGCCGGCGAGCGAGGTGCCCGTGTAGAGTACACGCACATGCGGACGGCCGGCGGGGGTCGTCCGCAGCGCGACACACGGATCGCCGACCGCGCGCTCGTCGAACGGGGGCTTCTCGCCGGGCCCGAGCGACTTCGGATCGACATCGGGCGCGCGGGTGAGCACCGGATCGAGGGCCGACGTGGACGGGTTCGCGTCGACGCGACGAAACGCGATCGCCGAACGGGGCGAGACGGCCTCGAACAGGCCCGCCGGCGTCGCGTAGAAGAGGTGAAGCGTGTCGCCGTCGATGTACACGGTGGGCGCGCGCGGGGCCCCGCCCTCCTCCCGCGCGGCGTCCTTCGCGTCGAGCACGGGGGCAGGATCCTTCGTGTACGGACCTTCCACCGCGCTCGCCCGCGCGACGCCGATGCCGCCTTGGGATCCTGCGTAAAACAAGAGGATCTGCGCGTCGACGCGGATCGCGAACGGCGAGTGGACCCCGCCCGCTTCCCAAGCCTCGGACGCGGCGAGGGCGAGCTGGGTGCCGCGCCCGGGGCCGTTCCCGGTGCCGACGAAGCTGCGCCCGTCCTTCGCGAGCGAGCGCACGATCACGGGGCCGACCGGGATCCCGTCGCGCCCTTGGCCCGTCGCGCCGGCGTAGAGCACCACCTCGGTCGTCTCGGGGCTCTCCGAGAGCACCGCCGCCTCACGGTAGCCGCCGTCGCCATCGAGCACGAACGGCGCGATCCCCGGGACCTCGTCCGAAGTGAGCCTCCGAAACGGCCCGACCCCCGCGCTCGGGAGCCCCACGTCGCCGAGGCCATCGGACCCGATCGTGGCGCAAGCGCCGAGCACGAGGCACCAAAACGGCAACGCCGCGCCGCGCACGAAGGTCATCGAAGCCCCACTTTCCCGGGCGCTTTAGCGGTTCCATCCGAGACGCACCTCCCGGGCCCGTCGAACGTCGCGGTGACGGTCGCGCCGAGGTTCCAAATCGTGCCGCCGGCGCGGAAGTCACCGACGAGATCGGCGGGGCTCGCTTTCAGCGTGAGCGCCTCGGGCATCACGCTGAGCTGCGCGTGCATGTCGAGGGCGAGGCTGCCAGGCATGACCTCGCCGGGGTGCTTCCACACCACGCCG
This sequence comes from Myxococcales bacterium, assembly GCA_013297655.1. Lineage (GTDB taxonomy): Bacteria > Myxococcota_A > Polyangia > Polyangiales > Polyangiaceae > JAAFHV01. The sequence continues at coordinate 8,406 of JAAFHV010000280.1, read as the reverse complement.
AGGCCGAGCGATCCGGTGTGGCGATCGCGATCGATGTACGAGACGGAGCCGGTCTGCGCCGGGATCGGCGTGCGCTGGTGCTCGTAGCCGGCGCGCACGAAGCCCGCGACGCTACGCTCGTCGATCGCCTGCCACTCGACTCCCACGTGCGGAACGAGCCTATTTTGCATGCGGAGCGGCACGATCCGGATCGGCGCTGGTGTCTCGGGTGGGGTGATCGTGGCGGGCCAGCCGCCGACCGGCGGGGGGATGTCGAGGCCGACCGAGAGGGTCGCGACGGGGGCCACGTACGCGCTCCACTCGATCCACGTCGCGTCCACGTTCACGCGGAGCCGATCGGTGAGCAGCCACGAGCCGCCGAGCACGACCTGGCGCGGGAGGAAGTTGTTCACGCTCGAGGTCGCGAGATCGTATTTCGCGGTCGTAAGCCCGGAGATGTCGCCCTTCAGGTTCGCGCTCAAATCGAGGCCGAGCTGGAACTCGTGGCGGTAGACCAGCGCGAGCGCGACCCGGTCCGAGAGGGCGACCCGCGCGCCCACGTGCGGGTACCGAACGGCGGTCAGATCGGCGTCGACCTCGTGGCGAAGCTGGCTCTGCTCTGGCGCGAAGATGTTCGCCGATCCGGTGATGTCGAGGCGGCCGACGGTGGACGACATGAACGAGAGCCCGGCGCCGAGCTCGAGCCAATCGGTGACCGCGACCGCGAGCGCGGCGGTGAGGGTGAGGCGCTGGTTGCGGTTGTCGTAAAGCTCCCAGCGGGGCTGCTCTTGGCGGAACGCGCGCACACGCGAGATGCGCGCGTCGGGGAGGTGCGCGCCGAGCCCGAACGCGAAGCGGGTACCGAAGAGCTCCCCCGGCGCGACGAGGCCGAAGGTGAGCCCCGAGACGGGATCGACTTGGTTGTCCGTGCCGTTCGTGGAGAGGTGATGCGAGGCGCGAAAATAGCCTACCTGCAGCACGAGGCCCTTCGCGCGCACGAGGCCGGCGGGGTTGTAGTACACGGCCGAGACGTCGCTCGCGTCTGCGGCTTGGGCGTTGCCCATCGCGGGGCCGCGTGAGCCGAAGCCGAAGATATCGTGCGGGTTGGCGCGCGCCTCGCGCGGGCTCGCCACCACGGCCGCAGCCGCGATCGCACCGAGAACGAACCCGCGCGCGAGCGAACGGACAGGTCGTGTCGCGATCAAAACCGCACCCCCGCGAGCATGCCGTAGACGGCGATGCGCCCCGAGACCTTCGCCGTCTCCGAGGTACCGGGGCCCGATTCGCTCGTGATTTCTCGAGGAATGAGCACGTGAAGCTGGGAGTACACGTCGAGATCGATCGGCGGAAGCGGCGCCTTCATCGAGAGGCCGAAGCCGACGGTGCCGGCGATCCGCGAGGCGTCGTAGTACCGGGTCGGCAAGGTGACCGCGCTCTTCGTGCCGAGGTCGAACGCGTCCGACGAGGGCAGCCTGCTCGGGAGCGGGCTCGTCTCGAAGAACGCGCCCACCCGAACGTGCCCAGCGAGGCTCGGCGTGATCCGGAGCGCCTCGTCGAGGCCGGCGCGAATCACGACCGTGTCGGAATACGGAATCGTCGGCGGGACGAGGGCGCCGCAGCCCTCTTCGACGCACGGGATGGTGGGCTCGATCGGCCCCTTGTAAGCGCTCCAACGTTTGTAGGTGACGCCGAACGCGACGGTGCGCTCTTTGCTCTCGTGCGCCACTTCGAGGGCGATTTGCCCCGGATCGTACTGCGCGAGACCGCTGATGTTGAACACCGGGATGTTGAGCGACGAGAGCTTCGTCGCGTCGATGAGGATCTCGAAGCGGGCGTCGAGCGCACCGCGGAACGTGAGGCCCATACGACCGCCCTTCCAGAACGGCAGATCGTAGGTCGCGCCGAGCGTGGGCGCGAAGGTGGTCACGAGCTGGTCCTCGACGCGGGTGCCTACGCGGCCCGAGGCGTCGGTCGCGACGAGCACGTCGCCGACCACCTCCGCGAGCGCCGCGAAGCCACCCCCGAGCTTGAGCCCGTGCCCCAAATCGAGCCCCAGCCCCGCGCGCACCGTGAGCGACTGCGCGCGATCGGCGAGGAGCGGAAACTGCGGTTTTTCAGGGTAGAGCAGCCGCCCGCGGACGATGATGTTCGACGGCGTGTAGAACGCGAAGCCGAGCCCGAGCCGATCTTTCAGGAACCCCTGGAACGGGAGCGGCAGATCGACGCCAATGAAAATGCCACGCGCCGCTTCGGCGTCCTGACGGAGCGAGGTGCCGCCCGCGGGGGTACGCGAGAGACCGAACGTCGCGCCGCCGTAACCGAGGGTGAGCTTGCGCTCGCGCATCCGCGAGAGCAGCGCCGGGTTCGCCCACGCCGCCTCGAACCCCTGCGCCGACGCGGCGCCCGTTCCGCCCATCGCCGACGTGCGCGGGCCATAACCGAAGAGATCTTCGGGCGACGCGTGGGCTTCCTTCGCGGCGAAGGTCGCACCCACGGCCAGGGACAGCGCGAGCACGGCCTGGCTGCGCGCCGCGATCTTCCGCCTCGACCGAGACCTGTGTTCGTCGCCCCTCACGCCAGTCCCACCTTTTCCGAAAGCTCCACCGGTGACAAGGGGTTGTCTTTCGAGGGCGGCGCGACCTCGCTCCGAGGACGCGCCACGATCACGCGCCGCGCGCCCCGCGGGCCTCACAAGTCCATGATCTTCATCGGATAATCGTGGAGGACGCGTGCATCACTTCGCCGGCATCTCGGAGAACGTGGCGTAGCCGGCGGGATCACGACCGACGAGGAACGTCTTGCCGATGGCGAAGCGCTCGAGCTCCGCGGCGTCCTTCGGTTGGTGCACGAGCTCGCCGCCATAGTTGTCGACGAGGGTCACCTTGAAGGTCTCCGACTTTTGCTCGCGTGTCTCCGCGACGCCACCGTCCGCGAGCGGCGCGACGTTCGTCTCCGGCCAGGTGGGAGGATCACTCGCCGCGCCTTCCTTCTTTCCGTCGAACACGGTGACCCACGCGAACGAACGGAAGGTCGCCTGGCTCGCGTAGCGGGGCTCTTGGCGGAAGCGCTCGACCTGCCGCGTGCGCGACTCCTCGCGGGTCTTCGGGACTTGGCGCGTCTTCGTGACACTGCAGTACTTCGTGGAGCAGCTCTGGTTTCCGCCGGTGCACACGTCGCGGCAGGTGGCGAACCCGTTCTTGTTCGTGGTGCAGCTCTTCGAGCACGAGCGGGGGCTCGTGGTGCACGTTTGGCCGCACGACTCCTGCACCGAGTACGACTCGCTGCGGGTGCCATCGGGCACCGTGACGGTGTAGCGCTCCGTCTCGTAGTGATCGAAGACCTTGTCGTAGTGGTGCACCCCCACCCCCGCGTCGGCGATCTCGATCGCGTCACCGGGGATGGCGTCGGTGAAGGCCGTGCGCGCGACGAGCTCGCGCCGCTCGACACGCAGCGTGCGCGCCCACGTCGCGGTGCGAACCTGCGCGGTGTGCGGCTTCGCGACGGCGCGGACGAAGAACCCGAACCCGAGCCCGAAGAGGAGCAGCACGACAGACCCCACCACGATGAGAGCGATGCGGAGCGGGCGTCCGTGACCGGGTTTCCCCCGCATCCCGGAGACTGGATACGCCACGACGGGCGCCTTTGGACGCTCGTTCGACAGCGCCTTTCCGGCGCCACAGCGGGCGCACGAGCCATCCAAATTTCGCTGGTCGGAGCTGCAGTACGCGCACTTCCAGTTCTCGCCCGCGTGCGCCATTCGTAGCAGCTTCGGATCGTGGATCTCCGCCGCGCGCCCGATCTCGCCGGGCATCACGTAAGCCTCGCGCTCCTCTTTCGGATCGCCGCACCCTTGGCAGACCATGTGCCGGCCGAGGTTCTGCTTTTGGCAGGCCGAGCACACCCACAGCATCTCGATTTGGTACTCGTCGCTCACCGCCTCGTTCTATCGCACCGATGCGGCTGGAAACGAACCGCGTCGTGGAGGACCGCTCACCCTCGGCCGGCGAGCTGGCCACACGCCGCGTCGACGTCGCCGCCCCCGCTGTAGCGCTTGTGAGTGTGCACCCCGTGCGTCCGCAGCGTGTCTCGAAAGGCGACCTCGCGCTCGTCGCTCGTGCGCTCGAACGGATCGTCGGACTCGGCGATCGCGTTGTACGGGATGATCGAGAGGCGCGGGCGCTTGCCGGTGCGGGCCGCGAACGTGGTGACGAGCTCCGCGAGGGCGCGCGCCGCCTCCGGTCCGTCGTTCGTGTCGCGAAGGAGCGTGAGCGCGAAGAGCGGCGCGAGGCCAGTTTTTTCCACGTGGAACGCCGCCGCGTCCATCACCGCGTCGAGATCGTGCGCGTCGTCGATCGGCATCAGATGCCGCCGTCGATCGCGGACCGCGGTCGCGATCGACACGCCGAGTCGCACCTTCGGGGCCTCGAGCGCGAGGCGACGAATCCCGGTCGGCAGGCCCGAGGTGCACACCGTGATCGCGCGCGCGTCGATCGCGAGGCCCGAGGGCTCCGTCATGACCGCGATCGCGTCGAGCACCCGCTCCGCGTTCGAGAGCGGCTCGCCCATGCCCTGGAACACCACCCCGTGCACGCGCGCGGGTCCCGGCGTCGCTTCGGCGGCGACGTCGGCGAGCAAGTGCTCCCGCACGATCCGCACCTGCTCCACGATCTCCCACGTCTCCAGGTTGCGCTTGAGGCCCATTCGCCCGGTCGCGCAGAAGGCGCACTTCAGCGCGCAGCCCACCTGCGAGCTCACGCACACCGAGAAGCGACCGCGCTGCTCGAGGGGAATGCGCACGGTCTCGATGCTCTCCCCGTCCGGCGTGCGGAGGAGATACTTCACGAACGGATCGATCGCGCTCTTTCGCTCGGCGAGCACCTCCAACGTCGGCAGGTGGCCACGCGAGGCAAGCGCTGCGAGCGAGACTCGCCGCACCTGGTCGATCGGCTTGCCGAGGCCCGCCGCGCCAAACCGCACGAGGGTCGACACGATCTTCCGCGCCTCCCCGAGGGAGAGCTCGGGAAACGCAGCCACCATCGCGGCGGGGGTCAAACCTTGGAGGGCAATCACGGGCCCTCGATAGATGGCGAAGGGCCGCGACGCAAGGAGCCGGTGCCGCGCGCCCGCGGAGCCTCGCGTTTCCGCCCGTCGCGAGCTTCTTGGCGTCGGAGAGCGTGAACGTGAATCAAGGCACTCTTCACGGGCGTAGGCTGGGCTCGCGGATAGGAGTGAGGCACCTGGCGTGTGGCGCGAAGTCCGCTGCGCTCGCGATTCGATTATTCCCAAGGTTCGTGCCCGCAAGGCAAGACGCCGCGGCCGTAAGAGCGCGTCGGCGCGCGTCTGCGCCAAACCCACGAAACCTTAGAAATCCCTCGAGAATCGGGTGCCTGCTCGTGGTCCGAGAGGTACGAAAGCCTAGAGCGTCACGACGGTCTGCGGCTACGGTTCGAACCATGGCCATCGATCTCGAGCTGGTGCTCGGGTTTTCACGCGACTTGCAACGGGCGACGACGCTCGACGAGCTCGTGGCCGCGACGAACAAGGCGGTCACGTGCGCGACGCGATATCGCACGATATGGATCGCGGCGCTCGAAGCCACTCGTGACGGCGAATGGGTGCGTGTGCTCGCCGCGTCGGGTACGGCCGAACGGCTCATCTGGGAAGAGACCCCGCGGTTTCCCGTCGGCAATGACGCGCTCTTGCTCGAGATTCGCACGGGGCGGCGCCCGGTCGTCGTCGAGGACATGCGCACGGACCCGCGCACCGACAAGGACCTCGTCGCGCGAACAGGGCATCGCACGGGCATCAACGTGCCGCTCGTGCTCGGCGAGGTGGTGCTCGGCGCGCTCGGCGTCGCTTCGTTCGGTGACGAAGGGGTCATGCCCCCGACCCCGTTCGAGCTCGAGCATCTCACCGTGTTCGCGACCTTGCTCGCGGCCGCATACGATCGCGTGCGTCTTGTCGAGGAGAAGCGCGCGGCAGATCTCAAGGCGCGTGAGCTCGACGAGCGGAACGGTGAGCTCGAAGCGAAGCTCGGGCAGGCGCAGAAAATGGAAGCCATCGGCATCCTCGCGGGCGGCATCGCGCACGATTTCAACAACATACTCACCGTGATCCTCGCCCACTCCGAGATCGCGCTGCGACGTATGCCGAGCGATGACGCGAATCGAGAGGCGATGCGGCTCATCCTCGCTTCCGGAATGCGGGCGGCCCACTTGACGCGCAACTTGCTGACCTTCAGCCGGCGTCAGAACATGGCGCTCCGGGCCGTGTCGGTGCAAGCGGCGATTCATTCCGTGCTCGAGCTGATGCGTCCGCTCCTCCGGGAGGATATCGAGCTTTCTCTCGAGCTATCCACGAGCGATCTCGTCGTCATGGCCGACGACACTGCCCTTCAACAAGTCTTGATGAACCTCGTCACCAATGGTCGCGATGCGATGCCTTGCGGAGGGGTCCTGCGGATATGCGCGAGCGCCTTCACGGTCGACGACGACTTCGTCGTGAAGCACGGAGGCGGGCTCCTCGGGCAGTGCGCGTATCACGGTCTCCGATACGGGCCACGGCATGGACGCGGAGACGGTCGCGAAGGCCTTCGATCCATTCTTTACGACCAAGGTGGTCGGACGCGGAACCGGCCTCGGCCTCGCGACGGCCCAGGCCATCGTGCACCAACACGGCGGGCGCATCGTCGCCGAGAGCGCTCCCGGCGCCGGGACGACCTTCGGCGTCTATCTGCCGACGACACTGGCGCCCGTACACACGCACACAGACGGTATCGCGGACGACCCACGCGGAGGCCACGAGACCATCCTGCTCGCCGAGGACGACGCGCTCGTGAGGAGTCTGATCGTGCACATTCTGGAGGGGCACGGCTATCGGGTCATCGAGGCCGTGGATGCCCAAGACGCGATCGCGCAGTTCCGCCGGGAGAGCGCGAACATCGATCTTGTTTTGACGGACGTGGTCATGCCGAGAGGCAGCGGGCTCGACCTCTACGAGGCGGTGGCCGCGTTTCGCCAGAGCACGAGGGTCATCTTCATGAGCGGCTATGCGGCCGACGTCCTCCAGGAGCACCCCGAGGTCGCCGACGGACTCCTTATTCTCCCCAAACCCGTTCGCCCCACCGTCTTGCTCGAGGCGATTCGGAGAGCGCTCGACGAGGGACCCGCGCCCATGGACGGACGGAGCCCGCCGACGCGTTGAGGCTCTCCCCTTCCCGCGTGCGGGGGAGATCGTTCACGAACGGATCGATCGCGCGCTTGTGCTCGGCGAGCACCTCCCGCGTGGGCAGGTGGCCGGGCGCCGCGACCCGAACGCGGCCTCGAACGAGCAAACGGGAGCCTCGCGGCGTCGTCTGCTACTCTTCTTAGGTGCGCGTACTCTCCGCTTTTTCCCGAACCTTCGCCGTCTCCGCTTGTTTTGCCCTCGCCGCTGCCGCGTGCGGTCTCTCGCTCGACGGGGATCCTCCCGCGAGCGTGGACGGCGGATTGCAAGAGACGGGGACGAATCCGACGATCGACGGCAACCTGCCGGAGCGTGACGCGCTCGCCGACGCGGACGCGAACGTGAACGAGCCCAACGAGACGAGCGTCGACGCCACGCTCCCGGACGGGGCCGACGGCTCGACCGCCCCGACGTGGGACTTCGACTGGACCGGGATCGTCGGCACCGGGCAGAGCCTCTCGATCGGATCGGGCGCCGCCGCGCTGGTGTCGACGACGCCCTCGTTCGACAACCTGAAGCTCGGCGACGACGGCCCGGAGCCGCTCTTCCAAACCACGACCAACCTGAAGCTCGTCCCGCTCGTCGAGCCGATCCGTCCGACCACCCTCGGCGCGCCGACGTACACGGCGGGCGTGTATCCTGCAAACATCCGCGGCGAGACTCCGCACACCGCGATGGCCTCGCAGATCACGGTTCTCGCGCGGGCGGCGGGCATGCCCACCTTCCAGACGATCCACTCCGTCGTCGGCTCCGGCGGCAAGGCGCTCTCGTTCATCGCGAAGGGAGGGACTGGCAACTCCTACGAGCGCACCATGTACGAGATCGGCGCGGAGAAGACGCTCGCGATGGCTGCCACGAAGCGCTTCGGCGTCGGGGCGATCCTGCTCACCCACGGCGAGAGCGACGCTGTGCTGCCGACGTACGAAGCGGGCATCCTCAAGCTGCAAACCGACTACGAGACCGATCTCCGCGCCCTCACCGGCCAGGCGCGCGCGATCCCGATGTTCGTCTCGCAGCAGCACGCGATCCCAGGCCGCGGCGACCCCGATCTGCGCTCCACCTCGACCCAGGCGGCGTGGAAAGCGAGCACGATCGCGCCCGGACGCGTGGTGTGCCTCGGGCCGAAGTACCAGTACCCGTACAACGCCGATCGCCTCCACATGGACGCGTTCTCGTATCGGCGCCTCGGGATCAAGCACGGGC
>JAAFHV010000028.1:32437-54612 GCA_013297655.1 Myxococcales bacterium | reverse complement strand
GCGGGAGATGGCGGCTTCGAGGAGCTCGGGGTCGACGTCCCACCAGGAGCGTATGGCCTCGAGGCTTTCGAGGAGCAGCGGCGAGGGAAAGTCGCGCGCGGCTTCGACGGCGAGCGAACCGACGTGCCCGGACTGGAGCTCTCGAATGAGTGAAGGATACACGCGACTATCGCGCACACGCGCGAGGCCGACGAGGGCTTCGCCACGCACGTCGAAGATCGCGTCGTCGAGGCGCGCGACGAGCGCGTCGCGAAGCTCTGGGGTGTCGGCGTCCGTTTGGGCGGCTAGGCCGAACGTGGCCCAATCTCGCACGTCGTCGTCGGCGTCTGCAGACAACCGGACGAGCGTTTCGAGGCCGAGCGGCGCATCGGCTCGGTTCAGCGCGAGCACGACGGCGTGACGCACGTCGGGGTCCGGGTGCGTCGCAAGCGCGACCAAGGCCTCGAGCTGGTCGCGTACTCCGATGTCGCTGAGCGCCCTCGCCGCGGCTTGGAGAACACTGGCGTCAACGTCATGCAGCAGGCGGGATATGTGCGGGGCTGCACGATCGCCAAGATGCGTGGAGTTGCCTTCACCGAGCCCGCCGAGCACGTCGGCCGCGATCGCGCGCTCGAGAGGATCGGGGCTCGTGCACCGCGCGATCGCCTGTTCGAGGACGAGCTCCGATGCCGTGCCCCGCAGCGCGACGACGCAGTCCCAGCGCGCGTCGTAGTCGTCGGCGAGGGCGAGGGCGTGCGCTTGGCGGAAGAGGGCGAGGGGATCCATGGACGTGGGTTCTTCGCGGGGTCGTTGGGTTTTGGGGCGGCGGGCCGGGACCAGGGGGAGCATAGACGATGGGAGGCGAGGCGTCCTTCGACCGATACGTGCCATTCAAGAATGGCTATCCCTACCTTCGCGAGGCACGAGAAATCGCCTTGAGTACATCTTGGCGTATCGCAGACACCTTCATCCACCCCGGAAGGCGACTCACGAGGCTCCCGTTATGGTTCGGAGAGCGCTGCCGAAGCGTTGCCCGAAGGTAGGCCTCCAGAAAGGCGAGGTGCTCGCGATTGTAAGCCCACACCGTTTCACCGCGGGTATCGGAGCGCAGCCACAGCGGAAGGTGAAAATACGGGTCCAGTGGCTCGCCGACGCGCATGGACGCGGAAGGCCACGACACCAAGGTTACCGCATCGCACGGGCAGAGAACCTCGACGGTGCGCTTGCGCGCGATGAAGCGGGCGGTAGCTTTGCTCAACGAATCCTTGCAGCGGGGACAACGGCCTCGAGCGCAGCGCCGTATCTCTATGGCGGATGGTGGAGGCCAGCCACGCTTGGTGAAGGCGCATTCCGGGCAGGTCAACTTCGGGGTCCCTCGGATTCCGCGGACGCACTCGACGACGGCACAAGCCGAGCACTTCGGACACTCGACGAGAACGTGCTCCACGAAGTCCAGCAAGTGGTAGGGCCATCCCGTCGCGCTCGAATCTCCTTTCCGCATTGGCCTCCATGGCAACCGTAGTGGTGTTCACTAGCGAGCGCCAGGGGGCGCTCGAAGGGCGACCGTTGGCGATCGGCAGGTGTGACGCCTCGTCGACTGCCCTCGAGCTCCAGCCTAGGCCTCCCCCCGATCGGCCGAATGCACCCGGCGCACATAAGCCACAAACGCGCCGAACTTGCGACCGGGGCGCGCTCGGCGGCCGCCTCGCAGCCGGCTTCGCCCGAAGCACACGCTGCCTCGTGGCCTTACCTACGGCGCGAGACGGCGTCCCGACAGCCGTGCATCTTGGGGAGACGTCGGGCTCAAGGGGGGAGGCGGATCCCCAGCTTTTTCAGCTTGCTCTGGAGGGTCGTCGGCTTGAGCCCGAGCGCCGCTGCGGCTCCGTCCGGCCCGTAGATTTTTCCCCCCGAGGCCTCGAGCGCCCGCTCGATGCACGCCCGCATCGCTGCCTCGTAGCTCTTCGGCGCCATCTCGCCTGCTGCGATCGGGAGCGACCCTGCGGGGAAAGACAGCGAGTCGCCCGTCGACAGGATGAGCGCCCGCTCGAGGAGGTTCTCGAGCTCCCTAAGATTGCCAGGAAACGGATGTGCCCGCAGCGACGCCATCGCCCTCGCGCTCACACGCGGAGCCGATTGCCCTAGTTTGGTGGCTAGCTTCTCTACGAGCGCCAGAGTGACGATTTCGAGGTCCTCGGGGCGCTCCCGGAGCGGAGGGAGAAGGATAGGAAAGACGTTGAGTCGGTAATAAAGGTCCTCGCGAAACGCGCCGCTCGCGACCATGGCCTCGAGTGGCCGGTGGGTTGCGGCAATGACCCTCACGTCGACCAGCACGGAGGCCTCACCGCCCACCCGCGAGAAATCGCCGCCCTGCAGAACCCTGAGCAGCTTGGCCTGCGCGGCACGCGGCAGCTCGCCCACCTCGTCGAGCAGCAACGTCCCTCGATGCGCTCGCTCGAAGAACCCCATATGGCGGGTGGCGGCTCCGGTGAAAGCGCCTCGCTCGTGGCCGAAGAGCGCGCTCTCGACCAGGCCCTCGGGCAGTGCTCCGCAGTTCACCGTGAGGAACGGGCGAGAGGCGCGCCGGGATAGCGCGTGGATGCGCCTGGCGACTACCTCTTTGCCAGTGCCGGTCTCGCCGCGCACGAGCACGGTCGTGTCCTGCCTCGCCACGAGGGGCACCATCTCCTCGAAGACGGCCCTCATCGCCGGGCCCACGGCGACGATGTCCCTCGGGAGCGCGACCCGATCGAGCTCCTCTTGGAGTTGTCTTCTGTCTCCCTGCGAGCGGCGCGCGATGGCCGCCACACGCCCGAGCACCTCCACCTGACGAAGCGAGGCCGCGAGCACTCGACCGATCGCACCCACGAGGGAAGGCGTGAGCTCCGGCGCCGTGTCCGTCGGAGCCCGGATTGCCAGCGTCGCGACGCCCAGGGTACCCCGGGAGTCTCGAATCCCGAATACCGCAACCGTCTCCGCGCCGACGCGGCTCATCTCGGGGTCGGAGGGGCCTGGCTCCCCGAGACGGAGCTCGAGCCGAACCAGCGAAAAATAGCGTGAGAGCACGCTCCTCACCGAGGGGACGAGAGTCGCCTCTGTGTGTGCGCACGCCGCGGCTTCGCCGAGGTCGGCGAGCAGGTCGAGGGCGAGATCGGCACGGTTGGTCATGGCTTCGCGACGCTAGAGCAGGGACACCGAACCAGCGTCGCTCGGCACCGTACGTTCGTTGCCCGGCGTGGACAAGCCTGGAATCTGTGCAGTTTTGGGCCCGGCACGCGCCATGCGATGGCGGGGGCCAACCCCTACCGAGGAGCTCTCATGGCCTATGTCATCGCCGAACCCTGCATCGCCACCTGCGACACCGCCTGCGCGAGCGTCTGCCCCGTGGACTGTATTCGTGGCCCAATACCGGTCGACGAGATCGCCCGCATTCCTGCCGCTTTGCGGGGGAGCCAGCTCCCGAGGCTCCAGCTCTACATCGATCCCGAGATTTGCATTTGCTGCGGCGCTTGCCAGCCCGTGTGCCCGGTGGACGCAATCTTCGAGGAGCAGGATCTTCCAGAGTCTCAGCGCCACTACCGGGAGGTGAATGCTCGTTTCTTTCGTTGAACCGCAGGAGTGATTCTGGCGCGTTTGGCCTCCTGGCATTGGGACCGCTAGGAGGCTTGCGTCGCGGGTCGCTCCGAGCCTTCGCCTAAACTCGAACAGCAAACAGCGCGCCGACGCGCAGCCGCGGGACGCGCTCGGCGGCGCGCAACCCCCCGTACACTGGTCCGCCCGGCCCTCGACGGTCTCCTCGCGCTGCGCACGCGTATGGCCCGCGCGCTCGTACCGAACGCTCCGGTGGAGGCAGCGGTAGCCATCGCCGTCCAGGGGCGGCACCCTGGCTTGCGAGGCGATCGTCACCACTCGACCCTCACGAATGAGCGCCTCGAGCTCGTCCACGATCGCGCCGCCGACATCCTTGGTTCGGCGGAGCGCGGTCGACCAGACGACCGCGTCGACGAGCACGTTCACCTCTTCGCTCGGCGCGGTTCTTCCGTGCGTGGTTCGAAGTCGATGGAGCCGAACAGCTCGACGATTTCCATCTGTTTCCTTCGCCGGATGTACTCGTGAAGAGCTTCCGTCACCGTCGCCTTCTTGGTGCGATGGCCACCGATCTTCAGCGCTTCCTCCAGAAGCTTCTCGTCGATCGCAAGGTTCGTCGCCATGTGTGAACGTTTACACACTCGGGATCGCAGTCGAGATCCCATCGGTTCGAATGCTCCGTGTACTCTACCCGCTTCTCTTTGCTCGGCTCATCCCCTCCGCCAGCGCGCTCCGAACACGGCATGCTCGGCCAGTCCGCGACGCCATGACCGGCACGTGCGGGGCGCGACGCTACCTTGGCGGGAAGCGGGCGAGCGGCGAGGAGAGGGGGCGGGAGCGCTTCTCGGTGCCCGCGAGGTCGCGGACGTCGCGGCGAGCTTCAGCGGGAAGCGGGAAGCGAGAAGCGAGCCCCGGTCGCCCGCTCGACCTGATGATCGCGTGGATCGCCTGGATCAACGGACCGTTAGACCATGGATTCACGAGGCATTTTCCGGTGGCCGTGCTGCTCCTGCGATGATTCGCGTGCTTCAGGAATGGCACGGCTCTCGCACTGAAGGAGTGGATGACGACTCTCCTTCGGACGCTCGGCCTCGCTCTCCTCGCCGGCGTGCTCGCTGGCCAGAGTTTGGGCTGCTCCGCCCTCGACGAGGAGGAGACCCCCGGAGAGGGCGAGTTCGCCGCCAAGGGTGGGGGTAAGGGCGGCGGCGGTGGCGGCAAGACCCCGGCGGGACACCGATTCAGCGTCGTACAGCACAACGTCGGGGGCGGCGCGGAGAACGGCGGCACCGGCGACGCGCTCGCGTACACCTTCGCTCAGATCGAGGAAAAGAAGCCCGATGTGGTCATGCTCGAAGAGGTCTGCGCCGCGCAGCTCGACGCCTTCAAGGCCCGCTTTCGTGGCTGGGAGGTGCGCTTCACGGTGCAGCGAGCCAAGCACGAGGGCTGCGGCAACGGGGCGAAGGGCAACCTGATCGCATCGCCCCGCGGATTCGCAGACACGCTCGACGCGCCCCTCGGCGAGCCGGACGGCGACAAAGTGTTCTCGCTCACGTGTGGCGGCGTACCCATGCCCAACACGGCGCGCACGGTGCTCGCTTGTGTCACCCATCTACGTATCAACGACGCAGACGACTCCCTGCGCGATAAGCAAGTATGGCGCATCGTCGACGCCGTCCGCGCCCAGGTCGCGAAGGGCCGCGAGGTCGTGATCGCCGGCGACTTCAACCTGACCCCCGACCGCCTCCCGCTCGATCGCCTCTATCGCCTCAAGACGAACGGCTCCGGGGGCGGCGGAGCTTTCGACGAAGCAGACCAGACCGATCCGAAGCGCGAGGAGTACGCAATGAAAGGTATTCGGTGCGGTTCCGACGCCTGCCGGAGCGGAGTCGACACTTCGGACAGCCGGAAGATCGATTACACGTTCTTCTCGAACAACCGGGCCGTCGCGGTAGGCGCGCAGGCGATGGGCCGCGGTGGGTCGAGCCACAATCTTTACCATGCGTGGGCCGACCTGAAGCTGTGACGGCTTGAGGCTTTGGTGCTCGCGAACGGGTGAAGCGCCACCTGTGGAATTCGCGGTTTGTCGTCAGGTGAGCCGGTGCCTAAGGCGCGTCGGGGTCGGGGTCGGCGGCGATCGGTCGGCGCTGACCCGCCCACATGTCGCCCTGGAAGGGCGGGCACGGGTCGTCCCGCATGCGGCACGCGCTCGGATCGATCTCACAGATACCCCCGAGGCCTGGCAAGGAGCGCTCCTCTGGCCCTCGCTTCGTGTATCCCCAAGCTTCCGCGACGAGATGGGTGACATCGTCACGGGGGCTCTTGCACGTGGCGACCTTGCCTCGTGTGGTGACCTCCATTGGCCACTTTCCGATACCCGCGCAATACTTCGCGTCCACGACGACGCGGAACAGCGCCTCCCACACCGCCTGCGGGAACTCCCCCTCCGCGACGCCCGGCGCGCTTCCTCCGGCGAGCTCGAATCGGCCCCAGGGCCGGCGCTCCTTGCAGGTGATCGTCGCGGTGAGCGTTTCGCTCTTCTGCGTCGAGTGGAACGTCCACACGTCGTCGTCGTCGCAGTGGCCGACCGCAGGCGTGATGCAGGCGAGGCGTGCGTGGCGGAGCTGAGCCTCCGTCGGTTTCGACTCCACGTAGACGACCTTGCAAACGCGGCTCTGGCGATCGCATCCCAGCGCCACCGAAACGAAGACGGTGAACAGGAGACCCCAAACGGGGTAACGCGCGCTGCATTTGCGCTGCATACGCGCGCCGCTTCCCAACGTGCGCTGCGGGTCGCGAACCGTGCTGCGACCCGCGAGACATGCCGACCGAGGGAATGGGCGAAGGGGCATGGCTAACCAGTAGTGCGCCAGCGCGCGTCGCTCGTCAATCGACGACGATGCGGTCGGCCTTCGGATAAGCCCCTTGTCGTCGGAGATCGTCGCGATCGATTGCCGGCGGTGCTCTGAGTGCCCTTGCCGTGATGGCGTCGAGGATGACCTGCGCGTCGGCGATCGAACGGTCGAAGGCGAGCGTGACGATCGAGCTCGTCCCGGCCGTGACGCAGACGGCGGCGGAGGTCGACGGACCGACTTCGTGAGCCCTCGGTCTTCTTCTTCACCGGGAGCTTCGCTCGAGCTTCGACCGAGGCGGCGCGCCGGGCCGGACGCGTGGGGGCAGTCCAGCGGCGCGCACGGAGGAGATCGTGCAGAAGAAGCTCGTTCTACCTTTTCCGCTGCGGCGCGAGCCCGAACAGGCTTTCTGCGACGGCACGGCTTCGACGGGACGTGCATTCCCGGCGGACGGGTAGCGCGGCTCGGCCTCCGACCGTGGGGGCGGCCCCCCAATCCGGCGCGTCGGTCGCGCCACTTTTGGCGCGCCACTTTTGGCTCGATTTTTTTCTTGATTTTTTGAGGGCTCCGGGCGTGGGTTCGCTTTACCCTTCGGACCGATGAAGGGGACGGACGGCGAACGGGAGGCCGCGCGCGCGGGTGGGGCCGGTGGGGCAAGCTTCGCAGCGAACGCAGAGCCCGCGGCTCATTCCACGATCGGGGTGCCGCCGCTCGCGCTCCCGAAAGGCGGCGGGGCCATTCGTGGCATGGGCGAGAAGCTCGCGGCCAACGCGGTCACGGGCACGGCCGGGCTCACGATTCCGCTCCCCACGAGCCCCGGGCGCTCGGGGTTCGGGCCGGAGCTCGCCCTCACGTACGACTCGGGTGCTGGGAACGGGCCCTTCGGATACGGGTTTTCGCTGGGGCTGCCCACGATCTCTCGCAAGACCGAGAAGGGGCTCCCCCGCTACGACGACACGAGCGAGTCCGACGTGTTCGTGCTCGCCGGCGCGGAGGATCTCGTCCCGCTTCGCCGCGCCGACGGTGCGATCGAAGAAGACCTGACGAGCGCTCCCGGCTTCGCGATCGTGCGCTATCGGCCGCGCACCGAGGGCTCGTTCGCGCGCATCGAGCGCGTGAGCAACCTCTCGACCGGGCACGTGCACTGGCGGGTCACCTCCGCGTCCAACGTCACGAGCCTCTTCGGCACCGACGCGAGCTCACGGATCGACGACCCTTGGAAGTCCCTGACGAGGGACGACCCTTGGAAGTCCCTGACGAGGGACGAGCCGGGCGTCTCTGACCCGCCGCGCACGTGGTCGTGGCTCCTCCGCGAGAGCCGGGACGATCGCGGGAACGCGATCGTGTACGAGTACGTCGCCGAGGACGACGAGGGCGTCGACCTCGCGCGCCCAAGCGAGAAAAATCGGGTTCGCCGGGCCCAGCGCTACCTCGCGCGGGTGCTCTACGGCAACACCACGTCGTGCCTCCGCGAGCCGGATCTGTCTCGTCTCGATTGGCACTTCGAGGTCGTCTTCGACTACGACGAAGGGCGCGTGGAAGACGTCGCGCGCGACGCCGCCGTCCCCGCCGACGAGCAGCTCGACCGCGTGCTCGCGGCGAGCGCGAAGGCACGGCCCTGGGCCGCGCGCCCGGATCCCTTTTCGTCGTACCGCGCCGGCTTCGAGGTGCGCACCCACCGCCGTTGCGCGCGTGTGTGCATGTTCCACCGATTTCCGGCGCTCACGGAAGGCCTGCCCGCGGCGGTTGCGCGCGAGGGAGTGCTCGTCGCCGAGACGCGGCTCGTCTACGAAGATGCCCCCGCGACGGTGGGGCTCGAGGCGGAGCTCGCGCACCAGGGCAGCACCCGGTTCGCGTCGTTCGTCCGCCGCGTGGTGCAATCGGGATTCCTTCGCGAAGAGGGGGCGCCGGTCGTCACGCGCGAGGGGCGCTCGCTCGTTTCTTATGTCCGCGAGTCGATGCCCGCGCTCGAGCTTACGTTCCAAAAGGTCGTCGTCTCGACGAAGGTGCAAGAGCTTCCGCGCGACGCGCTGACGAACGCGGCGACGGGGCTCGCCGGCAGTGCGGCGTGGGTCGACCTCGACGGAGAGGGCATCTCCGGCCTCTTGCTCGAGGAGGGAGGTGCGATGCACTACAAACGCGGTCTCGGCGAAGGGCGCTTCGGCCATGCACGCACGCTCGCGACCAAGCCGGCGCTCTTCGCGATGGCGGCGGGGGGTACGCAGCTCCTCGATCTCGCGGGGGACGGGCACCTCGACGTGGTCGCGTTCTCCGGGCCGACCCCCGGGTTCTACGAGAGGGACGACGCGGGAAGTTGGCAGTCGTTTCGGCCATTCGAGAGCCTGCCCACCCTCGATTTTCGCGATCCGAACGTGCGCTTCGTGGACCTCGACGGGGACGGACGCGCCGACATCCTCGTCACGGAGGAAGACGTCGTCACGTGGTATCCATCCCTCGGCGAAGCGGGGTTCGGCGCGCCGCGCAGGGTGCACGGGTTCGCGGCCGACGACGGCCCGGTCGGAAGGCCTGGCGCTCCTCGGCTCGTGTTCGCCGACGGCAGCGAGAGCCTTCATCTCGCCGACTTCAGCGGCGACGGCCTCACCGATCTCGTACGGATTCGAAACGGCGAAGTGGCCTATTGGCCCAACCTCGGTCATGGCCGTTTCGGCGCCAAGGTCACGATGGAGAACGCGCCGCGCGTCGATCGCGACGAGGCGTTCGACCCGAGCCGGCTTCGCCTCGCCGATCTCGATGGCTCAGGTGTCACCGACATCGTGTACCTCGGGGCGGAGGGCGCGCGCCTCTACTTCAACCAATCCGGCAATCGCCTCGCGGACGCCTTCGATCTGCCTGGATTTCCCGTCGTTTCGCCCACCACGACGGTGTCGATGGCGGACCTCCTCGGGCGCGGCACGCCGTGCCTCGTATGGTCGTCGCCGCTCCCCGCGGATTCTGGACGGCAGCTCCGCTACGTCGATCTCATGGGCGGCAAGAAGCCGCACCTCCTCGTCTCGACCACGAACGGGCTCGGCGTCGAGACACGTGCAGAATACACGTCATCGACCACGTTTTACCTCGCCGACCGCGCGGCGGGCACACACTGGGTCACGAAGCTCCCCTTCCCCGTCCATGTGCTCGTGCGCACCGTCACGAGGGACCTCGTCGGCGGCAACGTCTTCGCGACGCGCTACGCGTACCACCACGGTCACTACGACGCACACGAGCGCGAATTTCGCGGGTTCGGGCTCGTCGAACAGTTCGACACCGAGGCGCTCGCGACGGACGAGAGCCTCGCCGCGGCGGTGCGCCCTGCGCTCGACGGGCAAACCACGAACGAGGAGGCCGCGCGCCCGGCCGCGACCAACCTCGAAGCGTTCGCCCGCACGCCGCCGGTGCTCACGAAGAGCTGGTTTCACACGGGTCACTACGACGACCGCAAAGTCTCCGACCACTTCGCGAGTGAGTACTACCGCGAGCCAGGACAGACCCTCGCGCAGGCGCGCGCGGCGCTGCTCGCCGACACGGAGCTCCCGTCCGGTCTCGATGTCGCCGAGGAGCGCGAGGCATGCCGCGCCCTCCGCGGGCGACTGCTTCGCAAAGAGGTGTATGCCCTCGACGGCACGGAAAAAGAAGCCATTCCGTACGCGGTGACGGAGGCAAGCTTCGCGGTAAAGTACCTCGTTCCGAGAGGGCGCGGGCGGCACGCGGTGTTCTTCGCCGAGGCGCGCGAAGTGCTCACTCACCACTACGAGCGCACCCCCGCAGACGCGCGTGTCACGCACGAGATGGTGCTCGAGACAGACACCTTCGGCAACGTGCTGCGAAAGCTCGCTATCGCCTACGGTCGGAAGCGGACGGGCGTGAGCACGGAGCTCTCCGCCGCGGATCGCGAGGTGCAAGAGCGGAACGTCGTCGTGTATACCCAGGCGGCGTTCACTCGAAACAGGGTATCTCCGGCGGCGATCGCGAGTGGCCATCATCGCGCGCCGCTCCCTGCCGAGACACGAACGTACGAGATCACGGGCCTCGCCCTGCCCGCGGCGGCGACGCGCTTCGCGTTCGAGGACTTCGCCGGCGCCGGCTTCGCGCTCCTCGATGGGCTCGAGGAACCTCGGTACGAGGAGGCACCTCCCACGGGCCGTCCCGCTCGCCGCCTCGTCGAGCACGTGCGCGCGCTGTATCGCCGCGACGACTTGACGGCGCTCTCGCCGCTCGGGGAAGTGGAGAGCCTCGCCCTCACCGGTGAGGCGCGCAAGCTCGCGCTCACCGATTCTCTCCTTCAAAAGGCGCTCACCCGCGGCGGGGAGCGGCTCCTCCCGAACGCGCGGGCCGTGCTCGAGGGCAAAGGAGAAGACGGGGGCGGGTACGTCTTCGAGGATGGCGGGTATTGGATCGCCTCCGGGCGCGCGTTCTTCTCTGCCGCGGCGGACCCGAACGCCCCCGCGAGCACCGCCGCAGCCGAGCGCGACGCCGCGATCGATGGTTTTTTTCGACCGCGGATGGGCGTCGACACGTTCGGCGCGCGGTGGACGGCAGATTACGACGCGACGTCGCTCCTCGGTGTGTCGACCCGCGACGCGCTCGGCAATACGGTCCTCGTCCAAAACGACTATCGCGTGCTCGGCCCCGCCGAGGTGACGGACGAAAACGGCAATCGGCGCGCGGCGCTCTTCGACGCGCTCGGGCGCGTGGCCGCGACGGCGGTGATGGGCAAGCGAACCGAGTCCCTCGGTGACTCGCTCGTTGGCGCAAAGGCGTGTCTCTCCCTCGCCGAGGTGCGCCGCTTCACGCGCGACCCCAAGGCGCAAGCGAAGGCGCTGCTCGGCAACGCGACGTCGCGTTTTGTCTACGATCCGGGTCGGTTCGCACGAACGGGCGAGCCCGTCTTCGCCGCGGCGCTCGCGCGGGAGACACACCTTCACGCGCTCCCGCCTGGGACGCCGAGCCGGGTGAGCGTGGCGTTGGTTTACGCCGATGGCTTCGGACGGGAGGCGCAGACCAAGGTCGAGGCAGAGCCGGGCGAGGCACCGCAAAGGGCCGACGCGCGCGTGCTCCCGAACGGCGACGTGACCGCGGGGGCGCTCGTCCGGAATGCAGCAGGCGATCCGGCTCCGGCACCGGCGGCGGCTCGTTGGCTCGGCACCGGGCGAACCGTGTATAATGCACAAGGGCTCCCGATACGAAAGTACGAGCCCTTCTTCAGCGCGACGCACCTCTTCGAGCCGGAGGACGAGCTCGCGGCGCAGGGCGTCTCGTCGATCTTGTTTTACGATCCGATCGGGCGCGCGATCGCGACGCTGCACCCCAACCGCACGTACGACAAGGTCGTGTTCGGGCCCTGGCGCGCGGCCACCTACGACACGAGCGACACCGCCTCTCCACGCGGCGACGAGACCGGCGATCCGCGCACCGATAGGCACGTTGGGGCGACGCTCGCGCGCTACTTCGCCGACCACGGCGCGGGATACACGACGTGGCTCGCGGAGCGCGAAGGCGGCGCGCTGGGGCCTCACGAGGCCGCCGCGGCGCGAAAGTCGCGTGTGCACGCCGACACCCCGAGCGTGGCCCACCTCGACCCCCTCGGCCGCACTTTCCTCGTTCAAACCAAGAATCGTGTCGATTGCCCCGGCCACGCCAAACACGGCCGCGAGGAGATCTTTTCCCAGCGGTCCGAGCTCGACGTCGAGGGCAACGTGCGCGCCGTCGTCGACGCGAAGGGCCGCATCATTCAGCGCGTGGACCACGGCATGCTGGGCCAGCCGCTCCGCACCGCGAGCATGGAAGCGGGCGAGCGGTTTACCCTCGCCGACGCGGTCGGAAAGCCGATTCGCGCGTGGGACAGCCGCGGTCATGTGCGGCGCATTACCTACGACGCGCTGCGGAGGCCGACCGGCCTGTGGGTGACCGAAGGTGGAGCCGAGCGGCTCGCCGAGCGCACGGTGTACGGCGAGGGCCGCGGCGACGCGAAGAACCACCGCGGAAAGCCCTATGCCCATTACGACGGCGCGGGCATCGCGACCGTGGTCGCCTACGATTTCGAAGGCCACGCGGTGGAGACGCGGCGCGACCTCTTGCGCGGGCACTCCCCGGCGGTCGAGTGGCGCTCCGAGCCGGCGGCGAACGGCGGGAGCTACACGAGCACCAAGGAGGTCGACGCGGCAGGCCGCACCGTGCGCGCGACGACGCCGGACGGAAGCGTGCATCTTCCACGTTTCAACGAGGCGGGGCTGCTCGAGTCGGTCGAGGTGGCGCTCCGCGGCTCGGCGGCGCGCACGTCGTTCGTTCGGGAGATTGCCTACGACGCGAAGGGGCGTCGCACCGAGATTGTCTACGGAAACGGCGCCACCACCACGTACGCGTACGATCCGCTGACGTTCCGCCTCACGCGCGTTCGAACGACGCGACCTTCCGCCGCCGACGGCACGGCGACCGCCCTCTTTCGCGACGCGCGGGTGGTTCAAGATCTCCGCTACACGTACGACGCGGGCGGAAACGTGGTGCGCATCGAGGACGCCGCGCATCGCGCCATCTTGCGTGGCGGTGCGCAGGTGGAGCCCGCGAGCGAGTACACCTACGACTCCACGAATCGCCTCGTCGAGGCCACCGGACGCGAGCACGTGGCGCAGGGTGGGCTCTCGTTCGAGCCGCCGAATGGCAATTATCGCGACTACCCATTGGTCGGCCATCGTGCCCACGCGAACGACCTCGAGGCGCTGCAAGGCTACGTTCAGCGCTACGAATACGACGCCGAGGGCAACTTCGAGCTCTTTCGCCATCTTGCCGCGAGCGGCGGCTACACTCGGCAATACGGGTACTCTGCACCGAGCCTCCTCGAGCCGGGCAAAACGAACAACCGTGTTACCTCCACCCAGGTAGGCAGCGCCGGCACCACGACCGAGCGCTACACCTACGACGCGCACGGAAACACCCTCTCGATGCCGCACCTCGCGCGCCTCGGGTGGGACTTCGAGGACCAGCTCACCACCGCGAGCCTCGGCGGCGGCGGCACCGCGCACTACGTGTACGACGCGGGCGGGCAGCGGGTGAAGAAGGTCATCGAGGCCGGCTCGGGAGTGCGCACGAAGGAGCGCATCTACCTGGGTGGCTTCGAGATTTACCGGGAATACGGGCCCGACGGTGTGACGGTGGAAGAGGAGCGCGAGACGCTTCACGTGATGGACGACACGAGGCGTATTGCCCTCATGGAGACCAAGACGGTCGCGCGTGGAAGGGCTGCCCCGGAGCCCTCCGTCGTCCGCTACCAGCTCGCGAATCACCTCGGCAGCGCCACCCTCGAGCTCGACGACGCGGGCGCGGTGATTGCCTACGAGGAGTTTCACCCGTATGGCACGAGCGCGTTCCAGGCGGGGAGGAGCGCGGCGGAGGTGTCGTTCAAGAGGTACCGGTATACGGGCCTCGAGAGGGATGAAGAGACGGGGTTTGGGTACCACGCGGCGAGGTATTTGGCCCCGTGGTTGGGGCGGTGGGTGAGCTGTGATCCGAGTGGGTTGGTGGATGGCGGGAATTTGTATGGGTATGTGCGGCAGTCGCCAGTAGCCCACGTTGACCTCGAGGGAACCGACCTAACCAGTAGCTTTGAGTCGTTTCGGGACCGCGTGCGCGAGTCGCGACCTGCGCAGTTCGTTCTAGGTGCAGCCTATGGCGCCCAGCAGGCCATTACCCCCCTCGGATCGCTCGCGCCGACCCCCCCCGGGGCAAGCAAAGACTTCGAACTCGGACAAGGCGGCGCGCAACTCATCATCGGCGGTGCTGAATCGGCCCTCGGCAGCTCGATGATGAGTGGCGGCGCCACGCTCGCGCTCGGCGGCGGTACTATCGAAATTGGATCACTGGGGAGTGGAACGCTCGTTGCGGTTCCGGCCATCGCTGCAGGGACGGCGATTACCGTCGTTGGCGGCGCCCTCGCGGTTCACGGGGGGCGCAATTTCATTGGCGGATTGCAGCATATCCATCACGCAATGGCCTCCGGCGAAGGCGGAGGTAGTCCTTCAAGCCCTGCCCCTCAGCCGCCACACGTACCGAGCACCAGCCCTCAGCCCGCCGGTTCACCCGAACCGCCCAAGCCGTCCGATCCCGCGGGGGGCCCAAGCCAGGAAGCGAAAACAGTAGGAAGCAACGCGTCGGGCGCGCACGCAAACGGAGGCCAGGCTCCGACGCCCCACGCTCCGGCACCGAAACCGTCGACAAATGCAACCCCGCGAGCGGGCGACAAACTACCGAATCTCTTCCCCTCTGACAGCCCAAAACCGGCTGGAAAATTCATGCTCGAGAAACGAGACGGAAAGTGGGTCACAGTATCTTCCAGCGGCGACGTATTCAACGCGAAAGGTCGCTACGTATTCGTTCAGCAGGATGGAAACATTACCGTAGGAAAGATAGGCATCGCCTACGACTCGCGCATACGCGCGGGACATATCGACCTATCCGGAGGCGCGCCAGTCGACTACGCCGGCGAGGTACAATTTTCAGGCACGACTAACCCCGGCCAGCTTCGATACTGGACAAACGGATCCGGCCACTATCAGCCACCCGAAGCAGGCCGTTCCGTAGTGAACGCCTTCTCCGAATATGAATTTAGACCACACATCATAGAGACCCCCAAGTGATTAGCGAGCGAGCCAAAATCATCTTAGACAACCATCGCAGCGGACCTGTTGCGGAAGTCGCCGCCTTGCTATCCGCAGGAACCGAGGCCGACCGACTTCAGCTATGCATCGAGGTCATCACAGCCGCTGAGCAATCACACCTTACAACGCAACGCTGGTTCGCGGCTGCAAGGCGCGTATTGTCGAAAGGAGGTTCGTTTATCGCAGTCCTTAATGCCGGCATTCCATTCATGAACGCCAGCACGGCAAAGGAATGGCTGGACTTCGGCCTCCATGCTGGCACCCGCAAGACGATTAGACTAATTGAACGAGTTCGCCCCGACTACCCGACGCAGGCATCATGGCTGGATTACTGGCTACCGTTTTTGGCCCGAACGAAGCTCGACCAGCAGCTTGTACATGAGCACCTAAAGCGCCAGACCATGCCTTAAGCGAAGCAACTGCGAGACGGCCACCCGTTTACAACCGAGAGAGTCTCGAAGGAGACATTCCTCGCCATCAACGAACGCGCACAATGACCATTATCGAACACCCTTAGCAACTCGAACGACTCCGCGCGCACCTCACACTCGCAATAGACACGCCATCTACACCGACACTAGACATCGAATGGCTAAACCTTCGATGCCACGACACGCTAGAGAGATATATGGGGCACTTGCAGCGCGCGTCGCCAGAGGACCTCGTTAAGGACGTTGAGAGACTTGACGCGCGCTTCCCGGGACTGATTCCTGAATCGACACTGGAACCCTTCCGCGATTTGGCTGGGGATTTTGAGGCCAGGCGTAACCATCAAATGAATCCGTTGACTCCCATCGTTAACGTTATCGAATCGCTCTCGAAGATCGAGTGGGGCCGGTCGCCGGGCAGCCGCGATCCTCTGCGTCCTCCGTTCTTTACGTGGCGGTTCGTGACGCCCAACCCACCGTTAATCGACCGAATCGAAGCAGCTGTACGCGGCTATGCCGGCGCCGTTGCCTGGTCACTAGATCGGGGGCGACGCAACTGCTGCATCTCGCCAACTACGTTCTCTGAATTCTGCGGAACGACCCAACAGGGCGACGTCGGCGATCAGATCGCCTTCGGTGAGCTGTATCCGGAACAGGTCCTCGCCATGCTCGACGACATCGGCCCGCTTGCCGCCCATCTCCAGGCAACTCTCTGCCCTCTGGGCGATCGCTAGCCCCCCTCTCTAGAACCAAGAGCCACCCATGACCACCTTCTCCAAACGCCTCGCCACCCTTCGCGCCGTGCTCCCCACCTCCGACCTCTCGCACATCGAGAGAGCCGAGGACGACTCCCCCGAGAACTGGCGCGAGACGATGGCGCAGATGTCCACCAACGTGGCTCCCGAGCTCCGCGATCGGCTCGCGCTCGTGCACGCGCTTGCAGACGTGACGGAGGACGACGTGGGGCTCGTGGGGGCATTCTCGCGCGTTCCGCACGTGACGACGCTGCGCGACGTGGCGCTGCTTCCGAAGGCGGAGCTCGGGCGGATCGTCGACGAGACGATCGATATCGACCCGGGTGCGGCGGAGCCGGGGCTCGCGAAGGCGATGGCGCTCGATGGGTTTTCGCGGCGGCTCTTTGCGGCAGAGACGACGAGCGTGCTCAGGCGGATGGTGCGGGACGACGAGCTTCCCATCGCGCGGCAAGAGGTGAAGGCGAAAGTGGCGGCGTTCTTCGAGGCGCGGCCAGACTTCGATATTCGAACGACCTCGCTCTATTCGGTGCTCGGGAAACGCACGGACGAGGACGCAGAGGGAGAAGATGCGGAGGTCGTCGAGACGCTGAAGACGCTGCAGCGCGTTCAGGCGATCGCTCCGCGGGCAGAGGCGGTAGCCACGCTGATGGCGCGGAGCTTCGTCTCGGCGCAAGCGGTGACCGACGTGCCGGAGGCGACGTTCATCGCCGCCCACGGGGAGGCGCTCGGGGCGGAAGATGCCAAACGGGTGTATGCACGCGCGGCCTCGGTGCGGATTCGCAACGAGCACGCGCTCATTGGGCTTCGCGAGACGTACCGCGGCTCCGGCCTGCGCGCGGTGGACGGCGACGAGAGCGACGACGACCGTAAAAAGGCTGTCGCCAATGCGCTCGCGGACAAGAACCTGCCGTTCAACCTGGAGACGCTCTTCGGCAGTCAAGATATGTGCGAGTGCTCGCACTGCACGAGCGTGCTGAGCCCCGCGGCGTACTACGTGGAGCTTCTTCAATACCTCCGCAACAACAACACCAAGACGGACGATCCGCGGAGCCTCGCGGGCACTCCGCTCGAGCACCTCTTCGCGCGGCGGCCGGACTTGGGTTGCCTCGAGCTCACCTGCGAGAACACCAACACGGTGCTCCCCTACGTGGACCTCGCGAACGAGGTGATGGAGAGCTTCGTCGTTCATCGGGAGAAATACGCCGCCGAGACGCGCGCTCCGAAGCGGGTCACCTTGGACGTGCACAACGTCGACGACGAGACGAGCGGGGAGCTGCTCGCCGAGCCGCGCCACCCGAACGTGACCGCCTACGCGGTGCTGAAGAACGCGGTTTATCCGCTCTCGATGCCATACCACCAGCCCATCGACGCGGCGCGGGCTTACCTGAAACACCTCGGTACGAGCCGCCACGAGCTGCTCGACACGATGCGCACCGCGCACGATTGGGACGCGGCGGGCGACCCGCGCGTGCACCTCGACGCGCTCCACGCCGAAGCCCAAGAGCGCGCGGTAGACGCGGAGGCGCTCGGGATGGTGCATGAGGAATACATCATTCTCGCGCGGGAGTCGTTTTGGTCGAAGGCCTACGTGGAGGCGGTGACCGGCGCGCCAAAGACCGACGACGCGTACAAGGCCGATATCGGAGTGCGAGCCGCGCCGGCCTATTATGGATACGAAGGGTCGACCGCCGAGGCCGACATGCTGTCGCTCGACGAGAGCAAGAAGCTCGGCCTCACGTTCGTGAAGGCGCAGTTCCTACCTCGCACCGGCGTTGCGTACGGCGATCTCGTCGACGCGCTCCGCACCCGCTTCGTGAACCCGCTCACGGTGCGCACGCGGGCGATCTCGCTCATGAGCGAAATACGTGCATCGTACCGACTTTTGCAGCAGCTCGTCGACGCGAGCAGCACCGACGCGGAGATCCGCTTCGCCCGTGTGGTCGAGCAGATCGTGCAATTGCAAAAGGCGCGCGCCGCCCTCGACGCGAGCGATCCGTGCAGGACCGAGCGACGACCCGTGCTCGGGCTCGCCGAGATTCGGCAGTGGGTGCATTGCGACTTCGAGCCGCTCGGCAAGCTCATCGTGCTCGACTCGGGGGAGCCGCCTACCTTGGCGCGCTCGGGGAGGATTACGCTTCGGGGCGGGCAGCCGTTTGGCACCCTCGAGAGCACCGGCACCATCGTGGGCCTCGACGGCACTCCGCTCGGGCGCGTGCTCCCCGACTCCTCGGTCGTGTGGTTCGTCGACGAGCCGCGGAAACTACTCCTCTACGTGCGCGACGAAACCGACGCCATCGTGGGCCGCCTCCGCAACGACCGCTACGTCGAGGTCGTCGCCGGGTCGACCTGGGGCCCGGCGCGGTGGTTCGCTTCCATCGAGTCGTGCGACCTCGAGAAAGTACGGATTCGCCACCTCGACGGCACTGCGCTCGAGGCGACCGAGTACGAGCGACTCCTTCGGTTCCTGCGCTTGTGGAGGCGGCTCGGGTTCACGATCGCCGAGACCGACCAACTCGTTTACGGCATCGCGAGCGCGAGCTCCCCCGCCCTTCCCGCTCTACCCGGGGCGACCGAGACCAATGCCTACGGTGCCCTGTGCCCGGTGCCACCACGCGTGCCTAGCGTGGACATCACGCCCGCTCTGCTCCACGAGATTGTGGCGACGAAGGAGGTGCTCGAGCGCACCGGGCTCGCGCTCCCGCGCCTCCTCGCGTTCTGGGACACGATTGGCACCTACGGAGAGGGTGCACTCTACAATAAAACGTTCCTGACGCACGATTTGCTCGGGATCGATCCCATCTTCGCGGCCGACGAGCGCGGCGCCTTTTTGGAGCAAGGGGCGACGATAAGCGGTCATGCGGCTGTGCTCGCGGCCGCTCTGCGCGTCGACGAAGCGGCGCTCGAGAGCATTCGTGTGCTCCGCGGCCTGGGCGACGAGCTCACCCTCGCCAACGTGTCGATCCTCTATCGGCACGCCGTTCTGGCTAAGGTGCTGGGTGTGGACCCGAGCGCTCTCGGTAGCGTGCTCGCCCTCTTCGGGGATCCGTTTGCGTCGCCGAGCGCCGCGCGCGCCCTCTTTCGCGCGTGGGACGAGATGGAGCGGACGGGCCTCGACTTCGCGAAGCTGGCATTCGTGGTGCTCGGAGTCGACAATCCGAAGCGTCCGCTCGCTCCGAAGGCGACGACCGTGCTCAAGTTCGCCAAGGCCCTGTCCGACGGGCTCGCCGCGATCGATCGCGACCACGCCGACCTCGCCGCAGGCGACGAGGAGAAGGCGACGCTCGACTTCGTTCGTGCCAAGGCGGGACTCGTGTTCGACCCCACCGTGGTCGAACGAATCGTCGGCCTCGTGGAAGGCACGGCGACGTACACGACGAACGCGCCGGCGGGTCTGGTCGTGGCCATTCCGGAGGCGCTCGAGAAGCGTGTGAAACACGTTCTCGGGAAAGCGTTGCCCGGCGCGCCCGCCGTCGCGGGTCAGGCGCAGATGATCGGTGTGCTCTCGAGCACCGACGTCGCTGCGGCCAAGGCGTTGTCTGCCGATCCGGGGTGGACGGCCGCGATCGATAGGCTCGGCAAGCAACCGCGACGCCTCTTCGACGACGCGCTCTTCGGTCTCTTCCCCGTAGGAGATCCGAAGGCCGATGCGGCGCGCGCGATCTTGCTCTCCGAGGACGTGCTTGCGGGTGAGACGGCGACTCCTCCGCAGAAGCGGCTCACGTTCCTTTCGCGGCTCCTCCCGTTTTTGCGTGAGCGGCTCGCGCGAACCCTCGTCGTCGGCACGCTCGCGAGCGCGGTAGGGCTCGGGTCGGAGACGACCGAGGCGCTGCTCTCGGAGGTTCTGACGACGGCGACCGGTGAGCCTTTGCTCGCTCCGCTCCTCGCGCTGCGGAGCGCACCAACGGGGGCCGCAACGGCGTGGAGCGGCTACCTCGTGCCCAATGGGAGCGATCCTGTCGCGTTCGTCGCTATTGCCGATCGGGCTCCCGCGCCGATTGTCGTCGACGGCGTCGCTTATCCGTTTCTCTATCAGCAAGAAGATCCGTCCAACGTGTTTTGGACGGACCCTGTCGCGCTCGACCCCGCTCGCCTCGCGACGTTGCAGACGACTGGCATCGATCCGGCGACCCTCGAGTGGAAGAGCGTGGTCGCACCACGCGCGCCGGTGCCATCGTCTGCGCTGCTCCCGGAGCTCGCCACCGCGACGATCGAGGAGGGGCTCACGCGACTCGGGAAGGCCGCGATCGTCATCGACGCGCTCGCGATCTCGACGACGGAGGTCCTTCATTTTCAGGCGCACGGGGCCGAATTCTCCGGGTTCGATTGGAATGCTCTTACGTTCGCAGCGTGGGAACGACTGGCGGCCTATCACGGGCTTCGCGACGGAATCTCGCCCGGAGGGAGCTCGCTCGTCGACTTGTTCGCATGGGCGCACAGTGCGACCGCCGCGCCGACGGACGTAGTCTCCCGAATCGCGGCGACGACCGGTGACGATCCGAAGGCACTTTCCCTCCTCGTGCGCCCCCTTGGCTTCGACATGGAGATCCCGGTTCTGTTTCGTGACGAGCGCGCCCTCGTGGCGATCTCGCGCGCGATGAGCCTGGTGCGACGGGTCGGCGTCGGTGTCGAGCAACTCTTCGAATGGGCAGCGCCGCACTCGACCTTTACGCCGCGGCAGACCACCGCAGAGGAGATGCGCTTCGCGATTCGCTCGCGGTACGAGCGCACCGAGTGGGAGGAAGTGGCCAAACCCATTTTCGACGGTCTACGCGAGAACCAGCGCCGCGCCCTCGTGGACTTCTTGCTCGTGCAGGAGCCGCTTCGCGCGTGGGGCGTTCACGACGCGGACGGTCTGTTCGAGTTTTTCCTCATCGACGTGCAGATGGATCCCTGCCTCGAGACTTCGCGCATCAAGCAGGCCATTTCGACGGTTCAGCTCTTCGTGCAGCGGTGCTTCCTCGGCCAGGAAGAGCGCGCCAGCACGGGCGTTCCACGCAATCTCTTGGACCGTAAGCGTTGGGAGTGGATGCAGCGGTATCGGGTTTGGGAGGCCAATCGAAAGGTGTTCCTCTACCCGGAGAATTGGATCGAGCCCGAGCTCCGCGACGACAAGAGCCCGATTTACAAGGAGCTCGAGTCCGAGCTTCTGCAGAAGGACGTCACCCGCGACACGGTGGAGGCCGCGCTCAAGACCTACCTCTTCAAGCTCGACGAGATCGCGAACCTGAAGGTCGTGGGCGTGTATTACGACAAGGAGACGCGACCGGGAGAGGCGATCGTGCACGTGTTCGCGCGCACCCGTTCGACGCCGTACGTCTTCTTCTACCGTACCTTCAACGAGACGACGCAGACGTGGACGCCGTGGAGCAAGGTCCAAGTCGATATTCCGAGCTACGACGACGTCGACGGGCAAGGCGTGGTGCGCGACACTGGTACGTACGTCGCGCCGTTCGTTTGGCGAGGACGGCCACTGGTATTTTTCCCCATCATCGGGATCAAGGCGGTTGCTCCGAAGGGCAACCTGGAGCTTCCGATGGAAAGCCAGCCGCTCCAGCACCTTGAGATTCGCCTGGCCTTCAGCGAGCTCAGGGACGGCAAGTGGACAGCGAAGCAAGCCTCGACGGGTGCGTTAGTGACGCAGCATGTCTCTTCGACACCTCGCCTGAGCGGGATCGAGCTGGTGCCCCGCATCGTGGAATCCTACCCTGGCGGACCTCGCATTGTCGTAGACGTACGACAGACGACAAGCAGCGCAGCCGGGACCTTCTTGTTTGACGGATTCTCGCTTGCGCCCGACGCAAATGCCTACGGTGCGGGGACGAGTCTGGAGCAAACCTTTCACTACGTCCCCGTGCTCGCGACCGAGACGCACGACATTCACTCGAATCAAGCGATCGGACGGGCGGCTCCACACCTCGAGCGTTCCGCCCC
>JAAFHV010000028.1:0-32427 GCA_013297655.1 Myxococcales bacterium | reverse complement strand
TTTTTTTTTTACCTCGAGCGTTCCGCCCCGTTCTTCTCCGATGGGGTGACGACCACAACGGCAAACGTCGACGGCGGGCCCTTTCTACTCACGCATCGATTCGCTGGCGAGCTAGTCGGGCGAATCGCCGCGAGCGGGGCCGACTCGGCGTATGCACTCTACGCAAGCCGGTACGCTCCGGGGACGAGAGACACAGCCGACACGTACGGGCTCGACGGAACGGACTACCACGAGCTTCGGCGGCCTTATGCGATCTACAACTGGGAGGTCGGCTTCCACGCGCCCACGCTGCTCGCGGACCGGCTCCTCAAGGCGCAAAAGTTCGACGAGGCGCTCGCGGTGTTGGAGCGCGTGTTCGACCCCAAAATGGCGGCCCGAACGCCGACGGACACCAAGCCGTACTGGACGTTTCCGCCCTTCAAGGAGGCGAAAGCCGACCGCGCGATGGAATCGTTTCTGCGTGGGCTTCAACCAGGAAAGAGCGACGCCGTGGTCTCGGGGTGGCGCGACAACCCCTTCTCACCGCACTTCGTCGCGCGTGCGCGACCCGCCGCCTACATGAAGTGGACGGTGATGAAGTACATCGAGATCCTCATCGAGTACGGCGACTGGTACTTTAGGCAGAACACGCTCGAGACCATCCCGTACGCGATTCAGCTCTACGTGATGGCCGCTCATCTCTTCGGCCCGCGCGGACAGCGCATTCCCAAGCGCGGCAAGGTTGAGACGCAGACGTACCTCTCGCTTTTGAACCGGTGGGACGCGTTCGGCAACGCGATGGGGGAGCTCGAGCTCTTGGCCCCCTTCAGCAACCAGACCTCCGAAGCGACCGTCCCGCTGGCGGGGGAGCCGGCGTTCGCGAACGTGTTCGGCTTCGCGAGCACGCTGTACTTTTGCATCCCGGAGAACCCTCGGCTCGAAGAGGTGCGCGCGACCATCGACGACCGGCTCTTCAAGATTCGGCACTGCCAAGACATCGACGGAGTGGTGCGGAAGCTTCCGCTCTTCGAACCGCCGATCGATCCGGCGCTGCTGGTGCAGGCGACGGCGCAGGGGCTGAGCCTCTCGAGCGTGCTCGCCGACCTCGACGGGCCGATGCCGAACTACCGATTTCCGTACCTACTCCAAAAGGCGCTCGAGCTGTGCGCGGAGCTGAAGTCGCTCAGCGCGGCCTTCCTCGCAGCGAGGGAAAAACGCGACGCCGAGGGGCTCGCGCGGCTCCGCGCCAAACACGAGCGCACCATGCACTCGCTCGCGATGGAGGTTCGCAAGCTGCAACTCGAAGAGGCCGAGCGTTCGATCGCGGCGCTGGAGCAGAGCCGTAAGGCCCCCGCTTCGCGCATGGCGTACTACCTCAAGCTCATTGGGGGCGACGTAAACGCGGTGCCCAAGGCCGATGGGGATTTTCGTGAGCTTGCGATCGCGGTCGACAAGCCCGGAGACATGGGCGGGCTGCGCCTGACGGCAGACGAGCAGGAAGAGATGCTCAAGTCCGACTCGGCTGCGGCTTTTCAGGAGATGGTCGGCGGCATGGAGGCGCTCGCGGGACTCTTTCACGCGATGCCGACGTTCGCCACCGCGGCGCACCCGATGGGGGTGGGGGCAGACGTGCAATGGGGCTTCCCGAACCTCGCGCAAGCGACGTCGGCGGGGGCTCGCGTCGTGCGAATCGACGCCGACCGCCTCGCCCACGAGTCCGGTCGCGCAGGCAGGAAGGCTGGGCACAAGCGGCAGCTCTGGGAGCGCACGCACCAGGCGAACCAAGCCGGCTACGAGGTGAAGAACATCGACAAGCAGATCCTCACCCAGAAGATTCGTTTCGCGATCGCGAGCCGTGAGCTCGAAAACCAGCAAAAGCAGCTCGACAACGCGCTCGAGGTGGAAGACTTCCTCACCAACAAGTACACGAACGAAGAGCTGTACTCGTGGATGGAGGGCTCACTGCGGGGGCTCTATAGGCAGGTGTATACGCTCGCGTTCGACGTCGCGAAGCGGGCGGAGAAGACGTTCCGTTTCGAGCGCGGTCTCTCGGCGTCCAGGTTCCTCGACCCGGGGTATTGGAACGCCGGACGAGACGGGCTCCTCGCCGGGGAGCAGCTCTTCGTAGGCTTGAAGAAGCTCGAGGCGGCGTACATCGAGAAGCGCGGGCACGATTTCGAGCTCACGAAGGCCGTGTCGCTGCGGCGCCTCAACCCTCTCGCGTTCTTGCGCCTGCGCGAGACGGGAAGTTGCGAATTCGCGCTCCCCGAGGTGCTCTTCGACATGGATTTCCCGGGCCACCACGCGCGACGGATTAAGTCGGTCGGGCTGAGCCTGCCTTGTGTGGTCGGGCCCTACACCAGCGTCAACGCGACGCTGCGCCTGCTGGAACACGAATACCGCACGAGCGCGATCGCCAAAGACAAGAACGACTACCCGAAACGGGAAGGCGAGGACGATCCGCGCTTCGCGACGACGAACGTGCCTATCTCTGCGATCGCGGTGAGCGG
This sequence comes from Myxococcales bacterium, assembly GCA_013297655.1. Taxonomy (GTDB): domain Bacteria; phylum Myxococcota_A; class Polyangia; order Polyangiales; family Polyangiaceae; genus JAAFHV01. Next base: position 29,938 of record JAAFHV010000028.1, on the reverse strand, counting down.
GGCGCAGAACGAGAGCGGGGTGTTCGAGCTCGCGTTTCGCGACGAGCGTTACTTGCCATTCGAGGGCGCCGGCGCGGTAAGCCGGTGGCGCCTCGAGCTCCCGAGCAAGGTGCGCCCTTTCGACTACGAGACGCTCACCGACGTGGTGCTCCACCTGCGCTACACGGCGATCGACGGGGGCGACAAGCTGCGCGCCACCGCGTCTGCCCACGTAGACTCGTACGTGAAGTCGGTGGAGGAGCTCGCGAAGAACGAGGGCCTGTTCGCCGCGTTCGACCTAACGAGCGACTTCCCCGATGCGTGGCACCGCGCCAAAGAGCCGCGCGTTCCAGCGGGAGAGCGCGTGCTCGACCTCGGCTCGCTCTACGAGTGGCTCCCGACCTTCACGAAGGCCTGGAGGCCCGAGAAGGTACTCGCCGCAGACGTGGTCCTCGCGTCGAGACCTGGGTTCTCGGCGACGCTTCGCGCGGGATCGCGCGACGTCGCGCTGACGCCCGGCGCCGCCCTTGGCTCGCTCGCGACGGCGGTGGCGCGCGGGGCAGACGTGCCGCTCTTCGACTGGAAGCTCACGATCACCGACCCGAGGGTCTCGCTAGCCCGCGCGTGGCTCGTGGTGAGGTATGTGCTGAAGTGACGGGCGTGGGGTCGTTGCGGCGCCTCTTGGGAGGCGCCGCGGCCTACGATAGAACCTCATGAACGGCACATTTGAATTTCACGCAGTCGCCCCGAGCTCGCCGCACGCCGTGATCGACAGTTCCATCTCGGATCCCACAGCACTCCTTCAGGTACTGTCCGAGCAACTCGGATTCCCAGACTACTTCGTAATGAACTTGAACGCACCAATCGACTGCTTGAGCGACCCTTACTGGTCTGAACACGAGAGCGAAGTAGCCATCATCCAACATTCCCTCCCGGCCCTACCGGAACGGGTCCCCGAGCAATTGCGCCCACTCCGCCCACATACCCTACAGAACAATGAATCAAACGATTTCGGCTCTCCTCGACGCGATCGATTCGGCGCCACACTGCCGGGTCTACCCGCCGTCAGGCCTGCCGTACACAAGGGAGGGCACGACGCTCCCGGACGACGTTAGGCGCTTCTACGAGAGGTACGGCGGCTGCATGCTTTTTGAAGGCAGTCAAAACCCGATAGCCGTATCCAGCCCTCGATCGTTCGCCAGCTCGAACCTCGAAGTACTGGGCAGAGAGTATGCGGAGGACATCTCCGACTCGTGGCACATCGTCGCCCGTGAGCACTGAGCGAGGCGATCAGTATAGATTGCAGCCCCTCGCGACTCGGACGCTGTTACGACAGCTTCTGGGACAGGCACGGAGTCGCGGGGAGCTGCGATATCATTGCGCTATCCTTTACAGAGCTACTGGCGACCAGAGAGGAACGGCGTGCGCGACGCGCTGTTGGCGCGAGTCCGGGGCTCATCTGTCACGTGTGCCGCGCCACGAGCGGATGGCTCGAACATTCTCGCAGTACGGCTCCGACTCGATATGGCTCAAGTAGCCAATCCCCGATTGCCCCGACCGCGGCGTGTAGCCCACGACAGCCTCCCCGCGAATGTCGTCGATGAGCCGTGAAAGCGGAGGGGCCGGGTCGGTCTCCGCTGCAGGCTGGTTTCGTCGCGCGCACCGACGGCGCTACAGTCCACTCGGAACGGTGGGCGGGCCCAGGGTGGCGCAGGGCACTCGGAGCATGCCTCCCAAGGTGGGGAAGCCCGGCGACCCGAACGGAATGTTCGAGACGCCAGCCCAAATCGAGTCATCGTTCGCCCATAGGCCGTAAAGCATCGGGGTACCTGCCTCGCCGGTCACGTTCCAGCCCAGTCCGTCGCTCGTGCGCACCGCCCGTAGCGAATCGTTGTCGCGGGCGAAGACCGCGATGCCACCATTGACGACCGGCCGGTAGGAGCTCTCGGGTACGACAGCGATCTGCCGCCGCACGATGCCGGCCGAGACATCCGCGAACGAGGAGCCCCAAAGGGTGCGAGAAGCGCCCTTCTCTACCCAGTAGATCGCGTCCTGATTCGCGCGGTCGACTCCGACCCATACGATGCGGTTGCCTGGGAGCGGCTGAACGAGGGGTCGGTACCCGCCCGCCAAAGGCATAAAGGCGACGTAGTAAGGCTCGGTCGCGACCAGCGCGAGATACCCACCCGTAACGGTGACGGGCCGTTCCGTTTGCAATGAGTCGTTCGGCGTGACCTGCGCAAGTGAGGCGTCGGGGGCTTGGTAAGCCGATGTAAAAATGCCGAGCCCGAGGCTCGTTTGCTCGAGCGCGAGGAATCCACGTCCCGCGGCGCTCCCTTGGATGAGGTTGTTGCGGCCGAGTAAGAGCGTCGCCCGGTCGACCGGGAATGCCGATGCGTCGCCGGGCGATGCTTTGCCGATGAATGTCTCGTAGAGAGCGAGCTTCTTGCCGATCAACACGTAGACGCCGTCAGCGTGGCCACTCGCCTCGGCAATGGTGCCATTTCCGCCGCTGTCCGTGTAGATCGCGAGCTCGGCGTCGCCGTGCAGCTTCTGCACCACCGCGAAGCTTCGCTCGGGCTCCGCGCGGATGCCACGCAGGTAGGCGATATGGACACCGTTCGCGTCCTCGAAGAAGGGCGTCGTGGGGAATGGCCGAAACGCGAACGTGTAGGAGAAGCTCCAATCTTGGGTGAAGATCTGGCAACCCGCGCGCCCGGACGAGCACGCTCGCCAAGGGAGGGGTGGGATGCTCGTCGCGGGGTCGCGGGCGAGCCGAGCCGCGAAGCTCGCGGGCAGTCCTGGGATGGGGTCCCACACGCCAGAGAACGGGACGGACCCGTCCCACGCGTTCGCGTCGTAGTCGAGCTCGACGTCGATCCCCGTGTCGCGGCGCGAGCCAGCATCGTAGGGAGGTGGCACCGGCCGGTCGGCGCGGGAGGCGCTTTCAGGGCTCGCCTCGACGGAGGGGGCACTCGGCGAGGTGCCCGAGGGAGACGTGCTCGGCGCCTCGCTGCACGACGACGCGAGCAGCAATCCGCCGAGACACGTTGTCGCGCCAAACGCGGCAGCGATAGCGCTTCGGCGCGCGGCTATTCGAATATGGTGCGCCATTGCTCGCTCCCAAGCTCATGGTACACGACGTCCGGCTCACCGTGTCGGTCGAACGGGTATACCCGATCCGACCCGAGGCCAGGCCGCTCGAGCGCGAGCCCTTCGGGGGTTATCAGCGCGCCAATGGCGAGGCCGTTTTCCCCCGAGATATGCGAGATAGCCCGCACGTGCAAATCCGATTCGACCGTGAGCGCGACGACGTGGAACGACGTGCGCGCGCGGCTCGTGACGGCGACGAGCCCTTCGTCGCTGACGGAGATATCGGCGTGGTCGGCCGTTCCTCTATCGGCCCACTCGGCGACCATCTCGAGGGCGAGGTTGCGACCGAGCCGGTGGAGTCGGATTTTGCCGCCCCCTCGGCTGAGCGTGAAATACGCGTCGTCGCGCTCGCGGTAGGCCGCGCTCACGACCGGGCCGGCGAACGGAAGGCCCGCGGCAACCACCGGCAGGCGCGCCACGTAGCCGTGGGCGAGGTTCACGAGCCGCACTGCGGGCTTGTCGAAGTTGTAGAAGCTGTACGCATCGAAGAACGCGACCTCGTTGCGCGCGGCCGACATCGCGACGCCTGGTCCGAACCCCTCGGCCAAGAACGGCTCACTCACGCTCAAGGTCCGAAATCCGAGCTTCCCGTCGCCGCGCAACGCAATCGTGCCAACGAGCGTGTGATCGGACAGCTTGTAGACGGCGCCCCTGTCGAGCGAAGGACGAACCCCCGCTCCGGTGTCGGCAGCAGCGACGAAGCCGAGGTCGGGGTCGTCGAGGAGCGCCTCGAGCTCGGTAGTGGCGACATCGGAGAAACGTTGGGCGCCGGCGTGGGGCGCGAAGTATTGGGCCTCGATCGGGAGGTCGACGTGCGGCTTTCGGTACGTGGCGACCTTGCCGCAACGAAGGCATCCGCCGTCGAGCGATGGAATCCTCTCCGACCGTCGCGGCAGGAGGCCGGCGAGGATCTGCGGGCAGATGTCGAAGCGAGGCTGGGGACGCTCGCGAAGCGCAAAACGGTAGAGGTCTTGCCTGAGCGCTAGGTGGGGAGTGTCCGTGGTGGGGCTGCTGAGTGGGTCCGGCCGAGAGACGGCGTAGTTTCGTGTCCACGACCACATGAGCGGCCGCGCGAGGGCGGCGGCATAGGGAGGGGCGGCCGGCGGCAAGGAGAGGTCGTTCCAGTACTCCCACCCGAGGTCGCGGTTGCTGGGCGGCACGCCATTCGAACCAGAGCCGGGCACCTTCGCGTGAGTGCTGGGGACCATGCCGGAGCCGTAAGGAACGTTGGCGTTGGCGACACCGTCTTTCATCGTTGGCTTGCTCCACGTGTCGGAGGGAGGCTCCTCAATGGTTCCGCGCGGGCAGCGCCTGAGGCACGTCTCCGACTCAGCTTCGGTCGCCTCGCAGTGGCACATAAGGAGTCGCGTGTTGCCGAGCTGCGGCTCGCCGCCGGTAAAGCTCTGCGCCGTGACGACGTTGTTCGCCGCGAGCGGTGCCATCTCCGACCCGGAGGCCGAGTGGTAGCACACGCTGTAAACCGGGCGCGTACCGCGGCGCGGGTTCGAATCGGTGAGGGAAGGCTTGCTTTCTCGTATGGCCATCATCGGATAGGGATTGCACGCATCTCCGGGATAGGCTGCTACCCAGGCGTCCGTTTCACGTGGGTCGAGCGGAGGTGCGGGCGGCGTTCGATTCAGCGTCGGACGGCCAACGTTATCGTTTTGCCCAAAAACGCCCCGATTCTCTTGCGAGGGGTTCTTGACGAAGCGACAGTTGTCGCACGCATCGCCTACTCCATCGTCGTCCGAGTCGCGTTGGTCGGGGTTGTTTATTCCGATGCAGTTGTCGCACGTCCTGCTGTCCAAGATTCCGTCGCCGTCCTCGTCGAGCCCGGCGGCCCCTGCGGGGGCCTGGCATGCACCCGCGATAGCGCCGCCGTTGTCGTTGTCCGTAAGCACGGCCTCCAGGAAGGCGTGGACGGAGGGGCCCTCAAAGCTCGCGACGTAGTTGTCCGCGCCGCCCACCCCATTGCCGAGTACCGTCACTCCGCAGATGTTTTGCGGGCTCGCGACGGACGAAAAGAGCCCATCGAAGAGCGGACCGCCGGAGTCGCCCGGGACGGGCGACCCAAGGAAACCTGTACGGCGCCATTCGGCGGCGAGAATTTCCCCTGTCGCAGGGTCCGAAAGCGGGGATTGACTCCAGTTGTCCGCGACGAAGACGTTGCGCGGTGGGTAGCCCGGTGCGTCGCGGGACTGCGGTCCGTATCCGACTTGCGTCTGCGGGTCCTGGCAAAGGGCATTGCCTGCAACGCCTGCCGGCAAGTGAGGCGCGATGAGTGAAGCGGGAACGGGGACGTCGAGCTTGATGAGCGCAACGTCGTTCAGAGCTTGCAATCTGGGCCCCTGCGGGATCATGGGCTTGACGCCGCTCGGGCCGTACCAATAAGCGGGAAGTTTGACATCGCCGACGATGAGGTGGTTGTGGGAGAACGTCAAATGGCCGGGGGTAGGCGGGTTCGCCGAGAACGAAACCGTCAAGTCGGCCGAGACGTCGTTGATGCAGTGGCGAGCGGTGACGACCCACCGGGGAGCGACGAGTGTCGCCCCGCATCCGCCGGTCAGTCGACCGACACCCGGAAAGTGATTCTGGGTGTCTTCGATGCCGCCGATGATGGCAGAGGTCGTACTCTGGAGGCGTCCGGCACCGTGTCGGCAGGTGTGGTGCAGCCCCCGAGAGAAAGCCACGACGTGGCGCAGAGGGCCGCGAGCGCCGCGGGCACCTTTCTTCGACCGCCCGGCCTCCGCGGTGTTTGCTCGACGCGAGTGCGGCCCATCGTAGTCGTCATTGGCGAGACTCCTCCTCAACGCCGGGGCGCGGCCTTCTGGTCGCGTGACGGCGAGGTAGATCAGTAGGACCAAGATGAGAAGTGTCCGAGCAATCTTCGATGCGCGCCCGACACGAAGTGCGACGCACGCTCTCCGCATCGCGCGCGGCGCCGTCTCGAATCGCTCGCGCCGCGTGCTTGAGCTCTTGGGGCTGGCCCGTCAGGGTGCGACGAGGGACCCCAGGGTGGCCTGGCCGGGGGCTGGGGGCTGTCCGGACCGGGGATCGACTCTGCGAGCGTGAGAGGCGCGCTCGCCTCTTTTCGTGACCTCGATCCGACCACGTCGTCGGTTATTCCTTTGGAAGAACGCGGGGCCCTCGCCGTCTCCCCGCGCGCGGTCCGAAGCGCGAGCTCGACCGCGTGCTGCCGCGATAGCTCGGTATGGGTCGCAGGATCGCCGACCACCTCAAGGTGTCGGCGAGCGCTGGAGCCATGCGGTCAGGTGGTGCCCTCGAGCCGAGTAAGCGCCTTGCACGTGGGGCAACCCGTGAGAGGGAAGATATCTCGATAGTGCCACGCGTCTGCGCATGCCGAGCATTGGCGCCAATCTGGCGCGACGGAGACGGCCGGGATGGCGCTGGCGGCGGTGGTCGTGTGCTCGCCCCAAGCGCTCTCGCGCCAAACACCGTCGTCGCAGAATCCGGTGAAGATAGACCAGCAATGGCAGCGCGGGCACGAGGTGTAGAAACAGAAGTGCGCGGGGAGCGCGCGCTTCGCGAGGTCGGCGGCCGAGAGCCACGGTTCGTCTACGTGGGGATCCATCTTCGGGAAACGCTCGCCCTGCGTCCACACCAGGAGGGCGCACGGCCCGTCTTTGCCTTGGAATCCTTCGAGCGCTGCGCCGCACTCGGGGCACGGAAGCGGCGGGCTCGGCGTGAAGGAATCGTACATGCCCATGGCGTTCGTCGGAACGTAGCGCGAAGGCGGTTCGCGTGCGAGGGAGCGACTGCCGGCTATCGCGAGGGACGCTTCATCTCGCTCCCACGGAGACGCGGGCAAGATGCGTGCAGCATACAAACGTGCACGGCCTCGGCCGTTGACCGCGCGAAACGTCCGCGGTACGGGAGCCCATGAATCGTTTGATTCGAAGGCTCGAACGGCTCGCGTGCGTCGCGCTCCTGGTCGTCATGCTCTCGGCCTTGGGGTGCAAAACGAAGGCTTCCTCGGGCGCGCGGCTTCGCGAGGCGGCGGCGAATGGCGATCTCGTCGCGCTGCGCGCTGCGCTCACGCACCAGCCTTCCCCCGAAGAGCTTGCGGACGCGCTGGTCGATGCGTCGGGGCGTGGGCACCTGGAGGCCGTGCGCGCGTTGCTCGGTGCCGGTGCGAGCCCGGCGCGCGCCTCGACCGAGAAGGGAGGGATCAAAGCGCTCCTCCTCGCGTCGTACTCGGGGCACGCCGAAGTCGTAGACGAGCTATTGGCGAAGGGCGCTCCGGTGGAGTCCGAGAACGACGACGCGGAGACCGCGCTCATGGTGTGCGGCTCGTGTGCGCGGGCGCCGGAGCTGAGCTGCGGGAACGGCTGCGCGCGCATTGCCGAGCTGCTGCTTGCGAAAGGCGCGAACCCCAACGCGCGCGCCAAGAGCGGTCGCTCCGTGCTCGGGGCGCAAGCGTTCGTCGGCAATGCGGACGTCGTTGCGCAGATCGTCGCGAAGGGCGGCGCGCTCGAGACGCGAGACGAAAACGGGCAGACACCGCTATTCGAGGCCGCGATAGGGGGCAATCTGCCGACCGTGAAGCTCCTCCTCGCGAGCCACGCCACGGTCGACGCGGCCAACAAAATGGGCGCGACACCGTTGCTGGCGGCCGCAGAGAAGGGGCACGTGCCCGTCGTCGAAGAGCTCCTTCGTGGTGGTGCATCCGTCGCCGCGCGCTCGAAGGAGAACCAGGTCGACGCAGTGATGCTGGCGGCGAGCCGAGGCCATGGTGCGGTTATCGAGGCGCTCGTTCGCGCGAAGGCTCCGCTCGACGCTCGAAACAAACAAGGGCTCAACGCCCTGCTACTCGCCGCGTGGGACGAGACCGATCGCGCCGACGCCGTTCGTGTGCTCCTCGCCCACGGCGCCGACAAGAACGCGGTGGTCGAGAACGACAGCCCACTTGCGGGCGTGCCGGCGCTCTCGTTCGCGGCGATGCGGGGGCACGTCGCGACGGCGCGCGCGCTGCTCGACGCGGGGGCCGACATCAAGCTCGGGCCACCGAAAACCGCACCACCGCTCGCCTACGCCGCCATGACCGGCAAGCTCGAGGTGGTGAAGCTGCTCGTCGAGCGCGGCGCGCCGGTGGACCAAACGAACCCCCAAGGGGGCACCCCGCTGCGCTCTGCCGCCGACACGGGGCATATCGAGGTGATTCGTTATCTACTCTCGAAAGGTGCCAATCCGCGTCCACGCGATTCGTTCGGGAAGTTGCCCGTGGATTATGCCAGAGAGAAGGGGCACGGGGATGTCGTGGAGCTTTTGGGGAAGACCCCGTGAGCCGGAGGTTCTCCAAGGCGAGCGCGTGGACGAGTGTTGTCAACGCGGTGGGTCGCCGCGCTCCCCGAAATGGCGGACAACGCAATTAGTCCTCACGGTGGGCATGCTTGGTGCGTTCGAGAATCTCGAGCGCTCGCGCGACGAACGCGAGCCTACGAGCCCCGTCGTCAGCAGAAACGCTAATCAAGGCGCTACCTCGTGGGGCGGACGTCATGTCGCTGATGGTGAGCCCATGATGCGGGGGACAACCGCCGGCAAGCTCGAGCTCTCGCGGGTCCCAGAATCTTATCACGATGGTTTCTCGATGATTGCGGAGCCGGAGGTCGAGCCTCGGCTCGGCGCGCTTCGAGAAGGCGTCGAGGTCGAAGCCGAGGATGGAACATCGGCCGATGTGTGGAACGCCTGAAACAGGTAGATCAGGGAAGGTAGCAAGCTCCCTTTGAATCGGCTCGCCGGGGACGACAATCTGGACTATCGGGTCAGCGGAAGCACCGATACGCGCCCCGGGCGGGTCGCTGCCGAGGGCAAGACCGAGGAGGGTCTGCCACTCCTCCGGGGTGGGGTGTCGACCAAAAGCGGTTTGGTACTGACGGACCACTTCATCGACCGCGCCGCCGAGGGTGTCCAAGGGGCCGTCGCCGATTGTGTAGGATTTGCCTGCAGGTCGCCACCAGCCCATCGTCGGCGCAAAGTACCGGATTCAGCCGCGAGTGCCAGAGGAAGGCGGCGTCGACCGGCGGCACGACGCAATTTCCATGGTTCGCCCGGTCGGCCGCACGGGTCACTCCTTATGATTCCGCGACGCGAGATAGAGCGCGCGCTGCACGCCGACCAGGTGCTCGCCCCAATGCCAGGTAAAGCTGAAGCGCCAGCTCCAGCAGGCGTCGCGCCAGGCGCCGCGCTCGTATAGAGCGAGCCCGCGCTTGAGATCGAGATAGATGTCGCGGAGGTCGTCATCCGCCGAGTTGGCGACGGGAGCGGCAGGCTCGTACGTTAGCGGGTCAAAGATGTCCCAGTAGAGGTCGATCGGCAACGACTCGAGTCGTTCCGCGCAGATCTGGGAGACGTTGGAGGGCGGGTCGTCGATCGAGTCGCCCGGTTCGACCACGGGAAGGCGCAGGGCTGCGACGTGGAGCTCGGCCAGCGCCAAGCGGATCTCGGCAACGCCGTCCGACGGCGGCTGCGCGGGCGACTCGAGAATGGCGCACACGTGCGACGCGACATCAGCGAAGCTCTTGATGGCGATGTCTTCGGGTGCGTGCATTGCCGGATGTCCCAACATTGATGACGTTTCCTGCGGGGCGGCGCTCCCGACCCTCGGACAAACAAGCCGGAACGGCGCGGCAGCTGCAACGGCTCGTTGGACGGCGATTTAGCACGAGGTTGTCGACCCCGGCTCGAAGTTCCACGTGCGCGGCAGGTCCGCGTTGCAGAGCTCGCACACGAACCACTCGTCCTTCACGAGATTGCGGGCGCTGCACTTCGGGCAGCGACGAAACACAGCGACGAACGTGAACCCACTGGGATGCCGCAGTCCCGCCGCGTCGAGCGCGGACTGTACTGCGGGCCAACAGTCCTCGGCCGGACAGAAGCCCGTCGAGGTGTTGGTGACCTCGAGAACGTCACCATCCCGGCTAAACCGCATTTCACCGGCCGCGCGTACGGGGCCGCCGCCCGCGCACGCCACATGCTCGGAGCGACGCGGTGCGATCGACAAATCGCCGTTCGCCGCGATCGTGTACGTGACCCAGCCATGCTCGTCGTCGCGGTGGTCTCGCCACCAGGTGGCTAGCGCGGTTCCAGATTCAATCCGATATCCTGCCGGAGAGCTCTGTGCCGCGACTCGAATCGAGTCGGGGCCGACGTATTGGAAGAGGGGCGTCATGGCTGTCTCGTCGGCGTGGTTCTTCCTACGTTCCACCGTATCAAAAATCTGCGAACGGGAGGGCGCTCGCCGCGAGCGCTGCGACGAAGGCCGCGTGCCAGGCCGTCCAATCGGTGCGACGGAGGAGCCCGCAGACTTGAACGCCAGAAGGTTCCACCGACGCGGACAGAAACGGCGGCTCCGGCTCTTTGTCACCAAACCAGGTTGGAAGCGGCAGCTCGCGATAGTCGCCGGGCAACGCGCGGTATATGCGGTGCAGGGCCTTCCAGTGGCTCTCGTCGAACTTGTCGAGGTCGAGGCCGTAGACCCTCTCGACGTGCACGAGAGAGGGGTCCTCCGGCGCAGGGGTCGCGGTTGGGTTGTCGTAAAAAGGTACCTGCTGCACTGTGACCTCGCGTCAAATTCAACGTTGCAATCGGCGGCTATGGTCAGCGGAGCCGAGAAAGCGGAGGCGGCCGGTTGATCGCCCGGTGCAAGGCTCGAGGTCGTGCTCCAGCGTGTCCCATGGGCTCCACCTTCGCGACGGCCCCGCATGACCTCTACGCGGAGCAATCTATTCCGTCGAGCGTACCAATCAATGGCCGGAGAAACACGCTCGGCGCCGCGGGCGGGTCGTTCGAGCGCCGTGAACGTCCCCGTCCGCTCCTCCCGCGTCCCGCGAAGACCGCACCCGCGCTGGCCTCCGACGTGCATTTCCGAGCAGGCCCAGCCACCCACCACGATTCCCGCGATGGCGCGCCGAGCTCCCCTCCTCTTCCGAGCGACTCGGCGTACCCTGGGTGGAGTCCAATGCTCGTCAACGCCTACTGCACTCACCGCGATCCCCCGCCGATTCTCTTCCCCCACACGCTCCGCGGCCGCCGCGACACGACCGATCCCGAGCTCGCGGGCCATCTGCAGGGCTTCATGGGATTCGTGATGGACGGGGGCAAGCGGCCGATGACCGCGATGCGGTATGCCGTGATTCGGCACCTCGAGCGCGTGCGACATCACGTGTCGCTCGAGATCGACCCTTCGCAGCTCGAGGCCCTCGAGGCGTGGGCCATCGAGGCGAACGCACTCGTGTTCCTTCCCGACGCCACGGTGCGCGCGCCGAACGGTGCTGTGCTGGTGGATCCCTCGACGGGCGAGCCACAGCCGGGGGCGACAGTGCCGCACCCGCGCGGCGCCCAGGAGCGTAAGCGCGCGAGCGACGGGCGGCTCGCCGAGCTGGGTGTCGCCGTGCCCGCGTCCCTTCCGCCCGTGGTCGACGCGACCGAGGTTGCGCTGCGTTCGGCCGACGAGGTGGCGGCGCGCGCGATTGCGCTCTTCGCGTGTGCGGTTCGTGCCGAGTCTCTCACGTCGGGAAAAGAGATCCCGGTGGACGAGCTGGAGAAGCGCCTGCCCCTCGCCTTCGCGTCGCTCAGTCCCAAGGAGCGCGCGTTCTTGTTCGCGAGCACGCCGAACCAGCAGGACGTGGTCAATCACCTGTGGCGCTACGAGGCGCTCGCCGTGCTGGCGTGGTCGCTCGGATGGCTCCCTGAGCTGCCGCTCCCCAGCCGTATCTGCGACGTTCCCGCGCTGGCGAAGGCCATGCTCGAACGTGGGAATCAAGACTTCGTCGACAGCTCAGCTCTACGGCCCACCGCGGAGATTCTCGACGCGCTCGATATGCACTTTCGGTTTCACTGGGCGACGACGGACGCGCGGGTCAAGAAAGGCCCGCCGCCAGCCGGTTTGGAGCCCGGAGTGGTGGCAGAGCGGCATCATGCGCTCAATTGGCTCGCTCGATTCGAGGACGCCGCTTGGGACGACGTGGATACGCCGACCTGAGCCCGCGACTCCCGACGCTACAAGCCTGGTTAGCGGCTGGTCCACCAAACGGCCGGGAGGTATGGTCGCCGGCGACTTCAACCTGACCTGAGACTGCCGTCCGCTCGATCGCCTTCATCGCCGCGAGACGAACGGCTCCGGTGGCGCGCACGAAGGTACAACGATTTGTTGGGGGGGCGCTGGCTCGCGCGTCGCCACGGTCAACAAGGTGGCCTCTATGGACCAACAATCTCGAGCCTATTCGGCCCGTCCTGGCCCCTAATCCACCGCAGCGTCGTCCCCACTTCTCGCATCGCGGGGGCCGCGAGCTCAAGCGGGATATCCAGGATTTGGCCCAGCTCGCCGTCTGCGGATAGCTCGCGCAGCCGCAATGCCTTTGCCGCGTGAATACCCATGACATGGAATAGACGTGGGGCCGCCGGACGCTCCCGCATCTTTTCTGCGACGGCGGAGAGGTTTGTCGCGAGATTCGCAGCCGCCTCTTGGGTACCAGGCCAAGGGTTATGCACGAAGTGCTCGGCGACCAACGCGAGCACGGTCGGGCTGTAGACGAGCCGCGGGCGAAATGCGGTCACGTGATGCGCGGGCACGACCAGCCTGATGTACCTCAGACTCGCGCGGTGCCTTCCGATGACGGTGACGTGCTCACCCCCCTCTCCCCAGAACGGGTCGATCGCCCAGACCTTCGCGCCCGCGCGGAGGTGCTTCGAGCCACGCATGCGCTGGAGACCAAGTGGCCCGAAAGCTCGGTCCTCCACGATGGATGCTTTGACCGACCAGATGGGTGTAGCCGTTTCCACAGCGTGACTTTCGGAGCGTGGATTGCTCGTGGCCTATCCATCGTGCCGCCTCTCGGGAGCGGAATCAAGGGTGCGGCCCGACGCGGCGGCCTTCGCGTCCACGCCGGAGGTAACCGCCGACGCGCCTGTCCGGAGAGCAAACTGCCCTGGCTGTACCTCGTTTAACTCTGCGTTCCCATGAACCCCGAGCGCATTCGAGCGACGGCGCCTTGGTCGCGTGCGAACATCGCTCGTCGCTTCGTTCCTGCGATCCGGCGCTTCGACCATGAAAGGGTACCTACCTTGCGCATCGATCTCAGCCAGCGCGTAGACGCGCCGCCCGCCGCGGTATGGCCCTTTCTCACCGACCCGGTCTTCATGAACCGTTGGTCGCTCGCGCGGATCGAGCCCGTCGCGGCGGGGGATGACGGACGCTTCGACACGGTCGGCACGTGGCGGCGCGTGTTCGTGCGCGCGCCGGTGGGTCAGCAACGGCTCGAGGAGGCCGTCGTGGTGTCGGAGTGCCCGCGACGCTTCGAATACCGGGTCATCCCCGATGCGATGATCGCGTCGCATCGCGGCGTCATCACGCTCGCGCCCGAGGGCGACGGAACGCTCGTGCGCTGGGTGGTCGACTTGAAGCTCGCGTTCGGCGCGCTGGAGCACGTCGCGGTGCGGGTGGTGCGTCCGCAGCTCGCGGAGAGCCTCGCCGCGATGGCCGCGTGCGCGCGTGGCGCGGCGCCGGCAGCCGTGCGGGAAGACACGTTCATCGAAGACGGCGACATTGCTCTTTTGGAAAGGAGCGCGCGGGCGACGCTGGAAGAGCAACGGGCGATAGGCGACGAGCTCGCGCGCGCCGACGATCCGCGGCAGTGGTTCACGCGGCTCTATGCGTTTACGACGGAGGCCATCCTCGGCGCGTACGAGCGCGGCGACGTGGTTCACCGGGCCTGGCTCTTGCGGCTCGTGCCGCGCTTTCACGCGTACTACTTCGATAACCTCGCGCGCGCTCGGGGCACGCTAAGCGGAAATCCGGAGGAGCACTGGATTAAGGCCTTTCGCGCGATGGCGGAGGGCTCGCCGCAGGGGCGCTTCGTGCGTGGGTTGCGCGAGGGGGTGCGCGCCCACATCGAGGACGACCTCCCCCGCGCGCTCGCCGACGTGTACCTCGCGAGCTACCGCGGACGCTGCGCGTACGAGCGATTTCAGGGCGACTACCTGCTCTTGCAAAAGGCATTGGAAGAGCCGGCGCTGAAGTTCTTGCCCTTGGTGCCGAAGGCGCTTTTGCCGTGGGGGTTTCGGGTGGCCGAGGCGGTCACGCCGGAGGTGGTGCGGCGGTTCGTGCGGATACGGGACGAGTACGACGTGCCCACGCGTCGGCGCGAGGCGTTCGCGCGTGGGGGGAGGCTTGTGAGGGAGTGAGGCGGAGGAGCGACGCGTTCGTGTCGTGGGATTGAACCCGCGACGCGCGAATGCGTATGGCCTCGTGACGAGCGGCGATCACACCGCACGGCCCGCCGACACCAAGGCCCGGCCCGGTCGTGCGAGAACGTCGATGAATAACGAGGGCTCGCGTCGCCAAATCGCGAAGAGAGCGCTCTCTTTTAGTCCACGTCGCGCTCGCGCGTGACGTTCCAGACGAGCAACTTGAGCTTCTTGCGGTCGGCGAGCCGCTTCTCGAATCGGCGGCGGAGGAAAACCAACGGCGTGCGCCTCTGGCAATAGACCGCGCAAAGCTCGGACTCGGGGTCGAAACGGAGCTCGCCGAGCCAGGCAGGTTGTCCGCGCTCGGCGATGCGTCCGAGAACGTCGGCGATGAGGTAGCCGTTGAAGTCTACCCGCATGCGATGTGCCACTCTCCCGATCTCATCGACGGCTTCGGGATGGATGCAGAGAGAATACGTCGTTTCTCCGGAGTCGGAGGTGTGCTCGGATATGGGGAAACGAGGAGGGGCTGTCTTGCGCAACATGGGGGCGGCGACTTTCGACTGACCGAACGTCGAGGGTTGAGCCCTCGGCACGACCTCACCACGATGCCTTCTGACGTTCCCGGATTCTACACGATCCACGAGCATCCGAACGACGACCGACGAGCGCACGGAACACACAGTGGGCGGGGCCGAGGTTGGGACGCGCGACGTTCGCGGTCTGCTCGTGCGAAGCTGGTGCGATGCTCTCGGATGACCGCCTCCTCGCCTTCATGAAGGCCCTGTCCGCTCGGTCGAATGACGCCCCGCGGCCTCGTGGAGAGGCGCCCGCGGACCTTCCCGCGGACGTAAGGAGCCTCCTCGGTGCGCTCGCGGGCCGCGCGTTCGGCGACGTGGGTTTCGCGACCTTCACGGAGCTCGCGGAGGCCATCGCGAGCCCACCTGCCACGCCGCTCTGGAACGCCGCGTGGATGCTCGTCGCATCTACAGAGACAGACCTCTACGCCTACGATCCACTGGGCTGTTTTCGGGGACGGAAGGGGCAAGTGATCTGCCTCGCGCGTGCCGATGCGACCGAGTGCAACGTGTATCCGTCACTCGATTTTTGGCTCGGCGCGCTCGAGCACGGGGCCGCCGAGCACCCCGAGGCGTACCCCTCGAACGGCGCTCGTTATTGGGCAGAGGCGCGGGGTCGCCTCGAGTGCGTCGCGCTGCCCGGTGGGGCCGAGCCGGGTTCGGGGGCGCAGCTCTTCGATCACCCGCTCTCGAGCGTGAATTACGTTGGCGCGTCGCGAAACGAGCTCCGGTTCGACCTCTTCGTGGCCTATGCGCTCAGCCGCGGGCGGGACGTGGAGCCGGTGCTCGGGGAGATCGCGCGGAGGTGCGACGAGGCGGTTCCCTATTGCCAACTTGGTCGACTCGAAGAGGTGGGGCCGGAAGACGCGTCGCGCTACGTAAGCTGGTTCGACGGGCTCGTCGCCAAACACGCAAAGAAGAAGGGGGTCACGCGGCTCCTCTTTGCGCAAGATAGCGTCGCTGGCGGGCGCGGATTCTACATGTGGCCCGCCGCCACCACCGAGGAGCCGGGCTTCGTGCAGCGCGCCGCGAGCTTCACGCGTGCGTTCGAACGCTTCGCGCAGGTCGCGGACGAAATCGAGCTTCGCTTCTCGAGCGAGCGCTTTCGGTTCGGCGCCGCGTTGCTCACGTTCGTGGTGCGCGATCTTCTGGAAGCGTCCGCCGCGCGCCTGCCGTTCGAGGGCGAGCTCGACGTGCTCGTCGACGGACGCCTCGTAGGTCGCGTCGACACCGATGGTTTCGTGCCTGCGCCGCTCTCCCTCGTCGAGTTGCAGGACGCGGCCAATCGAGACTCCGCGACACGCGGAATGCGGGCGATGGGATTCCCCGGTACGCCGTCGACCCACGTCGAGCACCCGATCCCCCGTGATGCCACATTGCCCACGAGGACGCTTCGTCACCCGGACGGCCGGTCCGTCGACGTGACGACGGAGGCGTCGAAGTGGACGTGCACGATGGTAGAGGCCGACGGCGAGCGGGACACGTTTTCGCGGCCCGTGAAGACGGGTTGGGAGGCGGAGACGTTCGTCGCGGCGCAGAGGAGGCAGGGGTTCGTGGAGGGGTGAGGGCCTGCCCGCTCGCCGCGACTTCACTAATATGGCCCTTCCCTGCCCCGAGCTCGGCCTCGAGCCAGCCGCGGGCCGACCTGTGCCACCGTCGCCCCCGAACGTTGCTTGGCCTATCTTCTGTCTATGGCCACGAACTTAGAACTTCCGATCACATTCGGCCTCGGCTTTATCTTCAGCCACCTCCGCTGCCATCTTGCATTGTTCAGAAGCACCGCAGCTCTTCAGCGCGGTACTTTTTGCGGTCGTCGCGGCTTTCATGCACGCGGCTTCCGCCTTTTCGCATGCGGCCAAGCCGACCGATAGTGCCTTAGACTTCGCTGCTTTATTCGCCTTTGCCGGACTGCTCTTCAGACATCTAGCGCGTGCATCTACACAAAGCCCCCATGCGCACTTCTTCGCGGGAAGCTGATTGCAGGCCGACGCTGCTGCGGACTCGGCCTGCTTGCCCGCCTTTTCTGCCGCTGACTCCGCTTGTTTGTCGCAGTCGCTCGGTGCCTCTTGCGCGAAGGATCCGGTCGTAGCAAAAAGTGAAAGTGCCAAGAACACGACCGGCACGACCATGAATCGTTTCATCTCTTTTTCTCCTCGGTTTAGAACACACGTTCGGCCGCGGCCTCTCGTCCAGCGGGACGCAGAGGCAAGGGCCGAGTCTTTATGCGGCCTCAATTTGCGCAGTGCGCATCCGCGGGTTGCCCGCGGCGTCGACGCTCTCGACCTTGCCGAGCAGGTAGCCGTCGGGGCCCGCTGCAGGCGTCGCTCCGCGGGCGGAGGCGCCCACCGATACGACCGCCGTTGCGAACACGAGGGCCAGGAATGCCGAGCGTGGGAAGAGCGTCATGAGCACCCCTAACGCAAGGCCGGTGCCACCGATTACTTGAGTCAAAGTGTCGAGAAATGCGGGAGATGCCCCCGAACGAGTGCCGGGCGCGCCCGGGCGCGCCCGGGCGGCGTAGGCGACCTTCGGAGTGGGGAAGGAGACGCGCGGCGGTGGCCGGATTCTCGGCCTCGTTCTGGTGCGCGACCTGAGAGAAGGCTCCGCGCAAGGCCATCGAACCTCGCGTGGGCGATCCGAGGCGGCAGAGGCCCACCGCGCGCAACTACTGGGCATTCGGCTGTAGTCAGTCCAACCGCGTACAACGCACGGGTTTCCGGGCGGAAGAGCCACCGGTGCCTGAGGCCCCGCTCGCGGGTCGCGCTGGCGTGGCCTCCTCGGGTAAAACAACGGTCCGATGACGAACGATCCTGTCGAGCAGTCCTTTGCGCCCCTCGGTGACGATCTGGCGCGCCGCGCGGCGCACTACGTGCGAACCGGGGAGGACGAGGCCGTGCTTGCCGCGCTGAAGGCACGTGCGCCCGCCCCGGACGCGCCGCCCGCGGCCGGATGGATCAAGCTGCCGAGCGCGGAATCGGTCGCTTCGATCGCGATCGACGATGCGGGCGCGGATCCTGCTCCCCAAGTATCTGCGGGGGCACTCTGGCGACTCGGAGTCGCGTGGGTGAGCGCGCACCAGTCACGTTCGTTCGTCGCGGAGCTCGAAGGAGAGCACGCGTGGATCGAGACCGTGGTCTGGGCGACGACGAGCGTTTCGCCCTATTCGACAACCACGGTGACCACTTCGCTGTCCGCGGATTTGCTCGCGCAGACGATGGCCGACGCCGGAGCGGACCCCGCCCGCCTCGCCGAAATCGTGTGTCGCACGGCGCAGGGCGAGGCCGACGGGGCGACGTTTCAAGACCAATTCGCGCGCCGCAACTTCGTCGACGCGCTCCTCGCGATGAAAGGAATGGGGGCCCTCTTCGGGCGACATGCCGCGATCGTAAAAGCTTCCCTCGCGGCGGCGAAGGCCTCGATTCGCGTGACCATTCTCCAGGACCTGAAGACCGCGTCGCTTCCACTCGATACGTGTCTGACGGAGCTCGCGGAGCTGGCGATCGCGCCGCAAAAAGGGGTGGCCGCGGCGGCGATTGCCCTCTTGGCGACGGACCCCGAGACCGCTCGTGGCGCCATAAAGCCCCATCTCGCGTCCAAAAAAGTCGGCGAGCGAGCCCTCGCGGTGCAGGCGCTGGTCGCCCTCGGCGAGACTGACGTATCCCTCTTTCGTGCGCGCTTGGAAATCGAGACTTCGGAGCCGGTAAAGGAAGCCCTCGAGCAAGCGATCGCGTCGCGCAGCGGCGCCTCGGCCGACGCCGCGCTCGCGAATGACTCGCGTCCGGAGACAGGATCGAACGCGGTGCCCGCGCTCGGGGAAGACGCGTTCGCAGCGTTTCGTGCCTTTGCCGACGATTGGCACCCTCGTGCGCTCGAGGCGTACGCGAGCCACCGCGCCATCTATCCCGCGTTCCAGAAGCCGCCGCCGGCGCCGCTTTCGGATCGCACCCTTCGCGAAGTGTTGGCCGCGGTCTCGGATCCGGAGCCGTGGACAGAAGAGCCCGCGCTCTCGCTCCAGCATCTGGTCGAGTGGCCCCTCGTCGATGGCCATGAACGACTCGCCGACCTCGCTTGGGCGGCTCCTTTCTCGCTCGTGCATGCCGTGCGCCTGCTCATGCTCGCGGAGCCGGGAGCGCGAGGGCTCTATCTGGTCGATCGCTTGCTCACGGCGAAAGCGGCAAAAACGAACACCCGCTACGACCTTCGCGACGTGGCCGCGGCGGTGACGATGGCAGGAATGGACGGGCGCCAGGTCGCGCTCGGTACGCTCTCGCGCATGTTCGTATGGGGCGACGCGGCGGTCGGCGCGCTCCTCGAGTCGATGCCGGAGGTGCTCGAGTCCGCGCTCGGATTCCGCACGATCGAAGGCCTCGCCGTGCCCTCCTATTCACGAGACGACGTGAGGAGGAGCGCGTTCAAGAGGCTCGGTCGCATGGCCCGTGTTCCCGCTGCGATCGAAGCGCCGTTGCTTCGTGCCGCGCTCGATGGGCCGCGGCGTGAGCGTGGGATCGCGCAACGGGCGGCGGAGCGCATTCCCGATTGGAAATCGCGGGTGCTCGCCGCCCTCGCCGATCGCTCGCAAGACGTGAGGTCGGAGGCGGCGACGTGGCTCGCGCGTGCGCGTGCCTTCGGAGCGCGCGAGGCGATTGGTGCCGCCTTCGCGAAGGAAAAGAAGGACGTCGCGCGCGCGGCGATGCTCGACGCGCTCGACGTCCTCGGCGAGCCGCTCGAAAAGTTCGTCGATCGAGGCGCGTGGCTCGCGGACTCGGAGAAGCTGCTGCGCGCTACGCCCTCGCCCGCGTGGATCGTGCTCCCGGCGGTGCGGTGGTCGGCGTCGGTGCGGGCTGGGAAAACGACGGACACCGGCGAGGTCGTTCCCGAGGCGATCGTGCGCGGCTGGATTGCCGCGGCGTGGAAGGCAAAGTCGCCGGCGGGCTCTGCGCTCTTGCGTGCCTATGGGCAATTCTTGAATGCCGACGATCGCGAAGCGCTCGCGCTCGCCGTGCTTCGGGCGTTCGTCGCTCACGACACCGACCCGCCCAAAGACGTGAGCCCCGCCGCGGAGAAGGAGCTCCGAAGCCAAGCGGAGATGTACGCGAGCTTTGGAGGGATAACGGAAGAAGAGGCCTACACGAAGGTGCGCGCCGCCTACCTCGCGTCGCCGGCTGGCTCCGCGATTGCCGATAAAGGTGTGCTCGCGGTGGTGGCTTCGTTCGGGGGCCGCGGGATCGCCGAGGTGGTAGGTGCCTATCTGAAGACCTGGTACGGCATGCGCGCGGCCCAGTGCAAAGCGCTGGTGCAGATGCTCGCCTACGTGGACGACGGCTCGGCGATTCAGCTCTTGCTCGCGACCGCGACGCGCTTTCGCACGGCCGGAATCCGCGCCGAGGCGGAGGCGCAAGTGACGGCCCTCTCCGAGCGACGCGGCTGGACCGTCTCGGAGCTCGCGGACCGCACTCTCCCCTCCGCGGACTTGGACGAGACCGGCGCGCTCACGCTCTCGTTTGGCCCGCGCTCGTTCGAGGCCCGCCTCGACGATAGGCTCGCGCTCGTGCTCCGCGACGACAAGGGCCAAACGCTGAAGGCCCTCCCCGAGCCCCGCAAAGACGACGACGAGGCCGCCGCCAAAGCTGCCAAAACGGACTTCGCGCGCTCCAAAAAAGCGATCACCACAATCGTCAAAGCCCAGACCGAGCGACTCTACGGTGCGATGTGTACGCAGTCGACGTGGCGATTCGCGGATTGGCACACGTACCTCGCCAAACACCCGATCATGTCGCGGCTCTGCGCGCGCCTGGTGTGGCTCTCTGGGCCTCTGCCCGAGCAAGGAGAACGAGCCGACACGGGCGACGAATCCACGAGCTCTCCCGTTGTCGACGTTCCGCGGATCGCGTTTCGCCCGCTCGGCGACGGCTCGCTGAGCACGGTCGATCATGGCAATCACGCACCGCCCCCGGACGCGATCGTCACGCTCGCGCACGCGACGCTGCTCTCTCCCGAGGCGATCGCGGAGTGGCAAGCCCACTTCGGCGACTTCGAGGTGCTCCCGCTCTTTCCACAGCTCACGCGCCCGACCTTCGCGCTCGACGAGAGCCTCGCCCAGGCCACGTCGCTCGAGACCCATCGTGGGCATATGCTCGATTCGTTCGTGCTCCGGAGCGGCGCGACGCGTCTTGGTTACGCGCGAGGGCCGGCGGAGGACGGGGGGTGGTTTTACGAGTACCGAAAGACGTTTCCTGCGCTTGGCCTCGACGTGGTGCTCGCGTTCAGTGGCTCGGCGATGCCGGAGGAGAACAAGCCGGTCGCGCTGAAGGGCGTGTCGTTCGTTTCGCGCGAGGGTGGAGCCTCGCCCTTGGGCAGTGTGCCGCGAGTGCTTCTTTCGGAGGCGTGGGCGGATGTGGCGGAGTTGGCTGGGCTGGGGAAGGGGCTCGATCCGGATTGGGAGAGCAAGGTGGCGTAGTCGGCAGGCGCGATTGAGATTCGCCGCTCCGTGGGTCGAACGAATCTGCCGTTTAGCTGCGCCGAATGGCGAGCCACCGAAGTCCGGCGTTCGGTGGCGCCGATCGAGTGTCCACTTGGACAGCGACCACTACGTGCACTGCCACAGCAAGGCCGAGATTCTGCAGGCGGAGCACCAAAATACGTACCCCAGGCCGCCGCTACCCCATTGCCAGTCACCACCTTCTGCGAGAGGCAGGTCTGAGTCGAGTTGTGCAAGGAATGGCATTTTCCGAGCGCAATTCACGCAGGTTGGGTACTCGGCGCTCTGGACCCAGCTCGGCGCGCCGCCAACACGGTTCAGGTTCTCGTGCCCATTCGACATTCCCCAGTCCTGGACGGCCCATCGCTCGGGGAAGCGGACAAGGCGCGCCGGCGAGGGCCGAAGTGGGCCTTCGTGAGCTCGGGCGCCGATCGGGCCGTACGCCTCTACGACGCGACCGAGCTCGCCCCCTCCGAGCTGTCCGTCTCTGCGTGGTTTCCTCTGAAGAAACAAGTCCTCTTCTTCGACTTGGCGGTCTCTGCCGGCGTGGCGGTGGTCGTCGGCTTCGTCTTCTGGCGCCGTCCTCCGCCCGCGCCAACGGCCAATCAATCCGTCGACCTTTACCTTCGAGTTCAGGGCGAGCCGGAGAGCCAAGCCCTCACGTTTCACCTCGATGTCGTTCCCCCTTCGTCCGGAGCTCGTTGACTCATGCGTATCTCGTCCATGATCCTCGCCCTCGCCCTCGCCATCCCGTTCGCGTCGGACGCCCTCGCCGCCCCCACCCTCGCGAACGACCGCAAGATTGACATCGAGCTGCGCGAGGTGGAGGTCAAAGAGGTCTTCAAGCTGCTCGCCGGGATTTCCGAGACGAACGTGATCGTCGATCCGTGCGTGCACGGAAAGGTGGATATTCGTCTCAAGAATACGCCCGCCTCGTTGGTATTCGACGCCCTCGCCACTAAGCTCGGGCTCGTCTACTCCGAGACCTCCAAGGGCGTCGAGGTGACGTGCCGCGCGAGCGCGTCTCCCGCCGCCGAGGCCACGCGCGTCTCTCTGGTGGAGCACGCGACCCCCATGCCCGAGGTCGCCGCGCATCTCGCCAAAGAAGCCCACCTCGAAGGCGTGGACTACCGCGCCACTCGCCGCCCGGACGTGAGCGTCACCCTCGAGCGTGTCAAAGTCGGAACCGCGCTCACCGTGCTGGCGGAGACGTCCGGATTGTCGGTCCGGGTGGAGAAGGGGAAGGTGGTGGTGGGGGATTGAGGCGGGCGGGCGACCGTCCCGGCGCTTCTTGGACGTGCTGCGACCCTTCTGTACGGACGCTCGTAACGAAAATTCGTCGCTCCGCGGTCACACCCGTCGTTCGATGGCGTCCAAGGTTCCGCAGAGCGAGGTGTGGTCGCGAGACCGCTTCGCTCCCAACGAAAGGAACGTTGCCATGACGAATCCGTCCGCCCAAGTTCTCGAGGTTGCCGTCTTTACGGTCGGTGCTCCGGCCTCTTTCGCTCCGATCCAACGTCGTACCCACGAATCGCTGGCCACACTGCGAGGGTACCGTGAGGGGCTTCGGCTTCGCGGTAAGGCCGAGGGGCTCTTCGCCGACGTGATCGCGTGGGACTCGATCGAGTCGGCGCAGAGCGCCTCGAACCTGGTCCGCGAGGACGCGCGCTTCGCCGATCTCGTGGCCAGCATCACGAAGGTGCAGCTCTACGCCCACTATCGTTTGCGGGGCGACATCACGACGCTCATGGCCGAGCTTCGCCGCGCACCGGTCGTCGAGATGGCCTGTTACACCGTCCCGCATCGTTCGGGCGAGCTCGGTCACCTTCACGATCGACTTCATGAGGTGGTGCGCGCCATGACGGGCTATAGGGGCGGCGCTGCCGGTCACCAAGTGGAAGATTCGAAAGGGCTAGCGGACTTGGTCGGGTGGGAAGACGAGCAGGCTCACGACCGGGCTGGCGCAGATCTTCAAGCGCGCGCCGAGCTCGCCCCGTTCTTCTCCGGCATCGGGGAAATGAAGGTGTTCGAGCTCTTCTCGGTCGTCGAGTAGAGAGGACGAAGGCAAACCCGCATGACCTTAGAACCTATCCAAAACCCGTTTCGCGCTTCCGAAGACGACGACCGCGGGGACGTGCGCCTCGCGCTATCTGCAGCAGGGGGCGACGGTGCGTCGCTCGAGACGCTGGTCCGCAAGCACCAGCGGTGGGTATATGCCCTCGCCGTTCGCATGATGGTGAGTCCTGCCGACGCCGCCGACGTGGCACAGGAAGCGCTGCTCCGGGTGGTCACCCGCATCGGGCAGTTCGAAGGGCGCTCGAGCTTCCGCACGTGGGCGTATCGTATCGTGATGAACTGCTTCCTCGACGCCAAACGCGGCCGCCTCGAGGGGGTGGTGACGAGCTTCGGCGGCTACGGCGAGGAGCTGGCCAAGCTTCCGCTCGAGGAGCTCGAGGGGCCGTCGTCGCCGGAACGTTCGCTGCTCGTCGAAGAAGCCAAGCTCGGCTGCATGCTCGGGATGTTGCTCTGCCTCGACCGCGAGCAACGACTCGCCTTCGTGCTGGGTGAGATCTTCGAGTGTCCTTCGCCTCTCGCGGCCGAGATTCTCGACATCGCGCCCACCGCCTTTCGCAAGCGTCTCGAGCGAGCCCGCGCCGACTTGTCGGCGTTCATGCAGGACCAATGCGGCCTGATGAACCCCGCGAACCCGTGCCGGTGCGACAAGAAGACCAAGGGCTTCATCGCGGCAGGCTGGGTCGATCCGCGGAACCTGAAGTTCACGGCGACGCACGTACGCCGCGTGCGCGAAGACAGTCCGGAGCGCTCACGCTACCTGGACGTCGCCTACGACGAGCGAGCACCGTTTCTCTTCCGCGAGCACCCCATGCTCGATGGTCCTGACGTCGCCACTCAACTGACGACCCTCTTGAAGGACGAGGGATTCAGGCGTGCGCTCGCGCTCGAATCGGAGACAGCCTCCCGACCTTCGACGACATCACGTTCGCCATGAGTCATGCCACTACGCCCTGCTCGGTTGCCCAGTCATCACGGACGGGGCGACGTTCTTCTCGCACATGGGCACGGAGGGCAGGCCGGAAAAAAAAGAACCGGGGCATGTCGAAAAGAGCGTCGCTCGCGCATCTACCCCATGACGCCAGGTTTGCCGCTGACCCGAACCAAAGGACGACGCTCATGGAATACATGCTGATTCACTTGGAAACGACGAAAGAAGTGGCCCGTAAAGACGACCCGAAGGAGGCGCCCGCCTACTGGGGTGCGTGGAAGGCCTACGTCGAGGAGCTCTACGCCTCGGGCATCGTGAAGAGCGGCAACGCTCTTCAACCGCCGCACACGGCGACCACGCTCCGTATCGAAGGGAGCAAGCGGCACGTGCAAGACGGGCCCCACCCCGACGCGAAAGAACACTTCGCCGGCTACTTCATCATCGACGTGCCCGACCTCGATGTCGCGCTTCAATGGGCTGCGAAGGCGCCTTGTGTGAGCCGCGGAAGCGTCGAAGTGCGCCCGGTTCTCCCTCCCCCGCCGCAAAGTTGAATTGGTGAGCATGGCCGAGGACGCAGCCTCTACGGCCGCTCGCGTTGCGCGCGAAGCGTATGGGCGGCTCGTTGCTGCGCTGTCCGTACGCTTCCGCGATGTCGCGGCGGCGGAAGATGCACTCGGAGATGCGTTTGCAGAGGCGCTCGCGCGGTGGCCCGAGGCGGGCGTTCCCGCCTCGCCCGAGGCGTGGCTGCTCACCGTGGCGAAGAACGAGCTGCGGCAAGGCGCACGCCACCGCACCATGGCGTCGAATCCGCGCGTTCTCGGCGCGCTCGAGCAGGCGCTGGTCGAACTATCGGAGCAACCCTCCGAGAAGGGCGACCTGCGCCTGCGCTTGCTGCTCGTGTGCGCGCACCCGGCCATCGATGAAGCGGTTCGTACGCCGCTCATGCTGCAAGCCGTTCTCGGGCTCGATGCGGCGCGTATCGCGCGCGCTTTTCTGGTCACGCCGGCGGCCATGAGCCAACGCCTCGTTCGCGCGAAGCAGAAAATCCGCGATGCCGGCATTCCCTTCGACGAACCGGAACCTGCCGAGCGGCCCGGGCGCATGGCCGCCGTGTATGAAGCGATCTACGCCGCCTTCGCCGTGGACTACGATGAATCCGAGGGCGAACCCGGCGTCGAGTCACTCGCCGAAGAGGCGGTCTACCTCGCCCGCGTGCTCACTGAGCTGGCCCCCAACGACCCCGAGGCACTTGGCCTCTACGCTCTCGTGCAACTCAGTCACTCCCGCAGAGGCGCGAGTACGACACCGGATGGCACGTTCGTCCCGCTCGCCGAACACGATGTTGCGCGATGGAACCGAGCCGCGATTCTCGACGCCAACGCCGTGCTGCTACGCGCGGCCACCTTTCGAGTACCCGGCCCGTTTCAACTCGAGGCGGCGATCCAGTCGGCGCACTGCCAGCGGCTCTTTTCTGGCCATACGCCGTGGAAGGCGATCGAGCTCCTTTACACCGCGCTCAACGCCACCTGGCCCACGATCGCAAGCGCGGTCGCGCACGCCGCGGTCCTCGTCGAGCTCGAGCGCGAGGCCGACGCAGAGGCATTGCTCGCTCGCATCGACCGCGCGCGAGTCGCCGAGTATGCCCCCTATTGGGTCGTTCTCTCGCACGCACGCCGGCGCAGCGGCGACCTAGCGGGCGCCCGCGACGCGATGAGCAAAGCGATCACGCTTACGCGAAGCTCCCGCCTTCGCACCTTCCTCGAAGCGACTGCGGCGGAGCGCTGAACGCCGGCCGCGCGTCGGTGACGGCTCAAACGAGTCATTTCCTCGAATGAGTCTGCAAAACCGTTGCCCACGACGTGCTGCGCTCGGTGATCGAGGAAGCGTTCGAGCGCGAAGCTCGCGTGGGTCATCTTTGGGTATTCCGTCGTCGCTTGGTGGAAAAAAAGACGGGGCATGTCGAAAAGAGCGTCGCTCGCGCATCTTGCCTATGACGGCAGGTTTGCCGCTGACCCGAAGCAAAGGAAACCACAATGGCACATGCTCTCGTTCTGATCTGCAGCCCGAACGGCGCCACCTCCGTCTCGCGCAATATGCTGGACAAGTACCTTGCTCGCCGCAATGCCAAGTTCCCGAACGAAACACTGACGGTCCGCGACCTGACCTTGCCGGAAAACGCGCTGCCGCATCTGAGCGCCGACTTCGTTACCGCGATGTTCGTGCCGCCTGAGGCGCGGACGGCGGAGCAGGCGCGCGAGCTCGAGCTGTCGGACGAGCTGACCGCCGAGCTCCAGTCGGCCGACACGCTGATCGTGGCTACTCCCATCCACAACTACACGGTCCCGACGACGCTCAAGGCCTGGATCGACCATGTCGCGCGCCCCGGCGTGACCTTCACCTACGAGGGCGGCGTGCGCCGGGGTCTGGCCCATGCGCGCTCTGCGGTGTTCCTTCTGGCCACCGGCGGTATCTACACGTCGGGCCCGCAGGCGGTGGAGGATTTCCTCGCCCCCTATCTGCGCCACATGATGGTGTTTTTTGGTATCCCCGACGTGACCGTCCTGCGCGCCGAGGGAGTCGCCTGGGACGCGCCCTCCGCCGTCGCCCAGG
Organism: Myxococcales bacterium; assembly: GCA_013297655.1. Taxonomy (GTDB): domain Bacteria; phylum Myxococcota_A; class Polyangia; order Polyangiales; family Polyangiaceae; genus JAAFHV01. Next base: position 2,931 of record JAAFHV010000028.1, on the reverse strand, counting down.
CCGAGGCGCAGATCGCCGCCGCCTTCTGACTGTTCACATTGGCCCAGATCCTTCGCAGTCGAGGGGCCACCACCTGGCGCCCCCTCGGCAAGTGCGATGGCTCAGCGGGAGTATCGGCCCGACGCCTTGCCGCCCAGCGGCGTGTTGCGGGAGTGCCGCGATCGCGCGAGATCGAAGTCATCTGATTCGTACTCACGATGGTCCAGGCCCAGACGTGCGTGGTAAAGAGGCTCGTGGCTCCACCGAGGGCCGTCGAAGGGCCATGACGATATCACCGCCGACGACCGAGAAGTATTGGCGCGCCCGAGAGGACCTGCCGCAGCGCCTGCCTGAGCTGCTATCGCTGGTCCCCCACTCTTTTCGCGTGGGAGATTTTGTAGGCACGCTGCGCGACGGAGAGCGGGTGAGCTTCGGTCCCGAGGGCACCTGCGAGCCGAATCCGGGAGAGACCCTCCGGGTCATACTGAGACCTGAGGCTTATGTCTCTCCGCAGAGCCACGACTGGGCGTTCTCCTGGAACTTTGCCCTCCCGGTGCATGGCTGGGAAGGCAGTGTCGTGAGGACGCCCGTGGGGCGATGGTCGCGGCGGCTCCGGCGCGCGCTGTCCGCGGACTCCACGGGGTGTCCGCGCTTTGACGACTCGTTCGCCTGCATCCCTCCCAAAGGGATCTCGAGAGCCCAATGGATTGGTCGTGAGCTGGCCGAGCGGCTAGCCGACGCGACCTCGGCGATGGTGTTCAAGGGGGCGAACCTCATAAACGTGAGCGCCCGCGCCGGCTCCAGCATCGTGGTTCACGGGCTAATGGTGCCGACAGCGGAGGCGGTCTTGGAGACCTATCAACTGGCACAGACCCTTCGCAGTCGATGGGCCCCCACCGGGTCGGCTCTTCGGCCAGGAGCCGAGGGGTCTGGGTAGAGGTACGTGAAGCGAGGCGGAGCAGGGAGCGCTGAGCAGCGCGTAGGGTCTTCGGCGGCGCCCTCACATCTTGAGGTCGGCCCACCCGTGGTAGAGGTTGTGGCTCGAGCCGCCGCGCCCCATCACCTGCGCGCCCACCGAGATCACGCGGTTGTTGGAGAAGAACGCGTAGTCGATCTTGCGAGCGCCCGCGGTGTCGGCGCCGCTGCGGCAGGCGTCGGAGCCGCAGCGAATGCCTTGCATCGCGTACTGCTGACGCTTGGAATCGGACTGGTCGGCCTCGTCGAACGCGCCGCCGCCGTCGAAGCCGTTCTTCTTCATTCGATATAGGCGATCGAGCGGGCCCCGATCGGGGGTGAGGTTGAAGTCGCCGGCGATCACGACCTCGCGGCCCTTCGCGACCTCGGCGCGCACGGCGTCGACGATGCGCCATACTTGCTTGTCGCGGAGGGAGTCGTCGGGGTCGTTGATGCGGAGGTGCGTGACACACGCGAGCACGGTGCGCGCGGTCTTGGGCATGGGCACGCCGCCGCACGTGAGCGAGAACACCTTGTCGCCATCTGGCTCGCCGAGCGGGGCGTCGAGCTGGTCGACGAAGCCGCGGGGGGAAGCGAGCACGTTGCCCTTGGTGCCGTTGGCGCAGCCCTCGTGTTTCTCTCGCTGAACGGCGTAGCGCACCGCCCACCCGGGGAAGCGCGCCTTGAACGCGTCGAGCTGCGCAGCGCACACCTCTTCGAGCATGACCGCATCCGGCTTCTTCTCTTCGATCTGCGCGAACGTGTAGGCGAGCGCCTCGGGGCCGCCGCCGTTCTCGGCGCCGCCGCCCACGTTGTGCTGCACCACGTTGAAGCGGAGCATCGGCGCGGGCTTGTTCTTCGCCGCGAACGAGCCCTCGGAGGCGGGCTCTTGCGTGTCGAGCTCGGCACAGCCCAAGCTTTGCCCCGCGAGCGCACCAAAGAGGAGAACGAGGCCGAGCCTACGAACGAGAGCGATGGTCATCGAACCCAACGATGCGGGAGTCGTGCCATTCGGATCGTTCGCGAACACATGGGGCGAGGAGCGCGTAGGGGCCTGAAATTGCCGCGGCAATGGCGGTGGGAGGTCGGCGGATCCACCCGATTTTTGGTGAGCCGGGGGGGTGGAAGGGCGGCCACAAGGCCGCACGCCCTCGCGGCTTCGAGGCCGCTACGCGAGGCGGTCACGTCGGCGCAGGCGAGCTCGGAGCACGATGACGGGCGACCCTATTCGTTCATCGACGAGCCCGCCCGCGCGAGGCTCGTCGAAGCCGGCGCGCTCACGGCCGTTGAATCAGACCGAAGTCACGCGAGGGAGCGTGACGGTGAACGAGGTGCCACCCGCGTCCGAGCGGAAGGTCACCTGGCCACTGTGTCGCTTCACGATGTGGTCGACGATGTAGAGACCCAAACCGACGCTCTTCGTTTTGAAGTGCCGGTGGTTCCCGCGTTTGAAGGGATCGAACAGAACGGGAACGAGCTCGTCCGGGATCGGCCCGTATAGATTCGCGTTTCGAACTTCGAGAGAGACACGTTCCGCGTCGCCGCGGGTGGAAACGAACACGCTCTCGGTGGGCGGGCTGTGGGCCAGCGCGTTCGAAAGCAAGTTCGAGATGACCTGCGCGAGACGGTCGGCGTCCCAATGGCCCGTTCCGTCGCCCGCGGCGTCCACGACGATGAGGCGCTCCGGATGGGCGGTCCCGAGCTCGTCGGCGACTTGCCGAACCAAAAGCTCCAACCGGGTGGGCGCGAGGGTGATGGGGATTCCACCGCCCAACTTCATTTGGCTGAAGTCGAGCAGGTCGCCCACCAAGCGGGTCGCGCGCTGCGTGCTGCGGACGATGCGCGCTGCGTAGCCAGCGACGGGGCCGGACGGCACGTCTTGGATGATCATGGTCGCCGCCATGAGGACCGCGCTCAGCGGATTTCGGAGGTCGTGACTGACGATCGCGAGAAGCTCGTGCGCGAACTCGGCCGACCGACGAAGCTCGGCCGCGTCCG
>JAAFHV010000279.1 GCA_013297655.1 Myxococcales bacterium | reverse complement strand
ACGACGACTGGCCTCGGTCCGAAAATCAACGGGCTGCTAGGGCTTCGGCGGGGTCACCGCGGGATCGATCTCGAACGAGGCCTTCCCGCGGCGCTTTCGGATGCGAAACTCTGGCTTCGTCATGCCCGTGCTCGTCGTGTAAATCTCCACCACGAGCGACTCTTTGGAGGCCTCGACGAGGGCGAACCCCAGCCTCGCGCGGCCGTAGTCGGCGCGGTCTCGCACCAGCGGCGAGGTCTTCACCCCGGCGCCGCTCACGACGAGCGCGGTGTGGCGCCCGCCCATGTCCGGCCGGCCGGGGTTCGGCTCGAGGAACACTTCCATGTCGTGCTCGTGGCCGCACAGATAGAGATCGGTATAGCCAATCACGTGGCGGTCCATGAGGGTCTTGAACCCACGCCCGGGCCAGAGTCGAAAAATGGACTCGAGGAACGAGCCCGCGTCGCCGTGGAGGCCATCGGACAAGTACGGGTGATGGCCCATCGCAATACGCCATACCGGGCAGTCGTCCCCTTTGCACGGCTCGCGGCGACCCAAGGTGTCGTCGCCTTCGAGGCCGCACACCGTGCCGCTGTCGTCGCATTGGCGAACGAGCGCGTTCGTGTCCCACGCGTGCATCTCCACCGGGCCCGCGCGAAACTCGTAGAAGTGGTGCGCGCCGCGGCACTCGAGCCCCTTGTCGTGGCAGAGCTTCACCATCTCGAGCTCGGTGTCGGCGCGCGAGCGGCTCGGGAACGCAGGGCCCCAATCGTGGTTGCCGAGGATGAAGTAGAGCGGCGTCGGTCTCCCGCCGAGCGCGTCTTGGTACGTCTTCACGATGTCGTCGAAGAGCTGCGCGGTAGGGTCGCCCGGGTCCGTGCTGTGGACGCCGCTGAGGTACACGTTGTCGCCGAGGAAGGTGCCGAAGTCACACCCGCCTTTGGCTTTGCATACCTCGCCTACCAGGTTGGCGACCTTGTGCCCGTTCGGGTGGAGCTTGCCGGTGGCGGCCGGGTCGGGCTCGCCCATGTCGCCGACGGCGAAGAAGCGCACGCTCCCGTCTTTCTGCGGCGCAACGCCCTTCTCCGTCGCGTAGTCGGCACCACCCGGCACGCGCAAATCGAGCTGTTTTCCCCCGCAGCCCGCGCCGAACGCGAGCACCGCGGAGACGAGCAACGAGGTCGACGAGCGCATCGCGCCGAGGGTACAGCCTGCCGTCGACGAACGCAGCACGAGAACGCGCGACCGATGTTGCGTGCACTCTGCACTGCTAGGGGCCGCGCCGGGGCGAAGTGCCACGTCGTGTAGAACCGTGTGCCCGGCGGCGAACGTGCGCCGTCTGCTATCGTGGAGCGATGGTTCGTCGCGCCTTCCTCTTTTTTGCCGCCGCCGCCGTCGCCGCCACCCTCTCCGCGTGCGCGCCGCCGGAGCCGCCCACGATCACCGTGAAGGAGGGGAAGATCACGTCGATCGACCTCCAAGGGATGCGCGTTTTGGTCCGCGTCGAGGCCACGAACAAGAACAAGTTCGATCTCACGATTTCGTCGTTCGAGGGCAAGCTCAAGCTCGACGGAAAAGACATGGGCAACGTCTCCCTCGTGAGCCCGGTCAAGCTCGCCACCGGCGACAAAACGCCGCTCGACGTGCCCCTCGCCCTCACCTGGAACGACGTCGGTGGCATCGCGCAGCTCGCCGCCGCGGGTCGCGATTTGCCCTACGATCTCGACGGCATTGCCGCCGTCGGGGGGGAGAAGCTTTCCGTGAAGGTGCCCTTCAAGGTGAAGGGCACCGTACCCAAAGCCGAGCTCGTGAAGACGGTGCAGAGGTCGATCCCGGGACTGCCCTTCATGCTCCCGAAGTGAAGCGCGAGGCGCTCAGAACCACGCGTCTTTCATCGTGACGGTGGTGGTGTCGAGCGACTCCACGAGCGCGAGCATCGGGCCCACCTTGGGCAGCTCGTAGGCGAAGAAGTACCGGCAAGCCGCCAGCTTGCCGCGGTAAAAGTCGGAGTCCTCCGCGCGGCCCATGTTCTTCCCCGCGACGAGGGCGAGCTCGAGCCACGTCCAGGCGAGCACCACGTGCCCCGTCGCCTCCAAGTACACCGCCGCGTTTGCCAGGATCTTCTCGGGATCTCCAGCCCCGAGCACCTTCGCCGTCACCTCGCCGAGGCGCGCCACCATCGCCTCGAGGGCACCGGCGAGGCGCTGCGATCCTTCGTCACGTACCGCGAGAGCGCGCGCGATCGTGGCCCTCATCCGCGCCGCCAAATCGAAGAGCGCGCGCCCGCCCTGCATAGGCACTTTGCGACCCAAAAGGTCCATCGCTTGGATTCCGTGGGTGCCCTCGTGAATCGGGTTCAGCCGATTGTCGCGGTACATGCGCTCTACCGGGTAGTCGCGGGTATAGCCGTATCCGCCGTGCACCTGGATCGCGAGGCTCGTGCCCTCGAGGCAGTGCTGCGAGGGCCAGCTCTTCGCGATCGGGGTCAAAATCTCGAGGAGCCGCTTCGCTTCGTCGCGCGCTTCTTCGGTATCGGCGGTGCGGGCCTCGTCGACCAGGTTCGCACAGTAGAGGCCAAGCGCGATCGCCCCTTCGGCGTAGGCCTTCTGCGCGAGCAACATGCGCTTCACGTCGGCGTGGGCGACGATGGGCACTTGCGGCGTGGTCGCGTCACGCTCGCCGAGCTTTCGTCCTTGGGGCCGGCTTCGTGCGTACGCGAGCGAGTGCAAAAACGCGGTCGATCCGAGCGCGGCGGCGCCGAGGCCCACCGTGATGCGCGCCTCGTTCATCATATGGAACATGGCCTTCATGCCGCCGTGGAGCTCCCCCACGAGCTCGCCGACGGCGCCCGCTTCGCCGTCGATCGTGTGCTTTCCGTCGCCGAACGCGAGGAGCGCGTTCACGGTGCCGCGATAGCCCATCTTGTGGTTCAAGCCGACCACGCTCACGTCGTTTCGCACGCGCGCGCCGCCCGCCCCCTCGATCCACTTGGGGACGGCGAAGAGCGATATCCCCTTCGTGCCGGGAGGCCCGCCCGGCACCTTGGCGAGCACGAGGTGAACGATGTTCTCGGAGAGCTCGTGGTCCCCTCCGGATATCCACATCTTGGATCCGAAGAGCCGATAACGGTCGCCGCTCGGAGAAGGGACCGCGCGGGTCGAAATGTCGCCCACGGAGGAGCCGGCGTGCTCCTCCGAGAGACACATCGTGCCGAACGTGTGGCCAGTGGTCATCGGCGTCACGTAGCGCTCGATTTGCTCCTCCGAGCCGTACGCGAGGAGCAAATTGGCGGCCCCGATCGTGAGCAGCGGGTACGAGGCGGTGCCCACGTTCGCCGCCAAAAAATAGGCGAATCCGGCCTTCTCGACCGCCATCGGGAGCTGCATGCCGCCCACCTCGGCCCCCATCCCGGCGGTGACGAGGCCCGCCTCCGCGAACGCCGCGAGCGCGGGCTTCACCTCTCGCGGGAGCACCACCACGTCGTCCACGAGCTTCGGCTCTTCTTCGTCGCTCTTCTTCGCGTGCGGCGCGAAGCGCTCGGTCGCGATCCGCTCGCAGGTGGAGAGCACGGCGTCGAACGTCTCCCGCGAGTGGAGGGAGAAGCGCTCTCGCTTCGTGAGGCTCTCCACGTCGAGCCATTCGTAGAGCAAAAAGGAGAGATCGCGGCGGGAGAGGAGCATGCTCATGCGCGAACGAGGAAACCTACGTCACGCGCCGAATGCAAGGCCGACGAGAGCGCCGTGCGCCTCGCCGCCGAGCCTCGCCCCCGTCGTGATCACGGCTTCTTTTCGGAGCAGGTGATCATCCACTGCACGCCGAACTTGTCGTGCAGAGTGCCGAAATAGTCGCCCCAAAACATGTCTGTGAGCGGCATCGTGACCTTGCCGCCCTCGCCGAGCGCGGCGAAGATTCGTTCAGCCTCCACGCGCGTGTCCGGCTGCACGTTGATGCTCACGTTCGATCCGAACGTGATCGTGTGGCCCATCGACTCGAGGGCGTCGGTGCCCATGAGGTGGTGCCCACCGGTGATCGGGAGCGCGACGTGCATCACGTAGCTCTTCTCTTTCTCGGAGAGCTCCGGGCCACCGGGCACCTCTGGGGCCGCGCTCATGCGCATGATCGGGGCGACGAACTCGCTCTGGAAGGCGGCCTTGTAGAAGGTGAACGCCTCCTCGGTGGTGCCCATGAAGTTCAGGTACGTGCTCGTTCTGGCCATGATGTTCCTCCTCGGGCGAAGCGTTCGGTAAAGCGATGGCTTTAGTATGAGGCGGGCCTTCGGGCGTCAAGCCAGGTCGCGGCGCGGGTGTGTGCGCTCGGCGTCGCGGCCGGGTGGTCGGATGTTCAAGGAAACGTGCCCGCGCGCCCGCGCGGCGGGGCGGCGGGGAGGTGTCCGCGCCAACATCCAGGCGATCCGCGCTGCCGGCTTTCGGCTAAGCTGCGCCCCCAAATGGGCATCCGCATCCACTCCTCCGCCGTCGTCCACGAGAAGGCACGCATCGGCGACGGCACGCAGATTTGGCTCTTCTGTCAGGTTCGCGAGAACGTGACCATCGGCGAGAACTGCGTCTTCGGGAAGAACGTGTACGTCGACAGCGACGTGGTCATCGGCAAAAACTGCAAGGTGCAGAACAACGTCTCGCTCTTCCACGGGGTTACCCTCGAAGACGGCGTCTTCTGCGGGCCGCACGTCTGCTTCACGAACGATCTCCGCCCTCGCGCGGTGAACCCGGACCTCAGCGTGAAGGGCGCCGACGACTGGATCGTCTCGAAGACCCTCGTGAAGACGGGCGCCGCCCTCGGCGCGAACTCCACCATCGTGTGCGGCTCCACCGTCGGCGCCTGGGCGATGGTCGCGGCCGGCTCCGTCGTCACGAAAGACGTGCCCGATTACGCGCTCGTGCGCGGCAATCCGGCGCGCGTCGTCGGCTACGTGTTCGCCGACGGCGACACCGCGGTCTTCGAGGGCGACGTCGCGACCAGCAAGAAGACGGGCGAGCGCCTCGTTCGTGGCAAAGACGGCGTCGTCCGCGCCGGCGAGAAGGTGTCCGCATGAGCACCATTTTTCGGCCCGGCCTCTTCGAAGGTCACGTCGCGATCATCACCGGCGGCGGCAGCGGGATCGGCCTCGCGATTGCCCACTCCCTCGGCGAGCTCGGGTGCAAAATTGCCATTTGTGGTCGCAAAGCCGAGAAGCTCGAGGCCGCCAAGACCGAGCTCGAAGCGCGAGGAATCACGGTGTTCGCGGCCCCGTGCGACATCCGCGACGCCGAGGCGATCGCCGCTTATGTCGACTCCGTGAAAGAGGCCATCGGCGAGGCCACCATCCTCGTGAACAACGCGGGGGGGCAGTTCCCCACCACCGCCGACTCGGTGGTCCCGAAGGGTTGGGAGGCGGTCATTCGCAACAACCTGAATGGCACCTTCTTCATGACCCAAGCGGTCGCCGTGCGGCACATGATCCCGAAGAAACGCGGCCGCATCGTGAACGTGATCGCGAACGTGGCGCGCGGGTTCCCCGGCATGGTCCACACCGGCGCCGCCCGCGCGGGGGTAGAGAACATGACGAAGACCTTGGCCGTCGAGTGGGCCGAGCACAACCTCCAGGTGAACGCGGTCGCCCCCGGCGTCATCAAGACCTCCGGCACCGAGCAATACCCGCCGGAGCTCTTGGAGATGAGCCGCACCCGCACACCGATGAAGCGCATCGGCACCGCCGAAGAGGTCGCCGAGCTCGTCGTGTATCTCGCGAGCGACGCGGCGTGGTTCGTCACCGGCGAGACCTGGTACATCGACGGCGGCGCGCACCTCTGGGGCGACAACTGGATCATCAACGACGGACCGCCCGTCCCCGAGCCGCCGGTCATGGCCACGCTGCGGGACCGCTCCGCGCCCGTGAAGAAGGCCTGACGCCATGAGCGACGACCCTGGGAAGTCCCTGACGGGGGACGGCGAAGGCCAAGACGGCACGAAGCCCGCGTCCGAGGGTCTCGTCCCGACCGCGGCGCCCGCGAGCGACGTGCCCCCGGTCGCGTCGGAGGCGCCCGAGGCGTCGGCGCTCGATGTAGCAAAGGCACCGGAATTACTCGATAAGTCGCCCCCGAGCGCGACCGCTGCCCCCTCCGCGACCAGCGAAGAACAAGAGCCGTCCGCCGTCACGTCGGCCCCGAGTGGTCGCGCAGACGAAGCGCTCCCGTCGACGCGCGAGCCCCTCGCGGAGACCTCGAGCGCGACCTCGTCGGCGACCGCAACGGAAGGAAGCGCCACGTCCGCGGAGGTGGTCTCCGATCCGAGCGCTCCCGCGCCGTCGACCGCGCAAGAGGCCGAGGTACCCGCGATTCGGCCCAAAGCGCATATCGCGGCGTTCCTCTGGATACGCGATTATTTCCTCGGCGAAGATCCGCAGTTCCTCGCCGCGGTCGTACCGTTTTGTTTCCTCTCGATGGTGCTCTTCACGCGCCACCCGTTGAAGACGAACTTCATCTTCGACGAACAAGAGGCGCTGCTCGCGAACCCCTACGTGCGCAGCGTGATGGAGAAGCACCCCAAGTTTCACTGGTTCGACGCCTTCAAGAGGGACTTTTGGGGCCTCGGACCCGAGCGCAGCATCGGCTCGTATCGGCCCATTCCGAACCTGGTTTGGCGCTTTTTGTGGATGTGCGGCGCGCGCGAGCACAACCCGTTTTTGCACCACTGGGTGAACGTGCTCGTGCACGGCACGAACGGCGCGATCCTCACGATGATCATGTGGAAGATCACGAAGCGCAAAGGCGTCTCGTGGCTCGCGGGCATGTTCCTCGTCGCCTCCGCGGTGCTCACCGAGGCCGTCAGCGGTGTCGTCGGCATCAGCGACGTGTTCGGCACCCTCGGCTGCCTGATTGCCCTCTATGCGCTCACGTGCCGAATGCCTCTCATGGCGTTCTTCGTCGCGCTCGGCTCGCTCATCGGCCTCTACTCCAAAGAGAGCGCCATGATCGTCGTCCCGATGGTGCCGCTCTTCGCCCTCGCCACCGCGAGCACCCTCTTCCCGAAGACGCCGCGCCGCGTGCTTCGTACCCTCGTCGCCTTCGTCGCCGCCGCTGCTGCCTTCGTCTTCTACGTGGAGACACGCCGCCGCCTCTTCCCCGCGCCGCTCCCGCCGGAGCTCGCGAAGGGCCTCGACAGGCCCCTCGGTCAGAAGCTCTTCGCCGCCGCGATGCGCTGGTATGCGCAGCCAGTCCTCCCCAAAGATGCCCTCAATAACCCCCTCGCCGACGCCGACACCGCCCATCGCATCGCGGGCGCGTTGCGGGTCTATTTCCGAGGGATCGCGCAGGTGGTGTTCCCGAAGACGCTCTCGGGCGACTACTCCGCGCCACAAGAGCCGATCCCGAGCGGCCTCTTCTCGATCGAGACGATCCTCGGGTTCTTGTGCCTCGTGCTGCCGGCGCCGATCGCCGGTTATCTCGGGATCCGCGTGTTCGTCGAAGCGCGCCGAGCAAAGAAGCTCGCCGCCGAGTCCGCGCCCGTCGTCGAGTCTGCGCCTGCGCCTGCCGCCGCCTCGTTCGGGGTCGACGCGCTCGCGCTCGCGCCCGCGCCCGCGCCCACGGTGCCCGAGCGGCCGTTCGATTTTCGCCCCCTCGTGGCGGTCAGCCTCTTGTGGGTACTGGTCTGTTATTTCCCAGTCTCGAATATTCCCATTTTGCTCCCTACCGTGCGCGCGGAGCGCTTTTGGTACTTCCCGGTGGTGGGCTCGAGCATCTTGCTCGCGGTGCTCTTCACGTGGCTCGTCGATCGCGGCGCGAAGAAGGACGCGGCGATCTCGGTCGTCGAGCCGGAGGGTGGCGTGCTCGTCGCGCCGAGCCGCCCGCGAGCGATCTCGCTCTTCCACGCCGGGCTCGTGATGATCACGATCGGCGTCGCGTTCGTCGTGTTCATGCACTTCTCGACCGACTCCACCATCGGCGCGAACTACTTCATCCCGATCGTGCTCGCCGTTTACGGCGTCGTCGCGGTCGTGCGTGGAAAACGCGCCCCCCTCGCGACGGTGGGCTTCCGCTCCCTCGCCGTGACAGCGTGTGTATTCTTCACGCTTTTCCAGTGTGTCGCCGCGCGCCTCCACGCGAACGACTACACGACCGATCTCACCTTCTGGGACGCGACACGAAAAGCGGTGCCGCGGAGCGCGAAGGCGCACCTCAACTACTCGGTCATGAAGGGCGCGCGCGGCGATCTCGAGGCGCGTCGTGTCTCGAACGAGCGCGCCCTCGAGCTCGCCCCGAACTGGCCGATGGCGAGCATCTACCTAGGCGACACGCTCTGCCGCATGCACCGCGTGGAAGAGGCCTGGCCACACTACAAAAAGGGATTCGGACTCGCGTTCAACGACGTCAACCTGCTCGCCCTCGGTATCCAATGTCTTTGGGACGAGAAGTTCATCGCGCCGCCGCCGAAGGTCGGAGAGGGCGAGCCCCCCGCGCCGGAGCCCCCCCGTCGCGCCGAGCTCCGCGCCCTCGCCGCGGAGCACCCCGGGTCGTGGCTCGAGTGGCTGACGAACGACATCGTCGCCAACGGGGAGACGCACAACGGCGTCGATCCGAAGTACCGACCCCGCGGCTACAACGAAGGTCCGAAAGAGTGAACCTCGCGCCGACCCCTGGAGGTCTCTCTCGGGGGATCGCGACCGGTCGATGAGCCCCGCCGCCAAGCAGCGAGTCCTCTTCGGCGCCAAGATCGTCATCACCGCCGCCCTCGTGGGCTGGCTCGTGCACAAGGGCGCGCTCGACATGCGCGTGCTCGGCGTATTCCTCGAGGAAAAATCGCTCCTCTTCCTCGACATGTTCGTGTTCGTGCTCGCGTCGATCGTGCTCGCGTCGATGCGTTGGCGCGCGCTGCTCTCTCTCGCCGACGTGAAGGTCGCGTTCGGGCGCGCGGTTCACCTCCAGTTCGTGTCGCTCTTCTTCAACGTGGTCATCCCCGGGAACGTGGGCGGCGACGTGATCAAGGCCCTCTACGTTGCGCGCGAACAGGCCCCCGAGAAGCGCGCGTCGCTCGTGCTGATCGCGTTCGTGGAGCGGCTCGTCGGGCTCGCCGGGCTCGTCTCGGTGGCGCTCTTGGTGCTCGCGTTCCGTGGCGTCGCGCTATGGGAAAATCCAGCGTTTCGTCCGTTCGTGTCGACGGTGCTGCTCCTCGGCGCGGGCTTCGTCGTGGGCCCGGTCGTGTTCGTCGTCGCGATGCGATCGTTCGGCGCGAAGCTCGAGGCGATGGCGAGCGGCCCGTCCAAAATCTCGGGCCTCCTGAAGAAGGTCGTCGCGTCGTTTCGGCTCGTGTCCGCGAAGCCGATGGAGCTCGTGAAGGCGCTCGTGCTCAGCATGGGCGTGCACTCCACCAACATGGTGCTCTTCGCGATGATGACCCGCATCGTGAGCAAACAAGACGCGCCCTTCGGGATCATCGCCACGGTCTACCCGATTGGCCTCTTGAGCCTCATGCTCCCCGTGTCCGCGGCGGGCGCTGGGGTAGGCCACGTCGCCTTCGAGAAGCTCTTCGTCGCGATGGGCCTCACCCGCGGGGCCGACGTGTTCAACGTGTTCTTCTTCGGTCAGATCGCGCCGTGTGTGCTCGGCCTCGTCCCCTACTTGATGCTCCGCGCAAAAGAGCCGGTCCCGGAGGCCGCTCCCGAAGCCGCGCCGAAGGAGGCCCTCGAAGGCGAGGTCGCGAAGGAAGCCCGCGACGAGCCAGAGTCCGGGCCCCGCGACCCGTAGAGCGTCGAAAACGCGAGACAAATCGGCCTCGTGTGCAGCGTGGCTCGCCTTCCGGTCCCGCGAGCGCAGAGGCAGCTCGGCCCAAAAGAGGTCAACTTTTTCGACCGATCGAGGGAATGCCGTTAGGGTCGAACGACGTTTCGAAAGCCGAGCCTCGAAGCTTCGCGACGGTTGCATACTGCACCGGCCGGAGCTCGCGTCGCGGTCTCGGTCGAGCGGTCCTCGCCTGTCGCGGTCCGCGGAAACGCGCTACATCCAATGCACGTGGTTCCGGCGCCCCCATCCCGCAACGAGCCTACTTCGCCGCTCCCCGGCGGGGCCGAGGTCCTCGCGTCCGCCGACACCCCGGCGCCAGGTGCGGTGCACGCCGCGCCACAACCGCAGGCATCGCCGCCGACGGAGCCGGCGCCTGGTGCGCGCGAGCAGGCCCGCTCGTTCAATCCCGTCCCGTTCGGCCTGAGGGAGAAGGTCCGCGCGTTCATGACTCGCCACGGCAAGAAGCTGTGGTGGCTCCACTCCATCTACGCGCTGTGCCTCGGCACCGGCGTGGTGCTGTTCGCGCAGAAGGGCTTCGACCAGGCGCGTTTCCTCGCGGTGTCGGCCGGCGGCGCGTGGATGCTCGTGCTGCTCTTCTTTCGCCTCCACGGCTCGGGCAAGGGGCAGGCCTCGATCGAAGGCGCCGAGACGAAGACGAAGCTTCGTTTCTACGCGATGACCTACGCCCTGAAGAACCTCTACCAGGGCATGCTGTTTTTCCTCCTCCCGTTCTATTGGAAGTCGACCACCCTCGACTCCAAGAACGGCTGGTTCATCCTCCTCATCGGCGCCTGCGCGATCCTGTCCACGCTCGACGTGATCATGGACCGCGTGCTCTTGAAGTGGGTCGCGCTCGCTTCGGTGTTCCACGCGGTGGCGCTCTTTGGCTGCATGAACCTCATCGTGCCGGCGCTCTTCCCGAACACGCGCACGCTCTACTCGCTCATGATCGCGGCGGGCGTCACCACGATCGCCTTCTGGACGATGCACCTCGAGCTCTCCGCCTACAAAAAGAAGGGCGTTTTGCTCGCGATCCTCGCCTCGGCGGGGCTCATGGTCGGGCTCGTTTATTGGGGCCGCACCGCGATCCCGCCGGTGCCGATGCACCTCTCGCGCGCCTCGGTCGGCCCGATGACGCTCGCCGACGGTCGCCTCGCGATGGAGGTCCGTGTGCTTCATCCGTCGGTGATTCAGCAGCTCCAAGCGGTGACGGACGTCGTCGTGCCCGGTGGCCGCGGCGATCGGTTGCGCCATGTATGGCGGCACGACGGCAACGAGGTGGTCCGCGCGAACGAAGAGACGTCGCGCGTCGAAGGCCCGCAAGGCACGGTTCGCCTCCGCTCGCGCCTCTCGGGCGACAACTTGCCCGCGAATCTCATCGGAAACTGGTCCGTCGACGTAGAGACCGAAGATGGTCAACTCGTCGGAAGAACAGCGTTTTTGGTCGCGGAGTAGGCCCCTAGAGCACCGAACGTTTCGATTCGGTCGGCTTTTCGCCGATGTGCTTCGCCGTGCTTCGTTACTCCTCCTCGGCTAGCAGCAGTAGGACTCGTCGTCGCGCCTCGCACGACCCTTGGAAGTCCCTGACGAGGGGCGGCTCGCAACTCAGCGAAAATCCTCGGTCATCGAACTGTTCGGTGCTCTCGGCGCGAAACGGGCAACGCATTGCGCGCGCCGCGCGACGGCTTAGCTTGCTCGTGTTCCGAGGTCTTTCGTTCGCT
>JAAFHV010000278.1 GCA_013297655.1 Myxococcales bacterium | reverse complement strand
TTCTCCGGCATCTACGGGCGCAGGCTCCCCGTCCCCGCGAAGTAATCGCGCCGCTGCGGCTTCGGCGACGTGGCGGGATCGCGTCGCTCTCGCGGCCATAAAGCGAGTCGGAGCCACGAGATAGACCGACCGACGACGGCGCGTCGGACCTCGCGCAGATCGAAGCCGCGCGTGCCTTCTTGGACGGCGCCGCGAAGTTAGGACACGCGGTGATCGCCGCCGCCACGCGACGGCGACGGCGACGGCGATCTGCCCGCAGCGCGCGCTACTGGACCGTCAGGGTGCCGGCGAGGACACGGTTCTCGCCGTCGTGGGGCCCGGTCTTCACCTTGAGGCGGGTCTCGCCGGTGTAGAGGCCGAAGTAGATCGTATACGTGCCCTGCGTGAAGTTGGGCTCGAGGGTGAACTCGTGATCGTCGACGATGTAGTCGTCGCGGTTCCACATGGAGAGCGGGTACTTGCCCTCGCACATCTTGTGGTCGCCGTTGTGGCGCCGACGGTAACCGTCGATGTGGATGAAGCCCTCGTACTCCACCGTGAGCGGCGCGAGCACTTTGAAGTACGTGCGAAGGTGGTACTTGCGGCCTGGCCCGACGACCTCCACGAGACGCCCGCGCTCGTCGGCGATGTCGATCCCGAGGACCTGGAGCTTGTCCTCCATGTTCGCGTCGACGAGCCGCTGCGGGTGCGGAGGCGCAGAGAGCAAGATCTTGTCGAGCGGGTTCTCGCTCTTTTCGCCGTCGCGAAGCTCGGAGGCGGCGAGCACGATTTGGCTCGAGCGACCGTCGAGCACCGGCACGTTGGTGCGCCGCGCGGCGCGGTAGAGCTGGTTCAAGCGCGCGAGCTGATCGGAGCGGACCGAGATGAAGCGACGCTGCCCCGGCGGGCCACCGAGCAACCACGCGCAGGCGCTCTGCGGATCGTTCAGGATCGTGGGCTGCCCGCCCGCGTAGTACGCCGCCGTTCGCCCGCCGACGCCGAGGAGAGCGAGCGGATCGTCGCTCTTTTTGTACATCCGGTAGGTCTCGAAGACCTCCTTCGGAGAGAGCTGGTTCGCGAGCGTGGGGTAATAGACCGCCGAGAGAATAACCCCCGCGACCGCCGCGAAGAGGGTGAGGAAGGCCGCGCGGCTACCCTTCAGGATTTCGCCGATGAGGCCGATCACCAGGAACGCGAGCACCCCGGACGGGATCGCGAGCGCGAGCGCGACGATGGGCTTCGCGCCGCCCTTCTGGAGCGCGACGAACACGACGGCAGGGATCTGAAGAAAGAGGAGCGGCGCGAGCAGGGCGAACGCGGTGGCCGTCTTGGCCTCGTCCTCGGTCGCGTTGCTGCCGAACGCCACGCGCACGAAGGCGGCGGGCCCGGAGGCCTTCCCGTTGCCGCCGCGGAGGCGCGTGACGAGCTCCTCGAAGGGCTCGAAACCTCGCAGCGGACGAATCGAGCGGCCCTTCTCGGAGTGGGGACCGGAGAACGCCCAGAGCCAAACGTCGCACCAGAAGAGGAGCCCGAAGATGATCGCCGGCGGTCCGATCGCGGCCTTCCACCACGCCCCGACCGCGACCTCACGGACCTGGAGCGGGATCGTGGTGAGCCACTTGGAGTGGTTGCGCGTCCCGAACCAAACCGCGAGCCCCGAGAGCGAGGTGCCGGCGACGATCGCGAAGTACGCGAGGACCAAGAAGCCGTCCCATGCGTCGCGGACGGCGCGTAGCACATCGAGGTAAGTCTTCGGATCGAAAGGCTTTCTACGCGCGTCCTTCTCCACCCAGGTGAGGAACGCCACGCCCGCGAAGCCCATAAGGACGACGTTCCAGAGCTGGAGCGACTTCTCCTTGAAGGAGTCCGGGAAGGTGACGGCCTGCGCGATGCCGTAGGCTTGGTAGGCCTTGTCCGGCAGGCTGTGGAAGTCGTGGTGGAACAGGCCGAGGAGCACCATCGTGCCGACGCCGACCGCGACCGAAGCGTGCGCCCCGCGCTCGAAATCGCGGAGCGCGATGCCAGCGCACGCCGCCAAGAGCGCAGGGCCCGCAAAGGCGATCAAGTCGACGCGCGAGGCGAGCACACCGTGGGCGACGATCGACGCCGACGCGCCGAGGAGGAGCGCCATCCGCGCGGTGCTCTCGCGCGCGACCGCGGTGCTGGGGCGACCGTTCGCGGCGGGGGCGACGAGCAAACGACCCATCGCGAACGGGATGAACCCGCTCCACGGCGCGAGCGCGTGCGCCATGTGCCCGACCATGAAGTCGAACGTGGGGTACTTCGCGGGCGCGTGCATCGTCGCCCCGACCCAGGGGCTCATGTCGAGCGGGGCGGGATCGACCGTAAACGCGCCGTAAAACTTGTAGAGTGCAAACGCTGCGACGAGGGCGGAGATCGCGCCGACGACGTGGGTGAGGCCATCGACCCGACGTTCGGCGCCGACGACGACGCCCCACGACGCGGCGATCGCGGCGGCGGGCACGAAGAGCCCGAGGAGCGCGCCGCGGCTAAAAAACCCGGCCGCGAGACCGACGAACGCGAGGCCGAGCCAGGCCAAACGGGTGCCGTAGTCGGGGCTCCCGTCGTCCTTGGTGCCGAACGCGGCGACGGCGAGGCCGCCGAACGCCATCGCGAGGGCGACCATCGTCGTGATGTCGCCGAGCATGGTGCGCGCTTGCACGAAGTAGAGCGGCATCGTGAGGAGCGCGATCGCGGAGAACACGCCCGCGCGGCGGTCGACGAGGCGCGCGACGAAGCCGTACGTGACGACCGCGCCGAGGAGACCCGAGAGCGCGAGCGGCGCGCGGCCGGCCCACTCTTGGAGCCCGAAGAACGAGAACCCGAGCGCGATGAGGCTAAAAGGGAGCTGCGGACGACCGAGATCGTTCAGGTGCGGGAGCGAGTTGTCGGCGCCCTCGAGGGCGAGGTTCTTCGCGCCGTGGAGCTTGAGGGCCATCCGACGGGCGAGGTCGGCTACATTGAGCTCGTACGGGTCCCAAATGCCGGCCTTGGTGAGCGGCGGGAGCACGAACAAGAGCAGGATCCCCGCGACCACGACGAGGGCGAGCGGAGCCCACCACGTCTTCGCGTCGTCGAGCGGGAGCACGTGGACCTGCGGCGCGTCGAGACCGGGCTCGTCGACCGCCTTTTCGAGCTTCGGCGCGGACGATGGGGCAGCGTTCTCGGCCGCGTCCGCTTCGGACGGGTCGCTCGCGGACACGGCCGCGTCGGGAGACGAGACCGGAGACGATTCGGACGGAGCGCTCTCGGCGCTCGCATCTTTTTTTTCCGACGCCGCGGCTCCGGCTTCTGGCGCTTCGGGCGGCGCCTCGGCGGGAGGCGCGGAAGCGGACGCGGGCTCTTTGGACGAAGGCGCGTCGCGCTCGGCGGATTCTTTGGAAGCGTCGTCGGATGCCATGAAAGCTCGTTCAGAAGGAGGGGTCGTCCCTGCGGATCGGTGGCGAGGGACTTCCGAAGTCGCACGAGCAAGTCCCCCGGCTCGTAGCCGAAGCCCAGGCTACGCGCGTGATCGACGCTCGAAGCGCGTGCGATCGACGCTCGAAGCGCGAGCAATGACCGGGTCATACCGAGACCCTCGGCCCGAAGCAACCGCGGTCTTCGTCGGATTTCCTTGGATCCCGTGCTAAGGGCACGCGCCATGGCCGAGCCTTACCCAGGAAAGGGCGGCGCGAAGCCCTCCAAACGAGCCAAGGCTCCGACGCGTCGCGCCGGAACCGTGGCCCTCGTCGGACGGCCCAACGTCGGAAAAAGCACCCTCATGAACGCGCTCTTGGGTGAGCGGCTCACCATCACGAGCCAAAAGCCCCAGACCACGCGCGATCGCATCGCTGGCATTTTGTCCAACGATAACGAGCAGTTCGTTTTCTTGGACACCCCCGGTATCCATGCCGCGCGGACCAAGCTCGGGGCGCACATGAACGCGCTCGCGGAGGAGGCCCTTCGCGACGCGGACGTGGTGCTCTTCGTGTGCGAGCTCGGCGGCAACCCCTCCCCCGAGATGGCGCGCGAGGACCGCGAGATCTTGGACAAGGTGCCGGAGGGGAAAAAGGTCGTCCTCATCCTGAACAAGGTCGACCGCGTCAAAGACAAAGGCGCCCTTTTTCCGCTCCTCGAGGGGTACGCGAAGGAACGTGACTTCGCCGCGATCGTTCCGCTCTCGGCGCGACGTACCGAAGGCGCGCCGCGCATCCTCGCGGAGGTGGGCCCGCTGCTCCCGGAGGGCGATTTCCTCTTCCCGGAGGACGAGCTCTCGGACCGCCCGGTGCGCTTCTTCGTCGCCGAGTACGTGCGCGAGCAGGTGCTTCGTTACACCCGCAACGAGGTCCCGCACGGGGTCGCGGTCGAGGTCGAGTCGTTCGACGAGGGCCTGCGCGTGCCGCGGATCCAGGTCGTTCTTCACGTCGATCGGGACTCGCACAAGGCGATCGTGCTGGGGGAAAAGGGCCGGATGATGAAGGAGATCGGGTCCGGAGCCCGCGCGCGGGTCGAGGCGCTCCTCGGCCGCCAAGTGCATCTCGCCGTCCACGTGCGCACGACGCCCGGGTGGTACGAGAGCGATCACAAGCTTCGCGAGCTCGGTTACGCGCGCACCGCGCCGACCGAAGCGCCGCAGAAAAAACGCCCGCGCACAGCAGACTCGGACCCAAGCGTCCGAGAGCGCAAGAGCACCAAGGATTCACCGAGATGACGAAGCACTTCAAGCCGCGCATTGTCCGCGGCGTCCCGGGGGGTACCTCCGGGCTCCCGATCGTGGCCGTGGTCGGCCGCCCCAACGTGGGCAAGTCCACCCTCTTCAACCGCCTCGCGCGGACGAAGCTCGCGATCGTGCACGACGAGCCGGGCGTTACCCGCGATCGCCACTACGCCGACACCCACGCGTTCGGTCGCGAGTACACCCTCGTGGACACCGGCGGCTTCGATCCCGAGGACGACGATCCGATGAAAGCGGGGATCGCGATCCACGTGAAGGCCGCGATCGCCGAGGCAGACGTGATCGTCTTCGTGACCGACGCGACCCTGCCCCTCACCGCGGCCGACAAAGCCGCGATCGCGCTCCTTCGACGCACGAAAAAACCCGTATTTTACGCGGCAAACAAGGCCGACTCGCCGCGGATCGACGCCGAGGCGTACGAGCTCTTTCGCGAGGGCATCAAGAAGATTTACCCCGTCAGCGCGCTCCATGGGCGTGGGCTCGCGGAGCTAGAGGGCGACCTCGTCGCCGCGTTCGGACCCGAGGCGGAGGCGCTCGAGCCGGACGCGCTCACCCGCATCTCGCTCATCGGCCGCCCGAACGCGGGCAAGTCGAGCCTGATGAACCGCCTCCTCGGCGAGGAGCGCATGATGGTCGACTCGCGCCCGGGCACGACCCGCGACGCGATCGACGCGGTCGTCACCCACGGCGACGAGACCTTCGTGTTCGTCGACACCGCCGGCATCCGCCGGAAGGGCAAGGTCACCAAGGCGGAGGACGCGGTCGAGTCGATGAGCGTGCTCTCGTCGATCCGAAGCATCGAGCGATCGAGCGTCGTCGTGCTCTTGTGCGACGCGGCGGAAGGCGTCGCCGAGCAAGACGCGAAGATCCTCGGCCTCGCCGACGACCGCGGGCGCGCGATGATCATCGCGCTAAACAAGTGCGATTTGCTCGATCGCGACGAGAAGAAGCGCGCCGTTCAGGTCGCGAAAGAGAAGATCTCCTTCGCCCCGTTCGTGCCCGTCGTCGAGATCTCGGCCAAGACCGGGCGTGGCGTGAACGAGCTCTTCGCGACGGTGTCGGCGGCCGCGGTCGCGTACCACAAGCGCGTGGGCACGGGAGAGCTGAACCGGTTCTTCGCCGAGGTGCTCGAGACCCGCCCGCCGCCCACGTCCGGCGGAAAAGCGCCGCGCCTCTACTACATCACCCAAGCCGACAGCGCGCCGCCCACGTTCGTCATCATGTCGAGCTCGTCGGAGGCGGTGCACTTCTCCTATCGCCGCTTCGTCGTGAACCAACTCCGAAAGAAGTTCGGCTTCGAGGGCGTGCCGCTCCGTGTATTCTACAAGGAAAAGCGACGCGGACGACGACCGGACGGCAACCGCAGCGAGCCGAATTCTGCGCCCAACGAGGCCGAGGCCGAGGCCGAGACCACGACGGTCGAGGTGAGCGAGGCCCCGCGTGAGCAAGCGGAGACGCTCTCGCCCCGTGCGCGTGCGACCCGCCGCGTTACGCCGAAGCGCACCGCGCGCCCGATGCGCATCCGCGACAAACGCTGACCCGCGTTCGTGCCAGTGGCACAGGCCACGCGCACCACGCGAGCGGCGCGACCCGCGAAACGAGCCTTCGTGCACCTTGCAGGGGAAAACGTGTTGTTTTCCCCTGCGGCATCACGTTTGCTCTACGCGGCACCATGGCCCGTCGCTCTGCCCTCGTCGCCTTCGTCGCGCTCGCCGCCACCTTCCCTGCCCTCGCGTGCGGCGGGCTCGTCGTGCCAGACGGCGATCCGGCAGGTCCGCGTCCGTCGGTGTCGGGCGTCGCGAGCGCGCCGCCGTCCGGAAGCGCGCCTCCGATCGTGGGGACCGGCTCGGCGGGTGTGCCCTCGGTGCCTCCCGCCCCGACGTGCGATCCGGCAAAGTGCGAGCTCCCGCACGTGACCGCCCACGCGTGTCGCGAAGGCATCTGTGTTCCTGTCGTCTGCGAGGCGGGCTTTCAAGACTGCGACGGCGACATCTGGAACGGCTGCGAGGCTGCCGTCGTCGAGCGCTACGCCGACGAGGACGGCGACGGGCACGGCGCGCTCACGGCGACGACGAGCTGCCCGAAGGCGGGCGTCGCGTACGTGGAGAGCCACGACGACTGCGACGACACGAACGCCCTCGTGCGCCCCAACCAGACCGCGTACTTCACGCAGCCGCGCGCGGACGGCTCGTTCGACTACGACTGCAGCGGCGCCGACGAGCCTCGTGAGTCACGCGTGTACAGGGGCACCTGCCTCTGCAGCGATTTCGGGTGCAGCCTCGGCGAGGGCTGGTTCGTCGAAGCGCCGGCGTGCGGCGCGATGGGCACCTGGGCGAGAGCTCCGGGCGGCTTTTCGTGCGAGCCGCTACGCGAGCAACGCGGACAAGCCTGTCGCTGATCGGTCGGCCGCGCGAGGAACCACGCTCAGAGATCGCCGCCGCGCACGAGCACCTCGCCCAGATCGGCGAGCATCGCGACGTCGTGCACGTCGGTCGCGCGCTCTGCGACACGCACGACGGGGACGCCGCCGGTCGCCGCCGCGGTGATCGCTTGCACGTTGCGCGCGTCGAGGGCGGCCATCTTCGTGGCGTCACCGTGGGCCTCCGCGAGCCTCTCCGCGGCGCCGTCTTCCAGCGCGAGCGCGCGCGCGTCGATGCCCTTCTGCGCGTCGGCCGTGGTCACGTCGCCCGAGAACGCCGGCGCGCGGCGCATGCGGTTCACGACGAACGCGCCGCGGGGCATGTTCGCCTCTGCCAGACGATCGGCGAAGTAGAGCACCTCTTTGATGCTCGGCGGCGACGGCGACGTGACAAGAACGAACGCAACATCGGGAGATCGCAACGTTTTTTCGACGTGGCGGGCGCGCTCTTTGAAGCCCCCGAAGAGCTCGTTCAGCTCCGAGATGAGCTCCGCCATCGCCTCGAGCAAGCCGCCGCCGGTGAGCTTTCCGATGCCCTTGAGCACCGCCGACGCGCCCTTGGCGAGGATGTTGAGGGAGAACTTCCCGCTCGACTCGAACGCGTCTTGGAACCACTTCATCGCGGCGCTGTCGAGCATGCCGATGAGGCGCTCGGGGGCGTCCAAGAAGTCGAGCGCGTTCGCGGTGGGAGGCGTATCGAGCACCACGAGATCCCAGCGCGGATCGGCCTTGACCTCGACGAGCTTCTCCATCGCCATGTACTCCTGCGTGCCGGCGAGGGACGCGGAGATGTACTTGTAGAGCTTGTTGTTGAGGAGGCGCTCCGCCTTCTCCTTGCTCGACGAGTGCTTCACGATGAGATCGTCGAAGGTGCGCTTCGTGTCGAGCATCGCGGCGGTGAGCGAGCCCTTCACCTCGATGTTCGCGCGCGCGAACACGGACGCATCGACGGTGACCGCCTCGGCGCCCATCTCCTCGAGGCCGAGCGACTGCGCGAGGCGGCGCGCCGGATCGATCGTGAGGCACAGGACGTTGCGCCCTTCGCGTGCAGCCGCGAGGGCGAGCGCCGCCGCGGTGGTGGTCTTCCCGACGCCGCCCGCACCGACGGTGATGAGCACGCGTCGCTCGCGAACGAGCCTGTCGAGGGAGACACTGCCTTCCATGGTGCGGGTGACCTATCACGTTTTCCCGACGCGGGGAGCGGGGGGTGGCGGGCCCTACGACGACGCCCGCGGGAATGCACATGACGGCCGTCGCGCCCGATCGCCGTGAACGGGCCCGGGATGCTCGCGCGGTCGCGGAGGTCGAGGGGCGCGCGCCGAGAGGTGACTAACCGCCTTCGAAGTCTTCCTGGAGCTCGCCAGCGGCGAGGTTGTCGAAGCGGGTGTACTCCTTGTCGAAGCGAACCTTCACCGTGCCTGTAGGTCCGTTTCGCTGCTTGGCAACGATGATCTCGGCCACGTTGGGCTCTTCCGAGGCTTCCTTCGTGTAGTAGTCGTCGCGGTAGATGAAGATGATGTTGTCCGCGTCCTGCTCGATGGCGCCGGACTCGCGAAGATCGCTGATGAGCGGCCGCTTCGACTTGTCGCTGCGGGTCTCCACCGCGCGGTTGAGCTGCGAGAGCGCGATCACCGGCACCTTCAGCTCCTTCGCCAATCCCTTCAAACCACGGGAGATTTCCGAGATCTCTTGCTCGCGGGATTGCGCGCCGTCGCGCCCCTTCATGAGCTGGAGGTAGTCCACGATCACGAGCCCGATGCGGTGGGTCAGGTTGCCCGCTTCGTCGGTGCGGTTGAACTCGGCTTGCAGCCTTCGCACCTTCGAGCGCAGCTCCAAAATGCCGAGCGACGGCGAGTCGTCGATCCAGATGGGGCACTTGCCGAGGAAGCCCGCCGACTGGGTGAGCTTCTGCCAATCTTCTTGGCTGAGGTAGCCCTTACGCATCTTCGAGACGTCGACCCGGCCCTCGGAGCAGACCATACGATTGGCGAGCTGCTCGCGGGGCATTTCGAGCGAGAACACGACGCACCCGGTTCCGGGCTCTTCCCAGCGCTGGTTCGGATCGGTGGCGAGCTCGCGGCCCTTCGGAGCGGCCACGTTGGTCGCGATGTTGAGGACGAAGCTGGTCTTGCCCATGCCGGGCCGGGCGGCGATGATCGTGAGGTCGCCGTCGTGGAGGCCGGACGTGAGCATGTCGAGGCGGTCGAAGCCGGAGGGCACCCCGATGATGCGGTCGCCGCGCTTCATCGCTTCGGTGAGCTGCTTGAACGACTTCTTCATGACGTCGAGGAGCTTCTCGACGTTGGAGGTCTGGCTGACGCGGGCGATGTTGTAGACGGCCTGCTCGGCGCCATCGATGAACGCCTGCGCCTCGCCATAGTCGAGGTAGGCCTGCGCCGACACCTTCTGGCACGCCAAAATAAGCTGACGAATCCGGTACTTCTCGAAGATGACCTGCGCGTACGCGGTGACGTTCGCGACCGCCGGGGCGCTGTTCAGGATCTCGGTGAGGTAGCCCATGCCGCCGACCTGCTCGATGCGGCCGCGACCCTTGAGCCACGAGCCCACCGTCACGACGTCGACCGGCTGGCCCACCGAGCGCAGCTCGAGCGACGCCTCGAAGATGCGCCGATGTGCCTCCGAGTAAAAATGGTCGGCCTTCAGGAACTCCTGCACCCGATCCATCGCGCCGCCGTCGATCAGGATCGCGGAGAGCACCGCCGCCTCCGAGTCGAGATCGTGCGGAGGGACGATGCCCTCGATGGTGGGCGGGGTCTCGACCTCGCGCTTCCGAAATGCTCCGCCTCGTTCCGCCAAGTATGCCTCCGAAAATGCGTTCGCCCCGGGACCTCACACCGCGAGAGCGGCGAGAAGCGTACCGGGGCGACGCGTGCGAATGAAGCCCGCCGACCCGCTCTCCTTCATGCGACGAAAGAGCGCGGACGGCGAGTCAGATCGTCACTTCTTCACGACCTCGACCTTGAGCGTCGCGGTGATGTCTCCGAGGAGCTTCACCGTGACTTCGTGGGTTCCGAGCGCCTTGATCGCGTCGGTGAGGTGCATGCGCTTGCGGTCGAACGTCTCGAGGCCGGCGGCGCGAACCGCGGCTTCGATGTCCTTCGCGGAGACCGATCCGAAGAGGCGATCGTCCTCGCCGACGGGGCGCGCGATCTTGATCTTGAGACCACCGATTTTGTCGGCGAGCTCGCGGGCCTCTTTGCGGGCCTTCTCGGCCTTCACGAGGGCGACGGCCTTGTCGTGGTTGACGCGGTTCACTTGGGCCTGGGTCGCAGGCACGGCAAGCTGGCGCGGGAGGAGGTAGTTCCGAGCGAAGCCCGGGCGGACCTTCACGAGGTCGCCGGAAGTTCCCACGTTGGGGACGTCGCTCTGGAGGATGACTTGGAGGGTGGTGGCCATTTCAGTCTTCCTTTCAGCCGGAGACGGTGAAGGGCAGGAG
Organism: Myxococcales bacterium; assembly: GCA_013297655.1. Lineage (GTDB taxonomy): Bacteria > Myxococcota_A > Polyangia > Polyangiales > Polyangiaceae > JAAFHV01. Next base: position 904 of record JAAFHV010000278.1, on the reverse strand, counting down.
CGCGATGTTGCGCGCGCGCTTGATCGCGAGCGTAACTTTGCGCTGGTGGAGGGCGCAGTTGCCGCTGATGCGGCGGGGCGTGACCTTGCCACGCTCCGACACGAAGTACTTCAGCGCTTGCGGGTCTTTGTAGTCAATCGTGACGGCCTTGTCCGAGCAGAACTTGCAAACGCGCTTCTTGCCACCGCGGCGGCGGCCGGGTGCGTCGGCGTTGAGGTCTGGGGTACGGCCAAAATCTTTGTCGTCGTCCATCATGGCGAATTTTCCAATCACGACCGCTTGCCTTCGCAGCGGTCCCTAAGAGTCTTGGGAAAGGGAACGAGGAGGCCTCAGGAGGGCTCTTCTTCGTCCTTCTTGGCCTCGGCGGGCTCGTCCTCGAAGTCGTCCTCGGTCGCGCGGTGCTCGCGGCGGGGCTGATCTTGCGACTCGATGAGACCGAGGGCGCGCTCGCGCGACTCTTTCTCTTCTTCCTCGGCGGGGAGCTCGAGGCGGGCAAACTTGATCTCTTCCGGATCGACCGTGACCGCAGCGGCGTCGACGTCCGAGGCGATGAGCACCGTCTGGTACTTGAGGACCGCGTCCTGGAGCTTCAGGTTGCGCTCGATCTCTTGCACGAGGCCGCCACGTCCGACGTACTTCACGTAGACGTAGACACCCTTCTGGTGCTTGTTGACCGGGTAGGCCAGCTTGCGGCGGCCCCAGGCCTCCACCTTGACGAGCGTGCCGGCATCGCGACCGATGACCTCGGACACACGACCTTGGACCTTCTCGGCGGTGTCGGCGTCGACGTCGGGGCGGAGGACGTAGATCGTCTCGTATTCTTTCGACTTCAGGACTTGTGCAGTTGCCACTATGGAATCTCCTCGTGGATTCCCCGACTCGTCTCCGAGGAGCGGCCGGGGGT
>JAAFHV010000275.1 GCA_013297655.1 Myxococcales bacterium | reverse complement strand
CGGAGGCGTTCGTGGCCCCGGAGGGTCTCGCCGACGCGAACGGGACTGCCCACGACGTCCCGCCGGCGAGAGCCTGCGCGGGATGCCATGGAGGCTCCACGAGCACGGTGCTCGGGTTCTCCGCGATCCAGCTCGAGGACACGGCCCTCGATGGCGACACGAGCCTCGGCGCTCTGCGCAGCGACCACAGACTTTCGCACCCACCTGCGCACGAAGCGCGCATCCCCGGCGGCGCCGAAACACGCGAAACGCTAGGGTATCTGCACGCGAACTGCGGTCACTGCCATAACCGCCATCGCCCCGCTCACCAAGGCGCGCGCTGCTTCGATCCGCGCACGGACTTCGATCTTTCGCTCCGCACGAACGAGCTCGCGACGCCGAGCACGACTGCCACGTATCGGACCGCCCTCGGCACGGTCGTGAGCGCGGGTGATCCGGAGGGGAGCTTGCTCTACCGAAGGCTCGCCGGGACTGCCACGTTCGAGCCACGAATGCCCGCGCTCGGCGTCGAGTCGACGGACGCGCGCGGGGTCGCGCTCGTCGCTCGCTGGATCCGCGGACTTCGCTGACGGCGAGACGAGACGAGGCGTGATGGATCGGAGCGCCCCCGCGCGGAGCCGAGGCTCGCGCCTCCTCATCCCCGCAGCGCTTTCACTTTACGAGCTTCTTGATATTCCCGTAAACACGGTAAAACTTGCCACTCGTCGACTCGCGCGCTTCGTCGACGACGTATTTTGCGCCCTTCTCGCGGAGCGCCTTCGGGAATTGGCAGTTCCAATCGGCGTGGTACCCCTTCTGTGCGACACGAACACGGAGCTTCCCGCCGTCGTCGAAGCACTCGACGAGCACCCCTCCTTCGACCTTCTTCGTCGACTCCATCGTATCCGGCTTCGCCGCGTCCACCTTTGGCGCGGCGAGCACCTTCGCGTCCGGAACGGTGCCCGCCTTCGCTGCCAAAATCGCGCTCTCGCTCGCGTCGATGCAGCCCAAAAAGCCGAGGTGAGTGACCACGTAGAGCTTGCCGTCGTGGTATTGCATCGACTGCGCCGCGCCGCAGCCGGAGTCGAGCTTCCAGAGGCGCTCCCCTCCCTCGGCGAAACAATAGATATTGCCGTATTGGTCGCCGGCGAACACGTACTCACCGTCGGGGGAGGACGCGCAGCTACACAGGTAAGCGTCGCAGTCGTAGACCGTGCGCACGTCGCCCTTTTTCGTGAACTTGTGGACCTTGCCCTCCGCCGTCGATGCGAAGAGGACCGACTCTTCTTGCCATCCGAAGCCGATCCACCCCACCGTCGGCCGCGACCACAACGCGTCGCCCGACTCCCAGTCGTACATCGTCACTCCTTTGGAGTGCCCGTGATAGACGCCGATCTCGTCGCAGCGCACCATCCAGCCCTTGTCGCCCTTGCTCTTCTTCGCCCAGCGCGACTCGTCCTCGTGGTCTACCGTGGTCACGTTCCCGAGCGCGTCGGACACGGCGAGGATGCCGTCGTGGATGTCGAGCCAATAGAGGTCGACGTCCTCGGCGATGGTGTACGCGACACGTGGCACCTTCCCGGAGAGATCGTACACATTGCCGTCGTCGCAGCCGGCGTAGAGGAACCCCTCGTCCGCCACGATGCACTTCACGCCGTCGGGGAGCTTGAGCTTCTGGTGCACCGCGAGCTCGTGGTCGAGGGAATACACCTCCCCGTTCTCGTTTCCGACCCAGAGCCGCTCACGATCGACGAAGATACCGAGCGCGCTTCGTTTGGTATCGAATTTCCACAGGAGTGGGGCCTGCTTCACCTTCGCCGAGGAGGGCTTCTTCTTCGCGGCTTGCGCGATGACGTCCGAGCGCTTGGTGACGGCGCGCCTCTGGCGCTCACCCTTCTTGGCGGCCTCGTATCCCTTCTTGCGCTTCTCGGCGAGCTTCTTGTCGGCTTCGGCGCGGGCCTTCTCCGCGCTCGCGAGCTTGGAGGTCGACGACTGCCCGTTGTCCCCGATACGCCCATAACGAATCGTGAGCTCCGCGCCGTCGACGGTGACCTCGTAGAACTTGTGGGCGGTGCCCTCCGAGAGCTCGAGGTAGGTGATCTCTTTCGCCATCCATGCAGCATACACAAGCTCGTCCGCATGGAAATAGCGCTCGCCGTCTGCCCGGCGTGTGACCGCGGCGCTCGCACCTTCGTCCCCTCCGTCCGCCCCTCCTGGCGCGACGACGGGATTGTGAAAACGTGAGCAATCGCTCGGGTATATACTGGCGCTCATGACGGCCCCCGGAGCGCCACCACGACCGATTCAGGCGAGGAGCCGGGCTCGCGTCGCGTCGATCTTGGACGCCGCCGACGCTGTGTTCTTCGAGATGGGCTATGCGCGCGCCACCACGAACCACGTCGCCGCCCGCGCAGAGACGTCGATCGGCGCTCTTTACCGCTTCTTTCCCAACAAAGAGGCCCTCCTCGTGGCGCTCGCCGATCGTTACCGCGAGCGACTCGTCGCGGTGCTCGGGCAGCTCGAGAGCCAACGAGGCCTCGGCCCGCCGCTCACCTTGGGCGACGCCATCGCGCACGGTATCGACACGTTCAACGCCTTCCTCGCCGCCCACCCCGGCTTCGGGACGCTCATCGAGCAGCGGGACCACCCCGCCCTCCGCGAAGGCAACCGCGCCCACGACGAGATCATGGGGGCGAGCTTTCGCGCCCTCTACGACGCGTGCATCGTGGGCCGCCCCAGCATCGAACGCGACGCGATGGTCGAGGTGACGGTCTCCGTGTTGGGGCACCTCCAGATGCTCTCGTTCTCGCGCGACGACGCGTTCCGCGCGCGGGTCGTCGCCGAAGCGAAGATCCTCGTCGTGGCCTATCTGACGACACGGCTCGGTATCCCCGCGAGCACCCCCGTCGGCGCGTCGAATCCGGCGGGGAACGTGGGATCGAAGGGCACGTCGGGGCGTCGGAGGCCGCGTCGTTGACGCGAACGACGTACCGGTGTGCGCACGATACAGCGAGCGCGACGGCGCGGTGAGACTCGACCCCGAAGCAGAATGGCATTCGACGACGCCGGCTCGTGTCGCTTGCAGAGCGCGTGCGAACGGGGCACGGTAAGCGCGTGAGCCTCACTCCCTTCGTGTCGCGCAAATTCGGTCCTCTCGAGCTCCGCGTCGGCGCGCCGACCCAAAACGGCGGGGCGTACGTGTGCGCGTACGAGGTCGACGCGTTCGGCAAGCTCGCGAGCACCAAGACGGTCCTCGGCGCCGACAGTCTCCAGGCCTTCGAGCTCGCGATCTTCGTCGCGGTGCAAGAGCTCCGCGAGCTCGCGCGCACGAACGACATCGCCCTCGACGAGTCGCGCATCCCCACGGTGAGGCCCTCCGGCCCGAACCGCCGAACCGCGACGCGACCGGGCCCTCCCCCCACTCGCGCGGGCTGAGCGTAGAACGCGGCCCGCGCGACCGCGCCTCATTTCGGGACCGGACGCCGTTTCGCGCCCACGAGGCGCCGCGAACGGCGCGATGTTGGTCCTGACAACGGAATACTTTCGTATCCCAGTTGCGTTTGAGCCGACCGGACCCTAGGTTCGGGCGATGGAAGCTTTCGACGTGCTCGTGGTTGGTGGTGGTCCGGCGGGGCTCGCGGGCGCGCTCGCGCTAGGTCGTGCGAGAAAACGCGTGCTCCTGTGCGACAGCGGGCCTCCGCGAAATGCACGCGCGAAGCGTGTCTACAATTTCGTCACCCGCGACGGCACGCCGCCGGCGGAGCTCCGCGCGATTGGCCGCGAGCAGCTCGCGACGTATCCGAACGTCACCGTGCGCGAGGCGAACGTCACCGCGATCACCAAGGACGACAAAACGTTCCGCGCGACCGTCGGCGGCGTCGAAATCCGCGCGCGGCGCGTGCTGCTCGCCACCGGGGTGGTCGACGAGATCCCCGCCATTCCCGGCCTCGCCGAGGTTTGGGGGCACTCCGCGTTCCAGTGCCCCTATTGCCACGGTTGGGAGGTCGCGAATGCCAAGTTCGGCGTGCTCGCGACGTCACCGCAGCTCCTCGAGTGGGGCCCGTTCCTGCGCGGCTGGACACGAGACCTCGTGCTCTTCACGAATGGCGCCTATCCTGTCGACGGCGAGCTGCGCGCGCGCGTCGAGGCAAAGGGCGTCAGGGTGGTCACCTCGCCGATCGAGCGCGTGCTCACCGGAGCGAGCGACGACGAGCTCACCGCCATCGTCACGAAAGACGAGACGGTCGCGACCGACGTGCTCTTCCTGCACCCGCAACAGCGCCAAGTGCCCATCGTGACGAGCCTCGGCCTTTCGCTCGACGACACCGGCTACGTGCGCGTCGAGAACGGCAAGACGAGCCTCGACGGCGTGTACGCGGCGGGTGATCTCACGACCCGCATGCAGGCGGCGATCGTGTCTGCGGCGGCGGGCACCGTTGCGGCGGCGATGTTGAACCACGATCTCACGGTCGAGATGCTCGACGACGGCACGCTCCCGCCGTGACACGACCGGCGGCCGATTCGAGTTGTCGCCCCGAGCGCGCCACGTTACGCCATTCCCATCATGGGGAAAAACCCGAACCACGGTGACGTCACGCTCGGCCGACGTGAGCTCCTCTTCGGCGCTCTCGTGCTCGCGCTCCCCGCCGGCTGCTCGAGCGAGCCTTCGATCGCCGAAGAGCCGAGCCCGTTTCGTCATGGCGTCGCGAGCGGCGATCCGCTCCCCGACGCGGTGATTCTGTGGACACGCGTGACGTCGGAGGGCAGCGGCGACGTGGCCGTAACCTACACCGTCGCCGAAGATCCGGAGCTCACGCGCGTGGTCGCGGAAGGCTCGGCCACCGCCACTGCGGCGCGCGACTTCACGGTAAAGGTCGACGCGAAGGGCCTCGCCGCCGGGCGCACGTATTATTACCGTTTCTCGGCGCTCGGGCGCACCTCTGCCATCGCGCGCACACGCACCGCCCCCGCCAGCGACGGCGCGACCGCGCGCGTGCGGTTCGCCGTCGTCTCGTGCTCGAGCTACGGGCACGGCTACTTTCATGTCTATCGGCACCTCGCGAAGGAGGCCGATCTCGACGCCGTCCTCCACCTCGGAGACTACGTTTACGAGTACGCGAGCAGCGACTACGGCGACGTGCGCGCCTACGAGCCAGAGACCGAATGTCTCACTCTCGCCGATTACCGAAAGCGCCACGCGCTCTACAAGCGCGACGCCGATCTCGCGGCGGTCCATCGTCAGCATCCCTTCATCGTCATTTGGGACGACCACGAGATTGCCAATGATGGGTACAAGACCGGCGCCCAGAACCACACCGCCGCGACGGAGGGCGATTTTGCGACGCGGAAGGCCGCCGCGATGCAGGCGTACATGGAGTGGATGCCGATTCGAGAGCAGACGAGCGGCGACATCTATCGCAAGCTCGCCTTCGGCGATCTCGTCGACCTGGTTCTCCTCGACACCCGTTACCACGGGCGCACCGTGCAGCCCGGTGGCACGGTCGGAAGCGCGATCGGAGCGCCCCCCGCCCCCGATCCGGCGCGCACGCTCCTCGGCGACGATCAAGCCACGTGGATGGAGGCGGAGCTCCTCGCGTCGAAAGCCAAATGGCGCCTCCTCGGGCAACAGGTGATGGTGGGCAATCTCATCCTCGATCCGGGGAAGAGCCTCGCCAACCTCGATCAGTGGCACGGATATCCCGAATCACGGAAGCGCCTCCTCTCGTTCGTAGAAGAGAAGAAGATCACCAACGTGGTGGTGCTCACCGGCGACATTCACAGCTCGTGGGCAAACGAGATAACCCAAGATCCGCTCGATCCCGCGGTGTACGATCCGGAGAAGGGAAAGCCGGCCGTGATGGTCGAGTTCGTCACTCCGGGGGTCACCTCGCCGGGCATTCCGCAGCTCTTTTTGAGCATCTTGGACGACGCGCGGCCGAAGAACCCTCACGTGCGCTACGTAGACGGAAGCAAACGCGGGTTCGTTCTCCTCGACGTGAGCCAGGAGCGCGTGCAAGCGGCGTGGTATCACATGGTCGACGTCGTCGAGACCACCGCCGCGGCGCCGACGTTCTCCGTCGCGTGGTCGGTCCGCGCGGGGCAGACACGCCTCTTCTCCGAGGCGGAGCCCGCGAAACCACGCGAGGGCGCCGCGCCCGTGATCGCGTGACCTTCCACAGGCGGGAAGCGCCTCACGCTCGGGTCGCCGCGACGGGTGCCATTTTGCTATCGTCTCCTTCGTGACGACGCGCGTCGACATCGCCGAAGATCCTGGCGTCCACCGTGCGGGGACGCCTCACGTTTCGTACGTGACGGACGTCGAGGGACAGTGGGCGAAGCTCGAGAGCTTCTGTCGCGACAACCCCTCGGTAACCCTCACCGGGACGCGCCTCGACGTGACGGGGGGCCACACGTTCGTCTTCGGCGGCGACACCATCGACCGCGGCCCGCACGGCCGGCGGGTGTTGCGCACGCTGCTCGACGCGAAGCGCCGCGCGCCGCGGCAGGTGATCTTGCTCGCTGGCAATCGCGACATCAACAAGCTCCGCCTCGCGCGCGAGCTCACCGGCCGCCTCCCGCGTCGCGCACCTCCCGAGGCCGCCAACTGGCCTCTCCCCGAGCTGCTCCGCTTCATCCTCGACAACACGATGGGCGCCAAGGGTGCGTTCGGATACCGCCTCACGGAGCTCTTGGAAGAGGGCCCCGACGTCAGCGACGACGACGTGGTGCAGAGCTTCCTCGACGACGTGCGCCCCGGGGGTCTCGTCCTCGGCTATCTCCGCGAGGCGCAGCTCGCTTATCGCGCCGGTGGCTCCCTCTTCGTCCACGGCGGCATCACGAGCGAGAACCTCGGCGTCGTTCCGGCGGCGCCCGCGCGCCAAGAGCCGGGCGCGACCGACCTCCCCGTCGACGCGTGGATCACCGCCCTCAACGGGTTCTACGCGCGCGAGCTCGACGCCTTCGAGGGAGGCGAGCGGTGCGAGGCGTTGATTGCCTATCAGGCCCCCGTCCCCGGCACGCGCCAAAACCAGGCGAGCGTGGTCTACGGGCGCCCCACCGACGACCTCAACAACCCCGTCCTCCCGCCTGTCGAAGTACGCCAAAAGCTCACCGAAGGCCGAATTTCTCGCGTTGTCGTAGGCCACACGCCGATAGGCGACGTGCCCTGCGTGCTCCGCCACGTGGCCGGAGAGCGGGCGAGCGCGCTCGAGGTGGTGTGGGCCGACTGCTCGCGCGGGAGAGACCACGAGTCGCCTCGAATCTCGCTGTCCGACGCCCTCCTCACGATCGACGGCCACGCCGTCTTGGACTCGGGCGAGCGCGTGCACCACCGCGCCGAGCTCGACGCACGCGTCGACCCCGAGCCGCTCGCGCGCACCCTCGCGACCGGACACACGGTGCGAAGTCGCCTCGACGACGGGCGATACTTCGTTTCTCGCCTCTTCGAGGGCTTCCGCAACGAGCAGCTCGCCCTCTCCGAGGACGACGTGAGGCAACGCGAGGCGCGCGGAGAACACGAGGAACGATGAACCCCCGACGGACGATTCAGGCGATTTTTGTCGGCTCGTTCGCGATCGTCGGCGCCGCGTGCGACCCACCTCACGTGCCGCCACCGCCGCTCCCTCCGCTTCCGCGCGTCGCGGGGAACTCCGCGGCTCCCGACGCCGTCGAGCCAGGTGCGCGTCCTTCGCGTCCTTCGCGTCCTTCGCGTCCTTCGCGTCCCGTAGCTCAACCGAACGCGGTCCCGCTGCCGCGCCCGGTGATCGTGAGCCTTGCGCACGGATCGACGACGGCGACGTGCGGCCTCACCGCCGACGGGTCCGTTTATTGTTTCGACGCGATGGTCTTCGAGCGCGAGCCCGACGCGAAGAACCTCCGTGGCGCGAAGATCCTCACCGTCTCGCTTCGCCACTCGTGCGTGGCGGACGCGGCAGGCATCGCGTCGTGTTGGGGTCAGAACGGCACCGGGCAGCTCGGCGACGGCAAGCCGGTCCAAAATCGCGACACCATCTTGCCAGTGCAAGGGTTGCCCGCCGTGACCGACATTCAAGCGGCCTGGGAGCGCACGTGCGCCCTCACGAAGGCCGGCGACGTGCACTGCTGGGGCGACCGTTCATGGGGAAAAGCAGGCGATGGAACGCTCATCGACGAGAACCGAAGCGAGGCGATCAAGGCGCTCCCGGGCGCGCGAACCGTCGGCGGCGCGATCGCGATCGCGGTGTCGTCGGAGCACACGTGCGCGGTGCTTTCGGACGGTAGCGTGACGTGCTGGGGCGGAAACCTGAACGGTGAAACCGGCGCGCCCCGTGCCCACCCGCCCGGCGCGCGGCCGGCGAAGGTGGCCAACGTGCGGGGTGTGGTGGCGATCGCCGCGGGGAGCCTCTCCACCTGCGTGATCGACGCCGCGGGAGCGGTGCAGTGTTGGGGCGGGCGCTTGGGAAAACAAACCTCGGTCGATCCGCGCTTCGGCAACGCCCATCCCCTGCCGCGCGCGTTTCCGCTCCCGGGGCCGGCGGCGCAGGTAGTCGTCGGCAGCGAGCTCGCGTGCGCGCGGCTGCGCGACGGACACGTTCACTGCTCCGGGCAGAACGACGCGGGCGCGCTCGGCGACGGCACGACGACCGATCGCGACACCCCCGGCAACGCGCTCGCCCTCCCCGAGCCCGCGATCGATCTCATGGCGTCGCACGACTCGGTCTGCGCGCTCACCTCACGCGGACGCGTATTTTGCTGGGGAAAGGACCGCCTCGTGAAGCCGACGGAGAGGGCCGACGACGCACTCGTGCCGGTCGAAGTGGGGCCTCCGGAGTCGTGACGTCGCGGCGGACCGGTGTCGCGCGAGAAGCCCGCTAGAGCACCGAACTGTTCGGTGCTCTAGGCCGTACGTCGCTCCTGCGCGTGAACCTTTCGAACGGCGAGCATCGCGTTCGCGAGCGCGTTCCGCACAGAAGAGAGGCTCGGCGTGAGCGCGTGCACGAGCGGAATGTTTCGTCGACGCGCGATCGTGCGCGCCTTGAGGGCCGCCGCGTGCGAGACGTGCCCGGTGACGAGCACGATCGCGTCCGCGGTCTCGGCGCGCCGCTCGAGGGCATGGGAATCGATGTAAACCGCACAGATCGCGACGCCGTCGGGCGCCGCGCGATAGTGGCCGTCCATCCGCTCGAGGCCACCCACCAGCAATATCGACGCGCTTTCCATAGATAAACTCCGGAACTTCTCGGTGTGAGCCTAGCGGCAACATCGCGCCCACTCATCCGTTATAGCAGACATAGTCCAGGAGGCGATGCTCTTCTCACGGCCGCCGATCGTGCAGTCGCGCTCGGCCGAGGGGCCATCGTTCGCCCCCTCGCGCTCGCCCTTTTACGCGGAGGACGCTCCGCCAAAATGGTGGGCACGAGGCGTGCAAAAGGGTGCGCCATGAACCCTCGCCACGTGGCTCTCCTCGGGTCGTGTCTCCTCCCGCTCCTCGTCGCCGCGCCAGCATGCTCGGACAGCGCATCGCCCACCGGCCCGACCGCGGGGGACCCCGTTTCTCCCGCATCGAACGGCGATGGCGGCGCCCCCGGCGCGAGCGACGGCGCGGCGCCTAGCGCGCCCCCCGCGCTCGACGAGTGGGTCATGGGAAAGCCGTTCGCGGTCTCGCCCCCGGTGCACGCGAAGGTGTCTCACCCGGTGAAGCCGACCGTGCTCTGGAAGAGCACAAAGGCTCCCCGCCCGACGAACGCCTGGTGGGAGAACCTGGTCCTCGCCGAGGGCACGCTCCCCGTAAACGTGCTGCCTTACGCCATTCGCGCGACGACCGAGGGGCTCGAGGTGTCGGCACCGAAGCGGGTCGCCTCTGCCAACGCCGTCATCTCCGCGATCGTGAAGGACATGGCGCTCGGCGCGACCGAAGCGCTCCCGCCACGAACGATAGGAAACGATGGGCCGGTCTCGGTCGACGTGACGTGGCAAGGCGCGACGAACAAGCTCTCCGCCTCGCTCGTCCGCGGGATGGCGTTCGTGACTGCCGATTACGAGAAGCTCACCCCCCGCCTCACGACCCAGCACGCGATCGTGAACGTGGACGGGAAGACGAGCGGCACCGTCACCGGCGACACCTTCGAGGTCGCCCTCAACGACGGGTCGACCTGGCTGCTTCACGCGTCCGCCGCGCTCACCTTCACGATCGCGGGGCAGTCGCTCGTCGCGACGCGTCCGTTCGATGGCGCGGTCCGCGTCGCGAAGCTCGACGGTCCGGCGTCGAAGCCGATCCTCATGGCTCACCGCGACGCGATCCCGCGCGGGGCAGACCTCGACGTGCGCGTGCGGGGCGACCGGGCAACCGTCGTTTATCGATGGAAAACCACGGGTTCCGGCACCGCGCTCACCTTCGCGCTCCCGCACCACGTGCCAGTGCTCTCCCCCGCCCCGATCGCGGGCGTCGCGCGCGAGACGATCAAAGGTCCGATGCGTCTCGTCGAAGGGAACACCTGGACCGTCGCGCTCGAGCTCCCGAAGGTGACGTGGAGCGCGCCGCGGAACGTGGCTCCGAGCCGCCTCGCCGCGGTCGAGGAGGCGCTCCGTGTCGACGTCGCCGACGTGGCCGCGCGCCCGGTTCGGGACGATCCGTACGGCTTCGGAAAAGACATGAGCCGACTCGGTCGCCTCGCCCTCGTCGCCGACGAGCTAAAGCGGCCCGAGCTCGCGAAGATCGTGCGCGGCGCGATGAAGACGAGCCTCGACCGCACCCTCCGCGGGCAGAACGCGAACACCCTCCTCTACGACGACGTATGGGGTGGGATCGTATCCAAAAATGGAATCGCCGACTTTGGCGCCGACTACGGGCAGGGCCTCTACAACGACCACCACTTCCACTACGGGTATCCCCTCTACGCCGCCGCCGCGATCGCGAAAGAAGAGCCCGAGTGGGCCGCCTTACGGAGCGCCGAGCTCATGGACCTCGCGCGTGACATCGCGAACCCATCCAAGGACGACCCGTATTTCACGGCGTTCCGCGTGTTCGACTGGTACGATGGTCACTCGTGGGCGGCGGGGCTCACCCCGTTCGGCGACTCGCGTAATCAGGAGTCGACGTCGGAGGCGGTGCACGCGTGGTATGCGCTCGCGCTCCTCGGGGTCGCGACGAAGAACCCCGACCTCACGAACGTGGGGCGCGTGCTCCTCGCCCACGAGATCCGCTCCACGCAGACGTATTGGCATATCACCAGCGCTTCCACCGTTTACCCTCCCGAGTACGCCGAGAAGAAGATCGTGGGCATTCTCTGGGGCTTCAAGGTGGACCACTCCACGTTCTTCGGCGCGAACCCGGCCTTCATTCACGGCATCCAAATGTTGCCCTTTACGCCGATGACCGAGGAGCTGCTCTCGCCCGCGTGGGTGCGCGAGGCGTACCCCGTGCTAGCGCGCACGATGGCTCCCGACACCTCCGACGCGTGGAAGGGCTTCGTCTACGCCGAGCACGCGATCCTGGAGAAAGACCGCGCCTGGGACGAGCTCGCCGCGATCCCGCGCCAGAACCTCGACGACGGAGAGTCGCGCACCAACGCGCTCTATTGGGTCGCGACCCGCCCCTGACCTGCTTGCGCACCTCG
>JAAFHV010000277.1 GCA_013297655.1 Myxococcales bacterium | reverse complement strand
ATCCGCAGGCAGGACGTGCTCTCCGCCGGCCCCGAGAGTCTCCTCTTCCTCTTCCTTCTCATTCCCCCTTTCCAAGTGCTCGTGGGCGAGGCTGTGGGTGGGCGCGGTTTTGGGGCGCTGGCCCCGCCGGCAGGCGATCGAGACGAGGAGCCGGCTGTCTGAGCTCGCCGTTCTCGCGCGGCAACCAGAACGACGTGGTCTCTAATCGCCAATTGGCCACATTCAGCGTGCGGAACGGCGGCGAGTTTGGGAGGGGCCCGCCAGCGCCCCAAAACCGTGTCCACCCGCAGCCGACCGCGAGCGCCCCGTTTCTCCTCCCCACCGCCCCGTGCGCGCCGCGCACAAAACCAAAAGCCCCGCAGGGTGCGCCCCGCGCCCCCGCCGAGTGTCACCTAGGCAACGAGCTCACTCCCATGATCGCCCGCGCCGCATCGAAGGCCCGCATCGCGACACGCCCGCAAGCACGAGAGTCCACGCGAGGCTACGTGCCAGACACCGCGAGCTTCGTGATGAGCTCGTACACGTGTCCCGAGGGGTCCCGGAAGTAGACACCGCGGTCCCCGTTCTCTTCGTAGCAGCGACTGTCCCATCCGCTCGCCGGGCCGCTCCCATAGGGCACCGCCATCGCGACCAAGCGGGCCAAGGCTGCGTCGAGCTCGGGCGCGCTTAGTCGAAACGCATAGTGGTGGGGCTCACGACGGTCGGTGGAGACGAAGTCGAGGGTGGTGTGCTCGCCCACCCGCGCTTGCACGAACGGCCCGGCGTCGACCGGTGTCGCGAGGTCGAGGATCGCCGCGAGCAGGTTCGCGGAGGTACGGGCGTCGGTGACGGGCACGATCGTATGGTCCAACCACATGCGGCGACCGAGCTTACCACCTCGCCCGAGTCGGCTCCCCCAGAACCCGCCTCGACAGGAGACGATGTCCTCCCCCGAGCACAGGCGCGCGAGGCGCACACCGTAAGGCGAACGGCGCGCCACGGAGCCGGCGCCCTCGCCATCGCGAGGGCCGCACCAGCCCTTCCTCGGTGCTCACCACGTCCAAGCCCCGCGGCGCAGGCCTCGCAGCGGCGCCCAGCGCTTATGCGGCAGACCGCGCAGCCGCGGGGCAAGCGCGCGGCGGGGCAACGGAGCGGCGCGGGCGACGGGCGTGTGCGGCCGCTCGATCCCGCGGGCCGCGCGCCAATATCCCTGGCGCGCACGGTGCCGATTCCGCTGGCGCGGTACGCAAAAAATAATCCGCTCACCTCACGCAACGAACCACCCCCACGTGCCGAGACCCGCGCGTCGGACCCGGAAGCCCCTACGCCCAGGATCCGAGGAGGACACGATGGCGATCCCGAAGCGACCCGCGCCCACCCCCACGAGCCCCGGCCCCCTACCCAAAGATCCGATGGCCGAGCTCGACGCGATGGAGTGCGTGGCCACCCACGGGCACGTGCTCGAAGGGCTGCCCACGAAGCGCCAACGCATCTCCGCATCGCAGCTCTGGTTCGACGGGTTGACGATGCTCAAGGCCCTCACGCCCGTGCGCGCGAGCCTGTTCGCGGCGGGGCTCGATCCCGCGCTCTTCGACGATTTGCTGATCCGCATCGCGCTCGTCGAAGCCACCCACGCGATCCGTCGCATGGAGCCGATGGGCCTCGATTCCAAGGCGAACGCCGCCGTCGTGGCGGCCAAGGCGTACCGCGACGAGATGGTCCGCGTCGCGCGCTTCGCTGCTCGGAAGCGCCCGGATCTGCTCACGATGCTCGCCGCGCTCCCGTCCGGGACGAGCCTCGCGCACATCGGCGAGCACCTCCGCGCGCTCAGCTACTTCGCGACGAGCAACGCCGCGCTCGTGGCGCGTGTCGGGGCCGACGTCGCCGCCCTCGTCGCGCAGGCGAAGGTGCACGAGCTCGCCGTCGACGGGATTTCGTCGAGCCGCACGCTGCGGGTCAAGGGCGGCAGGCTCGAGGTGCTGCGCCGCAACCAAGCCGTGCACCACCTGCTCGAGGCGATGCGCGAGATCCGCGACACCGCCATCTTCGCGTTCCCGAACGACACGAAGCTCCGCGCGGTACTCAAGGGCCTCGGTGCGCGCACGAAACGAGCGCGACGAACCAAGGAGACCCGCGACGCGCGAGCGCTCGCCGACGATCCGAACGACACCGCCCCCCACGCCGCGCCTCCCCCCGAGCGCCGACCGAGCGCGACGAAGGCGACCGTACCGCGCCACCGAGGCCGAGGCCCAGCCGAGCCGAGCGCGACCACCCGCGGCGTGGAGAGACGCGCGTTCTCACGCGACGATCGCCCCCTCGACGAAGCGGGGTCGCCCACCGACGACGCGCCCCCCCGCGGGCGAGCTCTCGGGCCTCGAAGGAGGCTCCGGTTCCGAGCCTGAGGCCCACGGATCCCGCTAAATTCTCCTCGGTTTGGCCTCGGTGTGGTACCCAAAGCGTGCCGTGCCGCGCGCGTTCCTCACCGTCACGATCGACACCGAATGCGACAAGGGCGCAGGCTGGCGCGTGGAGAAGCCGTTCGGCTTCCGCGGGGTCACCGTCGGCGTGAAGGAGCGCCTCGAGCCCCTCTTCGCCAGCACCGGGGCGAAGGGCACGTACCTCGTCTCCGGCGAGGTCATGGACGACCCCGCGTCGGTCGAGGTGCTCGCCGCGGCGAAGGCCGATCGGGGCTCTCACCTCCACGGCGAGACGGTGCCTCCCGACGCGCACGTGCCAGATGTCACGAACGCGTTCCAGCGCGACTACCCCGAGCCCATCGAGCGCGCGAAGCTCACGAACCTCACCGCGCAGTTCACGCGTGTCTTCGGCCGCGCGCCCACCACGTTCCGCGCCGGTCGCTTCGGCGTCGGCCCCGCGTCGCTCCGCATCCTCCACGATCTGGGCTACCGGGTGGAGTCCAGCGTCACGCCACACATGGATTGGGCACAAGCAGGAGCCAAGGGCCTCGCGTTCTTGGACGCGCCGTCGCAGCCCTACCACCCGCGCTGGGACGACGCGGGAAAGGTCGGCGACTGCCCACTATGGGAAGTGCCCATTACCATTCGGAAGAGCTGGAAAAATAGCCTCCCCGTGATTGGCAATCGCATCGATCCGCGCTGGCTGCGCCCCACCCGCGCCTCCGGGGCCGAGCTCGTCGCCCTCGCGAAAGACGAAATCGCGCACGCCGCGTCCACGACGTCCACCGCGTCCACCTCGCCGCGCGCGCCCTGTGTGCTCACGTGCATGTTCCACAACGTCGAGATCGTCGAGGGCAAGAGCCCCTACGCGAAGACCGAGGCCGAGGCCCGTCGCATCCTCGGCAGCCTCGCCGAGCTCCTCGCGTTCGCGCGCCGCGAAGACATCCGCGTCATCGGCCTGTCCGACGTGCCCGAGGTCCTCGCCTCGTGAGCGACGAGGGCTCCGCGCCAACGAACGCGCCAAAGAACGCGCCCGCGCAGTCCGCCCCCGAAGCCGACCACGGGTCCGACGCGAGCTCTGCCGGCAGCGCAGGCACCAACACGAAGACCGACGCCGCGACGTCCGCCAAAAAACCGAAGAGCCTCGCGCGCACGTCGCTCGGCCTGCTCCCCGCGCAGATCGTGTTTCGCGGCGGCGAGGCGATCTTTCCGTGGCTGCTCTCCACGTGGTTCGGGCGCTCGCACACGACCGACGTGTACACCTTCGCGTGGGCGGCGTTCACCTTCGCCGGATCGCTCGTGTTCTCGGCCTACCAAGACTCCGCCCTCGTGCCGCTGCTCGCCGAGGTCCGAAAGGAAAACCCGGCCGCGCTGCCCGCGTTCCGCGGCGCGCTCCTCGCCCACACCGTGGTCTACGGCAGCGCCCTCGCCCTCGTCGTGTCGTTCGTCGCGGCGGGGTATTTCGGTGTCATCTACACGGGCCCGGATCGCACCCTCGCCGAGCTCATGGTGCCCGGCTTCTTCGCGTACCTCATGGCGCTCTCGCTGAAGACGTTCTTCGCCGCGCAGCTCAACGCGGAGCATCGGTATTTCGCGCTCCCCGTCGCGAGCGCGTTCGGCACCGCGGTCGCCGTCTCGTGCCTCGCCCTCGCGCGAAACGTAGGCCCGGTCGGCATTCCCTACGCGCAGCTCGCGGGCGAGATCGTCACGCTCACAGTGCTCGTGCGGTTCGCGCGCGACCTGCGCTTCGCGTGGACGCTCGCGCGCCCCCCTGCCCTCGTCCGCGTCGGCAAGCTCATCGCCGCGGAGGTCTTCGGCGCCGCGATCACGCGGGTGAACCCCTCGGTCGATCAGCTCTTCGCCGGGCTCGTCGGGGTCGCCGGCGGCGGCACGCTGCTCCGCCTCGCGGGCGACGTGGGCTCGCTCCCCACGTCGATCCTCCAGGCGGCGCTGCTCTCGGTGCTTCTCACCCACCTCTCGGAGGACGCGAGCAAACGCGACTACCGCGCCTTCCGCGCGAAGCTCTCCGGCGCGCTGCGGGTCACGTTGCTCTCGCTCTCCGCCGCGTGCCTCGTGCTCCACCTCGTGCGGGTGCCGCTCCTCCGCCTCGTGTTTCGCCACGGCGCGATGGACGACGACGGCGTGCTCCGGATGGCCGAGATCCTCCCCTACTACCTCGCCGGGGTGCCCACCTTCGGGGTGCTGCTCGTGCTCGTGCGCGCCCACATCGCCGCGCAAAATAGCCGCGTCATGGTGCGGATGGGCATCTTGAACGCGGCGGTGAACCTCACTGGCAACGCGATCTTGGCGAAGGTCATGGGGCTCAAGGGGATCGCGCTCTCCACCAGCGTGGTGCACGCGATCGTCGCCGCCGTTCTCTACGTCATGATGAACAAAAAGCTCCGCGCGCTCGAGGCCGCAGCGACGACCTCGGAGGTCGGCCGGTGAGCGCAGAGGCAGGCTCACGTCCGGTCCGCGTGCTCCACGTGGTCTCCGCTGGGGAGCTCGGGGGCGCGGAGCGCATGCTCCTCGATCTGGTCACCGACGACCCGGCCACGAGCCACACGATCGCCCTATTTTCTCCGAGCGATCGTGTGCTCCACGCCTTTCGTGACGCAGGCGTGGCGGTGCACGAGCACAAGGTGCGGTCGGAGGGGCCCTTCGCGATGGTCGCGCGCGCGATGCTCCCCCGCGACGTGGCCTGGCTCACGAGCTTGCTCGAAGCGACACGCGCCGAGGTCGTGCACCTCCATACCTTCGGCTCCCAGGTCGTCGGCACCCGCGCCGCGCTCGCGCGAAAGCTGCCGATCGTGCGCACCGAGCACTCCACGCGCGTGTTCGACGATCCGAGCTGCTGGGTGTTCGTGCGCTTCGTCATCGGCGACGCGGCGATCTCCTGCTCGGTGAGCGACGACGTGCGGCAAGTCGCAAAGAAGAAGCTCCCCGCCCTCGCCCCGCGCCTCCGCGTGATCCCGAACGGCGTTCGCCTCGAGGCCTTCCCGCCGCTGCCTACCCGCGCGACCGGTGCCCACCCGCGCGCGGCGGTCGTGTCACGCCTCGAGCCGCGCAAAGGCGTCGACGTGGTGCTGCGCGCGCTCGTGAGCTGCCCCGAGCTCGAGCTCGACGTCTGCGGCGACGGCCCCGACGCACCGAAGCTCCGCGAGCTCGCGCGCACCCTCGGGATCGCGCATCGCACCCGCTTCCTGGGTCACGTCTCCGACGTGTCTGCCGCCCTCCGCGACGTCGACATGGTGATCTCCGGCGCACGAAAAGAGGGTCTCGGCCTCACCTTGCTCGAGGCGATGGCGTCGCGTCGCCTCGTCGTCGCGACGCCCGTCGGCGGGGTGCCCGAGTTCGTTCGCGACGGCGACACCGGCCTGCTCTCCCGTGACGGCTCGCCGGAGGCGCTGGCCCGCGCGATCGCCCGCGCCCGCGCCCTCGCGCAGGCCGATCGTGAGACCCTCCTCGAGCGCGCACGTGCCGTCGTGGAGCGCACGTACTCTCTCGCCGCGATGCGCGCCGCGTACGCCGCGATCTACCGCGAGCTCACCTCGCGCTGAGCTGCTGGGCCTGCGGCGCTGCCACGCGCGGTCTTCGCGATCTTCGCGCGCCGCCAGGCTTCAGGGGCACGCTTCGGCAGAAAACGCGGTGATCGCGAAGCCCGGAGAGGTGGAGCTCGCCGCCGCCGCGCCGCCGAACGCGAGACGCTCGATCGTCGTGTGCGCCGACACGGTCGAGCGCGTGATCCCGTCGACCGTGAGCACGCCGCGATGGAACGCGAACCCGACGTCGAGCGTGAACGGGAGGGACGTCGGGAGCTTCATGAGCACCGTCGTCGGCCGCTCTTGGATGAAGTCCCCCGCGATCATGTTCGAGTCGTCGAGCAACGACGCCTTCGACGCGAAGAACAGCCCAAGCCCGGGCCCGGTGGGCAGCCCCAAGAGCACCACCCGCGACGCGCCAGGGGCGGGACCATAGAGCCCCATCGCCGCGCCATCACCGAAGGACGAAAATGTGGCCGCCGAACCAAAGACGACCCTGTACGCGCCGACGAGGTGGGTCGACGGCGGAAAGACGAACAACCCCGTCCCCCACGGCTTCTGGTCGGCGGCCTGGAGCGTGAGCCGCGTCGCCGTGAGCACCGCCGTCCCGGAAACCGTCGGGGTGATCCCCTTCGCAGGATCGAGCGAGAGCGCGACACACGGCGGCGCGCTGTCGACGGACGCGTCGGAGGCCACGATCGCGGCGTCGAAGGTGGGCCGTGGAGGGAGCTGCGACGGCGCCGAGGCATCTTTGGGGGCACCATCGGCAGCGTCGGCGGGGTCCTCGAGCACGTACCGGTCGCTGCACGCAGCCGTGACGAAGACGCTTAGAGCAACGGGAACGAGGGCACGACGCACGCGGCAAGTATGGCGCGAACGCGGTGGTCCTCAACTCCGCGGCGGACGGCCATAAGCCATGGATATTACGAATGAATATGGCCAACTCGGCGATGGCGCTCCGGGCGCGGCGCCCTGCCGTTGCGGCAAGGTCGTCGTGGTACGCTCTTCGCTGCGATGGCGAAATCCAGAGATCCCCTCGCGCCGCCGCCGGGGCCGAGCCCGTCTCGCCGCGACTCCTCCGCGATCGTCGAGGCCGTCGTCGCGGCTGCCCTCGCGATCGGCGATCCGCAGACCTCGGTCAACACGATCGCGGCGCGGGCGGGGGTCGGGGTCGCCTCGCTCTACCGCTACTTCCCGAGCAAGACCACGATCTACGCCGAGATCTCACGGCGTCTGCAGCGCGATTTCCTGCGGCGGTTACGCGAGGTGTTGGCGACCCCGGGGCTCACGGTTCCGGAGGCGGTTCGCGCCTGCTGCGCGCTCGCCGTCGACGTGCCGGGGGTGAGCCGGGACCTGCGCCGCTCGCTCAACTTGGCGGTGCCCCTCTCGTGGAGCGAAGAGACCGCGAACGCCGCGTTCTCGGCCTCGGTCGCGGAGATCGTGGCCTGGCTTGGTGCCCGTCTCGTCTCGCCACCCGCGGACTTGCAGGAGCGCGTGTTCGTCGCGTTCGCCGCCGCGAGGGGGCTCGTGATGATGTCGCGGCTGCTCCCCGATCTCGCGCCGACCGACGACGTCCTGGTCGATCGGATGGTCCGCGGCACGCTCGCGTACCTCGATCTCGGCGCCTTCGCGCTCACGACGAGCGCGCCGCCGTAGAGCAGCGCTCGTCGAGCTCGCGCTTACGATGAAAATTCTTCGGTGGTTTCCACGTGATAGAGCTTTCAACATGAGAGCTCTTTGCCTCCTGGTCGTCCTCGGCTCGTTCGCCTGCAGCTCGGAGGCGGTCGTCACGGACGGAGGGACGAGCGACGACGCGGGCGCCGACAGCACGACCCCGGTGCCCTCGTCGAGCAACACGCCGCTGCCCGTGCCGACGCTCGCGGAGGGCACCTGCCAGTTCACGGTCGACGGCAAGACCCACCAGGGGAACGCGATCACGAGCGTCGCGACGGGGACGGCGGCCTCGTGGCAGCTCCAATGCCAAGCCGCGGACGGCACGCGCTCGCTCACGGTGAACCTCGCCGGCAACGGGTTCAACGCGCCGGGCACGTTCACGGCAGGCGTCGCCCCGGCGCCGAGCGGGATCGCCTCGTACAGCGAGCAAGACACCAAGAGCCCCGGCACCATCACGATGTACCGGCAAGACAAGGGCTTCACCGTCACGCTCACGTCTGCGGGCCCGAGCTTGGTCGGCGCCGCGTCGTTCGTCGGCGCGCTCGCCCCGAACCCGAACAAGCCGGTCCAGGTCGCGTTCCACTTCCCGCTCAAGTGAGCCGCGCCTCTCTCTCGCGTCGGCTCTCTCTATAGAGAGGGTCCGCGCGACGTCCGTTCGAGCAAGCCCGGGAGCGGCGAGCCTGAGCCTGGGAGCGCGCGCGATCGCGATGCGCGAGACGAGGCGAGGAGACGACACACCCCCGGATTCACGAGCCGTGCTCTAAGCTGCGCGGATGCATCGGGTCTACCTCTCTCCCGGCATGTTCGGGTTCGCCGAGCTCGGGGCGTTCGGTTATTTCTCTCACCTCGGATCTGCCGTTCTCGAAGAGTTTCGCGCTCTTGGCGAAGAAGCGGCGGTGCACGTGGTCGACGTCCCGCCGACCGCGTCGATCGTGCGCCGGGCCGGCCGCCTTATGGAAGCCGTCGCGGAGACCGCCGAGCCGGGCGACCACGTGCACCTGCTCGGGCACTCCACGGGAGGATTGGACGCGCGGCTCGTGGCCTCCCCCTCGGCGCGCCTCCCCGTCACGGCCGAGTCGCGCGAGTGGCTCGAGCAGCTCCGCTCCGTCACGACGATCAGCACGCCCCACTACGGCACGCCGCTCGCGACGTTCTTCGCGACCAAAGCGGGCCAGCAGATGCTCTACACGGTGAGCGCGTTCACCTTCGTGGCGCTCACGCTCTCGGCGCCGCCGCTCACCCTCGCGAGCGCCCTCGTGCTCGCGTTCGGCCGCGTCGACAAGGCGATCGGGATCGAGGTGCGCATGCTCGGCCGCATCACCGACTCGCTCCTCGGGGTGCTCGAGCCCGCCAAGAGCCGCGAGGTGCGCGCCTACCTCGACGCGATCAAGGGCGACCAGGGGGCCGTGATCCAGCTTACGCCCGAGGCGATGGATCTCTTCCAGGCGGGGGTCGAAGATCGCCCGGGGGTTCGGTACCAGTGCGTGGTGGGCGCCGCCCCCGCGCCGGGTGCGCGCGGGCTCTTGCAGCACGTGCTCTCGCCCTGGCGCATGGTCTCGCACGCGATCTTCACCACCCTCTACGGCATCACCGCCCGCTACGACGAGACGTACCCCTGCGCCGCGCCTAGCCTCCCGGTCGAAGTGGAGCGCTTGCTCGACGAGGGCATCGGCCGCCTCCCGGGCGCGCGCTCGAACGACGGGGTCGTGCCGGTGCTCTCCCAAATCTGGGGCGACGTGGTGTGGGCCGGCGCCGCCGACCACCTCGATTTGCTCGGCCACTTCCACGGCCCGCTCGAGGCGAACGCCGTCGAGAGCGCTCTCCATTCCGATTGGCTCACCAGCGGAGCTCACTTCGACCGCGAGGGCTTCCGAAAGATGACGCAGGCCGTCGTGAAGGGCATGCTCCGCGAAACCAAGTGATTTCGGTTAGTTAACCGAAAAGGCATTCCGCCGACACTGAAAGTCCATGTGCCGTCCGGTCGCACCTTAATGAAGGGTGTGGCGCTTTTGGGGTTCCAAGCCCGCGGAGCGACCGGTACACCCTTGCGGGTCTCGCGAAGTTTGTTTCGCGGTCCAGGGCTGCCGGGTCATACCGGCCGCCGTATCCCGGAGGTAGCGGTTGAGACTTTCCCGGAATGATTCCTCGGTGGTTGGCGCGCAGGCTCTTCTCGGTCGCGTTTGCGTTCCTTCTTCGCTCCGCAGCGCGGCGCTCACCCTCACGGCGGCGTTTGCCCTCGCCTCCGCCACGGCAGCCCTCGGCGGCTGCACGAAGGTCACCCCCGGCTCCGCCGTCGATGGCCCCTCGGTCCCCACCCAGAGCGCGCTCCACCGCACGTTCGGGAGCGCGGTCTCGGCGCGAAACGCCCGCACCGCCACCTTCGGCGACGGCCTGAAGATCGCCCAAGAGCTCCGCACCCCCGAGGGCGCCTTCTCCGGCTCTCTCCTCAACGCCGCGACCGCCGCGCCTTCCGGCGCCGAGTCGGCCCTCAAGACCACCCGCGGCCCCTGCCCGGCCGGCATGGCCAGCATCGACGGCCGCTTCTGCGTCGACCGCTACGAAGCCTCCCTCGTCGAGGTGCTCTCCACCGGCGAGCAGCGCCCCTTCCCGTTTTTCCTCGGCGTCGACGGCCACGACGTGCGCGCGGTCAGCGTGCCGGGCGTGAAGCCGCAGGGCCACATCAGCGAGAAACAGGCCCAAGCGGCGTGCTCGGCCTCCGGCAAGCGCCTCTGCAAGCCCCAAGAGTGGCGAACGGCCTGCATGGGCCCGGAGAAGTCCACCTGGGGCTACGGCGACACCAAAGAAGAGAGCCGCTGCAACGACCACGGTCGCAGCCCGATCGGCGTCATTTTCCCCCTCGCCGCGAAGACCTGGGGCTGGGACCAGCTCAACGACGAGAAGCTCAACCAGGTCGAGGGCACCCTCGCCGAGACGGGCTCCCACTCGGGCTGCACGAACGGCTACGGCGTCTACGACATGGTCGGCAACCTGCACGAGTGGGTCGACGATCCGGCCGGCACGTTCCAGGGCGGTTATTACCAGGACACGCACCTGAACGGCGACGGTTGCGGCTACAAGACGACCGCCCACAACGCCGTCTACCACGACTACTCCACCGGCTTCCGCTGCTGCGCGGACGCCGAGAGCGCCCCCTGACATCGCGTTGGCGATAGCGCCTCGCGCCGCTGAGCGCTTGCTCCGTATCGTCCGGTTCTCGTTCTTCGCTCCACCATCGCGGCCCGCTCTCGAAAGAGGGTGGGCCGTTCGTCCGTGCGGCACGTGCGTCGTTTTTTTCGACACGAGCGCCTCGAGCCGACAAGAATGCGAACCGTGAAGGTTCGTTCCGTCGTCGCGCCGCTCGTGCTCGCATGTCTCGGCGCGTGTGTCGATCGCCCGGCCGAGGATCCCCCGCCCCCGCCGCCGCGCCGGGTCTCGGTGCGTTCGGCGATCGTGGACGCCGGGGTGGAGGCCGAGCCCGTGCACGCCGAGCCCGCGCCGCCCGAGCCGCCGCCTGCACCACCGCGTGACCTCAAGGGGAAGATCATCCTCCACGCGGGCGACTCGATGGTGGGCGGAAACGGTGGCCTCGCGAAGGGGCTCTCGGCGTACTTCAAGAGCGAAGGGGCGAAGTTCTACCGCGACGCCGAGGTGGCGGTGTCGATCCGCAAGTACGCGCAGGCGCCCAGGTTTCGGCGGCTCCTCGATCACTTCAAGCCCGACATCGTGATCCTCACGCTCGGGGCGAACGACGTGTTTTTGCCCTACCCGGACTACTACGCGAGCTACGTCGAGGGCGTGGTGAAGGCGGTGGGGGAGCGCGAGTGCTGGTGGATCGGGCCGCCGACGTGGAAGCCGGACACGGGCATCGTCGAGGTGATTCGCCAGCACGCCGGCAAGTGCAAATTAAAAAAAA
>JAAFHV010000276.1 GCA_013297655.1 Myxococcales bacterium | reverse complement strand
CAGGGCCTCGAGGTCACGCTCGTCGACAACTCGAAGATCAAGTTCACCCAGAACACGACCACGGGTGTGTACGAGTACCTCCGCCTCAACACGGCAAACGACCTCGGCGCAATCCCGACGTCGAAGGCAGACCAAATCGCGAAGGCGAACGGCCTCGGCGCGCTTGGCTGCTTCACCGCCGACCGCAAGGTCGACACCTCGCTCGCCGGCTGCGATCTCCAGGGCTTCCCGAACGGTCGCCGCCCCGGTGACGACGTCGTCGACATCACCCTCCGCGCCGCGATGGGCGTGCTCTTCGCGACCGACGCCGACGCGCCCGCTCGCAGCGTTCCGTTCACCGACGTGAACTTCAACGGCCCCGAGCAGTTCGGCGACGCGTTCCCGTACCTCAACACCCCCAACCCGGGCAACGGTCCGTACCTCAAGAACTGAGGAGGAACCAACATGAAAAGCTGGAAATTAGCATGCGTGGCGATAGGTGCATTGTGCACGTCGCTCGGCGTGTTGACGACGGGTTGCGGCGACGATGACGGCGGCGTCATTCCTCGCGACGGCAGTACGATCCCCGACGTCATCACTCCGCCCCCGCCCGATACCGGTCCCCCTCCGCCTACCGACGGCGGCGACGGCGGCGGTCCTTGCGACTTCGCGGTCTTCGTGACGAACCTCATCACCACGCAGACGACGGCGACCTCGGTCCCGTCGACGAACCTGGGCGAGGCTTGCACCGACAAACAGGACCCGACTCAGTTCGCCCCCCTCTTTCCGTAAGAGGCCCTCGCCCGTGCCGCTTTGGCGCGACGGGTGACGAGAGTCGAATCGAAAGTGGCCACTCGGAAACCCGAGTGGCCAGTTTCGTTTCGTGACTCCACGTCGCGCGGGCGCTGAGTCGTGCACGCGTGCCTTCTGCACCCATGTGTCCACCGCGATCCGCGCCCGCTCCGATCCGACGCATGGACCGAGAGAGAATGCTGGACGATTTTCGTCAAGACCGAGCCCTGGCTAGAGCACCGAACAGTTCGATGACCGAGGATTTTCGCTGAGTTGCGAGCCGTGCGACGCGCGACGACGAGTCCTACTGCTGCTAGCCGAGGAGGAGCAACGAAGCACGGCGAAGCAAATCGGCGAAAAGCTGACCGAATCGAACTGTTCGGTGCTCTAGGCAGGCGCGCGCAGCCGACTCCTGTCGGTGAGCACGCCAACGACGCCAGGGCGAAGGTATTGGCGAAAATCGTCCGGTATTCTAGTTCGCGCTCATCTTCGCCAATGTCGCTCGCGCCATCGTGAGCTCGGCGCGGAGGGCGAGGGCGATGCTCGGGCGCCCCGATTGGCTCTTTCGTACGAACGCGTAGAGCCATTTCCTCGCTTCGTCCCAATCACCCAACGCATAGGCCAGGTGCCCGAGTACGAAGCGCCCGTAGCCCTGTCCGCACGGGGCCTCCGAAAGATCGCGGAGCAGGTCGGCGAGGTTCGTCACCGGCTCCTTCGCGCCGAGCTTCGCGAGAGCCAAGTGCGCGCGGAAGAGCGGCTTGTCGGTCGTGCCCCAGCGGGCGGCGCGCTCGAGAGCCGAGGCCGCCTCGGTGTAGCGGCCGGCGAGGTAGAGCATGCTCCCCAGCGTCCACTGGTGGAACGGGCGCCGCGACGGGGGCCCTCGTCGCGCCGCAGCGCGAAGGTGCTCGAGGGCTTCGTCGAGGTTGCCCGCGAGCGCCGCAGCGCGCGCCGCGTCTTGGGCGAGCACGTCCGGGAGCACGCCGAGGGTGAGCGCCTGCTTCGCCACGTCGAGCGCTTCGTCGAACCGCTCGGCCTCGAAGTGGGCGAGGTAAAGCTGCCGCAAGAGCATCGCGTGGGTGGTCTTGTCGAGCCGGCTCCGCGCCGCGAGGCCCCTCCGCGCGAAGAGCCCACGAGAGCGCGCGGTCTTCGCCGCCATGGCTTTTCGTAGGTACTCTTCGGGGGATACTGCGCGGAGCATCACCCAACACGTGTAGCATTCATGCAATCGAACCGCACGACCTACCCTCCATTTTTCCAGTGGATCTCACGACCTCCTCACGCACGGCTCGCGGCGTGGCACCTTTGGCGCACTTCCGTTTTGGCGCTAACCGGCTATTTTGGCGGAAAAATCAGGCAAAAGGGGCCTGCGTTGCCCACTCGCGAAATCTGCTTCGGACCGCTTCGGCCCAACCACGGACCGGTCGCAGGAGTGCTAAGGATCGGGGGCAAATGACCTCACGTCGACCAGGAACCGGCACGAGGGCGGGCTCGCTCGGCCACGCCATGACCGCCGGTCCTCCGGATTTTTTTCGGGCCTTGCGCGTCGCTCTAAGGCCCTTTTCCGCGCTCGTCGTCCTCGCCGCCGGCTGCGGTCACCCCGCTACCGAGGCCGAGTGCCTGCTCGTCGTCGACCGCAACGTGGAGCTTCAAATCAAGGCGATGACCACTCCCCCTCAAGACGTCGAGAAAGAGAAGGCGCGCGTCAGGAGCGAAATGGAGCCCATGCTCAAGGCGTGCGTCGGCAAGCGAATCACCGATGGAAAGCTCGCCTGCGTGCGCGGCGCGGACACGGTCGTCAAGGTCGACGAGTGCCTTCGCTGAGGCGCGCCGCCCCCATTCTCGTCGTCGCGCTCTCGGCGATCGTGGGCTGTCGAAAGAAGGCCACCGCGGCCGACTGCGAGGCCCTCGTGAGGCACTTTGCCGAGGTTTCCGCACGTGAAGGGGGGCTCGACGGCGGCGCGGCCGAGGTCGCGGCGGTCGTGCATTCCGCCAAAACGGACCCCGACGCCCTCGCGTGCGCAGACGAGCTCGAGGAGCGCCAGGTGCGATGCGCCCTCGCCGCGACGACCAGCGAAGCGATCCTCGAGTGCCTAGAGAGATAGTCCGTCGCGACGAGGGTGTGTGCCTATGGAGATAGGATCCGAGCTCCCTCGGCGGGCTACTTCTTCTTCGGCTCGCGGGCCTTGGAGTGGGCGGCGCGGGCCGAGAAGCGCTTCTTGCCATCGGCGACGGTGGGTTTGTCCGGCACGCCCCACGCTACGTCGCCGCCGAGCTTGCACACCTCGTCCTTGAGCGTTCGAAGGCAGTCCTCGTCGGCCGCGCCCTCGTCGCAGACGGCCGACACGGTGCCGATGTTGTCGGACTCCACGCGCGGCGCGTCCTTGAATACCTGTACGTTGCACCCTTCGGGTAGGGGCGGATACTTGGAGGGCGCGCCGCCACCGCAGGCGACAAGGACGGCGAGGGCGCTCGCCGAGAAGAGGGTCGAGATGGCGCGTCGCGTCGGCATGGCGTGAGGATACCTGGTCGATTGCGTTCCGTAATCCGGAACGCGCGAGCCTGGCTCTTTGGTGGCGACTCGGCCAGCGAGGACGAGCGATGCACATGCCCACGAGCGGACGCATGCCTTCGCTCGCGCGCCCGGGGAGGCGGCCCGTCCTCGCGCGGACGAAGGGGAATTCAGGCTTGGACCGCGGCCTCGGGGGCCTTGGCGGCGGTCTCCGGCGCCTTCGGGAGCATGGGGAACCCGAGCGCTTCGCGTTGCGCGTAGTAGGCCTCCGCGACGGCCTTCGCGAGCCCGCGCACGCGCCCGATGAACCGCGCCCGCTCCGTGACACCGATAGCGCCACGCGCGTCGAGCACGTTGAACTGATGTGCCGCTTTGACGACAAAATCGTAGGCGGGGAGCACGAGCTTCTTCAGCGGGTCGGGGTCCCTCGCGAGGAGGCGCTTCACTTCTTTTTCGTAGTGGTCGAACGCGGCAAAGTGCGCCGCCGTGTCGGCCTCTTCGAAGTTGTACGTGCTCCACTCCCACTCCGCGCGCTTGGCGTATTCACCATACGTGACGCCGGGGGCGTACATCGCGTCGTAGATGGAATCGACGTTTTGGAGGTACGTGCAAATGCGCTCGAGCCCGTAGGTAAGCTCGCCGCAAACCGGTTTGCAGTCGAGGCCGCCGATCTGCTGAAAGTACGTAAATTGGCTGATTTCGAGGCCGTCGAGCCACACCTGCCAGCCGAGGCCCCAGGCGCCGAGGGTGGGGGACTCCCAGTCGTCCTCGACGAAGCGCACGTCGTGGTCGAGGGCCTTCGTGCCAATCGCCAAGAGCGACTCCACGTACTGATCTTGGATGTCGATCGGGGCCGGCTTCAGGATGACCTGGAACTGGTGAAACTGCTGGAGGCGGATCGGGTTGTCCCCGTAGCGCCCGTCGGCGGGGCGGCGCGAGGGCTCCACGTAGGCGACCGCGCATGGCTCGGGGCCGATCGCGCGGAGGAACGTGTGCGGGTTGTAGGTGCCGGCGCCGACCTCCGAGTTGTACGGCTGCACGATCATGCAGCCACGCTTTACCCAGAAGTCTTGAAGGGAGAGGACGAGCTCTTGGAAGTACATGGGAACCGGCCTTGGTGTCGTCGAGGGAGCCTCCCCTCTACCACACCTCGCGCGTGTGTTGCGCCGCGCCCGCCCGCGCGGATCCCTCTATTTTTCTAGTCGATCCGTGCGTCGTGCTCAGTGGCTGTCGTTCGCGGGGATCGGCGCCGCCCCGCACGCGACCTGCGCCGGCCCGCGCTTGCCCTTGTTGAAGTGACACACCTTCCACACGATCCGGTAGGGCTCGTGCTGGCCCATCTGGATGGTGTCGACGAAGGCGGTGTCGAGGCTCCCGAGATCGGTGCCGGGCGGGAACGCGCTGAAGGCGTCGTCGGAGTAGCTGTCGATGATGGGCGTGGCCTTCACGATCCCGTCCGGGGCGTGCCCGTAGATCTCCGAGACACGCACGATCGGACGCGCTTTTGCGAAGCGAAACGCGCCGCGAAAGCCCTTGTCCGGGATCGTGACGGTCGCCTTCTCGAGAACCTTACCGGAGCCGTCCTTCGCCTCGACGAGGTGGCTCCCCGCGTCCATCGTCACGATCTTGTGGCCTCCCGCGGCGACCTCGCCCTTGTCCTTGCCGTCGACGAAGACATGCGCGGCGGCGTTTCCAGAGTCGAACAGGAGCTGATTCTTGCCGGACTCGTGCGCCGCGAACAGCCCGACGCCGATCGCGACCGGCACCACGAGCGCCACCACCCCGAGCCGAATCACGAGCATCGGATTCCGTGAAAAGAAGCTCTGTTGCGGCGGCGGCGGCATCCCGCCGCTCATGCCGGGAGAGCCGCCCCATCCACCAGGGACGGGAGGAGGAGGTGCGCCGTAACCGTAGGGAGGAGGGGTGGGACCGCCGTACATGCCGATAGGCTAAGCGACGCGGCCGCGTCGCGCATCTGATCTTCCTCTCTGTCCCACCTTGTGCTCCGCGCAAGGAGCGAAGAGCGAGCGGCGGGGGCCCGTCGATTGCGGGACGTGCGCCTCGGTCGTGGACTATCGTCGCGCGCGTATGGCGGCCACGCGCGAACGTCCCTCGTCCCTCGTCCCTCGCGGGGACGCGCCAAGGGCCGTGTCGGACGATCGAGCGCGCCTCCTCGCGCTCCACGAGAGCCTCGACGCGTGCCGCGTGTGCCCGAACATGATCGGGCCCGTGGTGCATGGGGGCCCTGTATTTTCTCCCGTCTACCTCCTCGGCCAGGCTCCCGGTCCGCGGGAGGGCAGCTTCGGGCGCCCCTTCGCGTGGACGGCGGGGAGGACGCTCTTTCGCTGGTTCGAATCGGTCCTCGGCAAAGACGAGAGCGCGGTCCGCGAACGTGTGTACTTTGCAGCCGTCGCGCGCTGCTTCCCTGGCAAGGCGAAGGGCGGGGGCGATCGAAAGCCGGACCCGGACGAGATCCGCGCCTGCTCGAAGTTCGTCGCCGGGGAGCTCGAGATCCTCCGCCCGCGCCTGCTCTTGCCGGTCGGCGGGCTCGCGATAAGCCAAGTCTTGGGCAAAGAGCAGAAGCTCGCCGCGGTCGTCGGGCAGACGTTCCGCGCCACGTTTCACGGGCTCGCGTGCGACGTGATCCCGCTCCCGCACCCGAGCGGCGCCTCCACGTGGCACCAAACGGAGCCCGGCAAGACCCTCCTCGCGGCGGCCCTCCGCCTCGTCGCCTCCCACGAAGCCGTGAAGGAGGCGTTCCGTTGATCGCGCCGCAAAAAAAGGCGTCCGCGAAACCGCGCGCGCGCGCCACGACGAAGCCGAAAAAGGCAGCTCCGCAAGCATCGAAGGCGTACCACCACGGCGACTTGCGCCGCGCGATCATCGACGCGACGAAGGCGATCGCGGAAGAGAGCGGCGCGGAGGCCTTCACCCTCCGCGAGGCCGCGCGACGCGCCGGCGTGAACCACCGCGCCGCGTACCGCCACTTCCAAGACAAGTCCGACGTGCTCGCCGCGGTCGCGGAGGAGGGCTTCACGGTGCTCCTCGCGCGGATCGTGAGCACCCTCGAGGGCGTGCCGGCGAGCGATCCCGAGGCGCGTCTCCTCGCGATCGCGCGCTCGTACGTCGAGTTCGCGTCGGAGAACCGCGGCGCCTACCGCGTCATGTCCGGTCCGCGGCTCAACGTCGAAGCCAACTACCCCACCCTCGAAGAGGCGATCACGAACTGCCTCGTGCTCGTCCGTCGCGAGATCGAAGCGGGCATCCAGCGCGACAAGCTGCGAAACGTCAACGCGTTCGACGCGACCCTCGCCCTGTGGGCCGCCGTCCACGGCCTCGCGACGCTCGTCATCACGCGCCGGGTGCAGGTGCGGCCGGCCCTCGTCGGCAGCCTCACCGAGCGTCTCCTCGGCGATCTGCTCTCCGGATACGCGAAGAAGAAGTAGCGCGTGGCGACCGCGGCCCACGCCGCCCGAAGCCGTAAGGAGGGAGTGTGAGGTCTCGGCGCCGCGCCCGTGTGCCCCGAACGGGCCATGCCCTCGCCGCGCTCGCGCGGTCGTGATCGCCGCTCGACCGAACCGGACGGTGGGTATCGCGGGTACATGTCTCCGCTGGAGACATTTCTCTCCCGTCTGCTTGACGAACCCGCGTTCGGGCCTCAATGTCTCCACTGGAGACATTGCCGCGCGGCGCTCGCCGCCGCGACGGCCCCATTTGGCCTCGGAGCCGGCGCGTGGCAAGCGCGCGCGCCCGCTCGGAGGCGGCCTTGTCGAATCGAGGAGCCACCATGCTGGACGCAACGTGGGAATCGGAGAGCTTCGGATCCGTCGTCACACCCGTCGTGGAGCCCATTTCGCTCGCCGCGGACGATGGGCACACACTCGGCGCCACCCTCACCCGCGCGGTCTCGGATCGGCCCGTCGTCGGGGTGGTGGTCGTCGCGGGGGCGATGGCGGTGCGGGCGTCACGTTACGCGAAGCTCGCGCGGTCGTTCGCGCGCTCCGGCTTCCACGTGCTCACCTTCGACTACCGCGGGGTGGGCGACTCGCTCGCCGGCCGCGTGCGCTCTTCGCGCGCGACTCTCCACGAGTGGGGCGAGCTCGATCTCGCGGCGGTGCTCGCCCACGCCGACGCGCGCTTCCCGGAGCTGCCCCTCTTTTTCCTCGGCCATAGTGTCGGCGGGCAGCTCTTTGGTCTCGTGAAGCCGGGGCGGGTGCGCGCGGCGGCGCTCTTCGCGAGCCAAAGTGGGTATTTCGGGCATTGGAGCGGCGCTGGCCGCGCGGCGATGGCGGCGCTGTGGACGGTCATCCCCGGGCTCGCGCGCACGTGGGGATACTTGCCTATGCGCGCCCTCGGCCAGGGCGACGACGTGCCCGCCGGGGTCGCGCTCGAGTGGGCGAGCTGGGGGCGTGATCCGCGCTACATCATGAAGTTCGCAGACGAGAGGCGCGGCGCGCACGCGCACGCATTCCGCAGCTACCGCGGTCGCCTCCGCCTCTTCTCTTTCGCGGACGACGTGTACGCCCCGCGCCGCGCGGTAGAGGCGCTCGCGGAGGCGTACAGCGGGGCTTCCAAGGTGCACGTTCACCTCGAGCCGCGCGACATCCACAAGCGCGCGATTGGCCACTTCGCGATCCTGCGCGAAGCCTACGAGGATACCCTCTGGGCCGCGGCGAAGACCACGTTCCTCGATTCCCTCGCCGAGTGATCCCTCCCCGGAGCCAAAGACGATGTTCGATCCTGCGTTTGCGAAAGAGCTTCTCCAAAACCTGCCCCTCAATCGTCACCTCGGCGTCGAGGTGCTCGACGCGACCGCGACGGCGGGGGCGTGCCGTCTCCCCGACCGCGAGGAGCTGAAGAACCACGTCGGCACCCAGCACGCCGGTGCGCTCTTCACCGTCGGCGAAGCGGCGAGCGGCGCCTGCGTGCTCGGCGCCCTCGGGGAGAACGTGGCGACGGTGACCCCGCTCGCGAAGAAGGCCTCGATCGAATACAAAAAGCCGGCCCGCGGGCCCATCGTCGGCACTGCGTCGATCACGGAGCCGGTCGCGGCCGTGCTCGAGCGCCTCGCCGGCGCCGGGAAGACCACGTTCGGCGTGCACGTCGTGCTCACCGACGCGACCGGGCTCGTCGTCGCGGAGATGGACGTCGAGTGGCATCTTCGTAAGAACACCTGAGTCGGCGCGCGCGACCTCGACGCCCGACAGACGTGAGTCGCGCTTACGGGCTCCAGGTCGTCGAGCTCCCGACAGACCCGTTCGCAAAGAACACCGCGCCCGTCGTAGCCAATCGCCGTTCGTATGCACGATGCACGCGAACGGCGTGGCTACGAGGTCCCGGCGTCCCGCTCGAGTCAGCGCGGCTTTTTGGCGAGGAGCGCGTCGATCTGGAGCGCGGCCACGGGTTTGCTGAAGAAGTATCCCTGGTACGCGTCGCAGGAGAGCCGCCCGAGGTGCTCGAGCTGCGCGAGTGTCTCTACCCCCTCCGCGACGACGGAGAGCCCAAGTGAGCGGCAGAGGCCCACGATCGTGGAGACGATGGCGTAGCTCTCGCGATCTTCGCCGAGCTTCATCACGAACGAGCGGTCCACCTTGAGCGCGTCGATCGGCAAGCGCGCGATGTACGCGAGGGAAGAGAAGCCGGTCCCGAAGTCGTCGATGAAGATCTTGAGGCCGAGCTCACGGAGGGCAGACAGCTTGCGGACGCTGCTCTCCATGTCGTCCATGAACACACCCTCGGTGATCTCGATGTCGATTCCGCGGTCTTTTCCGGCCTTCTCGGCGAGGGTGGCGACGGTAGTGATGAAGTCCTTCCTCCGGAGCTGAAGCGGCGACACGTTCACCGCGACGCGCGGCGCGACGGGGAACAGCGACTGCCACCGTGTGTAGTCCGCGGCGGCCTTCTCGAGTGCCCACTTGCCCACCTCCACGATGAGCCCCGTGTCCTCGAGCACGCTGATGAACTTGCCAGGAGGCACGAGCCCGTCCTTCGGGTGCTGCCAACGAATGAGCGCCTCGACGCCGACGATCCGTTGCGTCGCCACCTCGACCTTGGGTTGATAGTGAAGGACGAACTCTTGCTCCTCGATCGCGATCCGGAGCTTGTTTTCTAGGGTCAGCGTCTCCGCGATGCGCGCGTTCATGGAGGGCGCGTAGAACACGTAGTCCTCCCCCGAGCCGCGCGCGCGCTCGAGGGCGCTCTCGGCGTTCTTGAGGAGCACGTCGGGGTCCTTTCCGTCGACCGGCGAAGTGGCGACGCCGGCCTTGACCGAGATCCGGAGGATGTCTCCCGCGACGACGAAGGGCTCGCGGAGGGCGGGCAAGATCGTCTGGTCGAGGCGCCGCGCGAGCTCGGTCCCATCCTCCACCTCGGCGAAGAGCATCGCGAAGAGGTCGGGGCCGATCCGCGCGACGGACCCCGATTCGCCGAGCACGCGGCGCAGCGCGCTCGCGACCCCTTTCAGCACCGCGTCGCCGACCGCGCGCCCCATCGAGTCGTTGATCGCGCGGAACCGCTGGATGTCGAGCGCGCAGACGCCCACCCCCTTGCCCTCGTGCGAGCCGAGGAGCTGTGCCAGGCGATCCATGAAGAGCGCACGGTTTCCGAGGCCGGTGAGCGGATCGTGGAACGCGAGGTAGGCGAGGCGCTCTTCCTTCAAGATGTGCTCGAGCCCGAAGCTGATGTCGGCCGCGAGCGAGGTGAGCAGAAGCAGCTCCTCCGAGTCGAAGTAGTCGACCTCCGCCGACATGAGCCCGAGCACGCCGAGCGTGCGCCCGTCCACCACGAGGGGGAACGCGGCATACGAGCGGTAGCCGCGCTCTGCCGCCGCGGCGCGCACGTGGAGGAGGCTCTCGTCGGTCGCGATGTCGTTCGAGACCTCCGGTGCCCCGCGGCTCGCTGCGCCGGACCCGATCCCGGGCAGACCGGAAGGCGCGCTCGCCAACGCTACTTTCAAGAACCCCGCGTCGCTCCCCGCGAGGGCGACTGGCTCGAGGCGACCGGACTCCGCACGAAGCGCGATCCAGGCCATTCGGAGCTGCCCGTGCTCGACCGCGATCGCGCACGCTTCTTTGTAAAGATCTTGGCGGTCGCGAATGCGTACGATAGCCGAGTTGATACGAGAGAGGACCGACTCGATGCGCGAGAGTCGCTCGATGCGAGCGAGGTGATTCTTGCGCTCCGTCATGTCGCGGACAACCGCCGCAAAACCGACGATCCCCTCCGCTTCCGTGCCGAGCGGGGTCACCACCATGTTCGCCCAGAAGCGGGTGCCGTCTTTCCTGACGCGGTATCCCTCGTCTTCGTGGCGCCCGGTCTCGAGCGCGGTGCAGAGGGAGAGATACGTGGGCGAACGCGGCCCGGTGCTCGCGTCCTCGAGGAACGTGCCGAGGTCGCGCGCGGTGACCTCTTCCTCGGAGTACCCGAAGAGCCTCTCTGCGCCGGCGTTCCAGCTCGCCACGAGCCCGTTCGAGTCGAGCATGAAGATCGCGTAGTCGCGCGCGCCGTCGACGAGGAGGCGGAACCTGCGCTCGGCGTCACGGAGCTCGCGCTCGGCGCGTTCTTGCGCGCGCCTCGCGTCGGCCTCGTCGACCGCGCGTGCGACGGCAGCGGCGAGGCGCGCGAGGTTGTCTTTGAGCACGTAGTCCGTCGCCCCGCTCCGCAGCGATCGAACCGCTTTTTCCTCGCCGATCGTGCCCGAAACGAAGATGAACGGTACGTCGGGGCGGATCGCCTGCACGATCCCGAGGGCGGTGTGACCATCGAAGCCGGGCATCGAGTAGTCGGAGAGGATCACGTCGGGGCCGAAGGCTTCGAGGGCGTTTCGAAAGCCCGCTTCCGTCTCCACCCGAAGCGTCTCGCACCGCACTCCGCCCCTCACGAGCGCACGGATCTCGAGCTCGGCGTCGGTCTCCGTGTCCTCCAGGATGAGGATCTTGAGCGTGCGGTCCATGGAAGCTCTCGAAGGCGAAAGGGAAGTTTGAGCGGTGAACGGCGTCTGCGCGATGAAGGTGCCCATGTCAGGTCGGCGTCTTGTTGACGAGGTCCCAGTAAAGACCCACCTGTCCGACGACCTTCGTGAACTCCTCGAATTCCATCGGCTTCACGACGTAGCTGTTCACTCCGAGCTCGTAGCTCGCGACGAGGTCCCGCTCCTCTTGCGACGAGGTCATCATCACGACGGGGATGCCCTTCGTCTTCGCGTCGGCCTTCATGCGCCGGAGCACGTCCATTCCGTCGACCTTGGGGAGCTTCAAGTCGAGGAGCACGAGGCGCG
>JAAFHV010000274.1 GCA_013297655.1 Myxococcales bacterium | reverse complement strand
CGACCGACGTTGGTCGTTCGGGTCCGAGGCGGAGAGACCGACGTTGACGCCCTCGAGCGGCTTACGACGCACGAAATGGTCCGACGCACGATTGGTCGACGCGCGAATGGTCCGACCGACGTTGACCCCAACCTCGCACGAATGGTCCGACCGACGTTGACCCCAACGTCGCGATACCGTTCGTGTTCCGCTCGGAGCTGCTTACGGTGCGCACGAATGGTCCGACCGACGTTGACCCCAACGTCGCGATACCGTTCGTGTTCCGCTCGGAGCTGATTACACGAATGGTCCGACCGACGTTGACCCCAACGTCACGAAACTGTTCGAGCTTCCCCGGGAGCGGCTTACGGTGCGCGCGTCTCCGAGTCGGCGCTGGCGCCCTCGCCCGGCTTCTCGGTGATCGACTCCGCCAGATCGAAGCCTGCGTCGACCATCGCGGCGACGGCTTGGTTCACGATCCGGATCGAGCCGTAAACCGCGGTGAGAGACACGTCGTGGACGAGCTTCACTCCGCGCGCGGGCACCGCGATCGGCGCCGGGAGCTGCGTGAGGACGCCGAACGGGCGGTCCGTCGTCGCGCGATGCACCTTCTCGACTGCGCGCGAGCCTTGCGCCACGGCGTCG
Organism: Myxococcales bacterium; assembly: GCA_013297655.1. GTDB lineage: Bacteria > Myxococcota_A > Polyangia > Polyangiales > Polyangiaceae > JAAFHV01. The sequence continues at coordinate 11,033 of JAAFHV010000274.1, read as the reverse complement.
GTCGCGAGCGCGAGGAGTCCCTTCAACTTACGTGAGCTGCTCATCCCGTCCCCCTTGTGATGCGTTCCTGATCGACGTTGCGTCGTGGACGGCGAGGCTCCCGCGAACGAACGCGACAGCCTGGCCGTGACACTGGAAGGAGAGCTGGACGGCGGGCGATCCTTTGGGATCTCCACCGGATCGACGACCGCTTCGTTCAGGCGCGGCGGTCGTGCGATCCAGCGTCTCCTCCATGGCTCAGCCTCGGCGGCCGGGCGAGAAGCGCCGACGGTTTCCACCGCCGCCACCGCCGCCACCACCACCACCATTGCCGCGCGGACCTTGCGGACGCGGGCCACGATCGCCGTTGCCTTCGGAGCGCGGCGGACCACCTGCCGAAGCGCCGGCCGAGACGCCCGCGGGTGCGGGTGCGCGGGCGGGCAGCTCGACCCGAAGCTCGGTGATGCGCTTGCGAATCAAGCGCTCGATGTCGGCGAGGAGCGGACGCTCTTCCCCGTCGCAGAACGAGATCGCGCGGCCCGTCGCGCCGGCGCGGCCGGTGCGGCCGATGCGGTGCACGTAGCTCTCGGGCACGTTCGGGAGGTCGAAGTTGATAACGTGGGAGATGCCCTCCACGTCGATGCCGCGCGCCGCGAGATCGGTCGCGACGAGGACGCGGGTGGTGCCGGCGCGGAAGCCTTCGAGGGCGCGCTCGCGTGCGCCTTGGCTCTTGTTGCCGTGAATCGCGCTCGAGACGATGCCCGCGCGCTCGAGCTGCTCCGAGAGCCGATTCGCCCCGTGCTTGGTGCGCGTGAACACGATCGCGCGGGAGACCTCCGGGAGGGCGAGGACCTTCTCGAGGAGGACACGTTTGTCCTCGCGGTGCACGAACACGACGGCCTGGTCGACACCTTCGGCGGTGGTGACCTTCGGCGCGACCGAGACACGGAACGGATCGCGCAGCATGGTGCGCGCGAGCGTCTCGATCGCAGGCGGGAACGTGGCGGAGAAGAAGAGCGTGCGGCGCTGCGCGGGCAGCATCGTGTTGATGCGGCGAACGTCGTGCACGAAGCCCATGTCGAGCATGCGATCGGCTTCGTCGAGCACGTAGTCGGTGACGCCGTCGAGACGGAGCTTGCCCTGACCGATGAGGTCGAGGAGACGGCCGGGGGTGGCGACGAGGATGTCCGGCGCGTTCGCGAGGGCGACCTCTTGCCGAAGCTGGCTCACGCCGCCGTAGATGACGACGTGGCGGAGCGACAGGTTGCGCCCGTAGGCGTCGATGCGCTCCGCGATTTGCGCCGCGAGCTCGCGCGTGGGCGTGAGGACGAGCACGCGCACCTTGCCGGTGCTGGGCTGCGCGGCGAGCTTCTGGAGGAGCGGGAGCACGAAGCCGGCGGTCTTGCCGGTGCCGGTCTGCGCGCACGCGAGCACGTCACGGCCTTCGAGGCAGGGACGAATCACGGCCTCTTGGATCGGGGTCGGGGTGGTGTACCCCTCGGCGGTAAGCGAGCGCACGAGCTCGACCGTGAGGCCGAGGGCGGTAAAGGGAGACGCGGCGACGGCGTGGAGCTCGGCGTCGGTCGCGGGGGCGAGCGGGGCGAGGCCGGGCTTCTCCGTCACCTTGGGGAGGGAGCGGATGGCGGCCGCATGCGACGCGGCGGTCGGGGGCCGGGCTCCGTGCGGGGGACGGGCGGGACGGCGACCACGGGGACGAAAATTCATGAAAAACAGACTCTCTACGCGGCACGTCGCGGATCACGAAAAACGTGTCCGCAAGATTCGAGGTTCGCCCTCGCGCGCCGCGTTCGTAGTCGAGGCGAGAGGCGATAGATACGCAACCTATTGAAATCCATGAGCTATTCTCATGGCGAGGCGCGTCATCTGACGAAGGCGTACCGCGAAATGGGCCGAAGCGCAAGGAAAGCCTCCGTTTCTGCCCGGCATTTCGCCTGCGACGGGACGAGCTTACCCACCGTTCGGGACCGCTCGCCACGGCGTATCCCGCGCGTGGGACGGGACGCCGAAGGGACGGGAGAGCGGCTCAGATCTCGAGGATGGTGATCGAGTACGGCGCGAGCTTGATGGTGGTCGCGTCGCCGGTCGCCTTCTCTTCGGTGAACGTGCCCTTCCCCGCGTAGACGAACTTGCGCTTGATCGCCGGAGCCTGGCAGCCGGCCCACTCGATCGTCGCGTCGATCTCTTTGTCGGCCTCGAAGTTGAGGAGGATCGCGACCATCGCCTTCGTCTTCGGATCGCGCGACACGAAGATGGAGGTGCCGAAGAAGCTCTCGCTCTTCACGAGCTCGTCGAGGAAGTGGGCGCCCTTGCCGTCGTAGTTTCGGTAGGCCAAAAAGCCTTGGTACGCGGGGAGCTCTTTTTTCGGTGCTTGCCAGTAGAACGCGGAGTCGACCCCGAACTCGGCGAAGCGACCGAAGGCCTCCGCGATCGCGAGCGCGCCGGACACGTGCTGCTCGGCGCCGAAGTTCCATTCGCCGATCTGGAGCTTCGTGCCGGGGTAGGTCTCGGCGATGAGCTCCTGCATCCGCGGGATGAGGTAGATGCGGTCCTTGATGTACGACTCGTCGACGTAGCTCTTGTCCCAGAGGGCGCGGGTCGCGCGGAAGCGCTTCTGCGACGTGAACGGATCGTCGCCGCCGGTCATGTCCTTGTTCTGGATGTTCTCGCCCTGTGGATAGAAGTGCACGTCGAGCACGTCGAGGTAGCGCTTTTTGTCCTTCTCGCCGGCCTCGCGCATCTTGCGGAGGTACCACGCGAGGAGCGGCTCACCGCCGTGTGCCTTGCGATCGGGAGCCCAAAAGAAGCCCTCTTTCGAGTCCTTCGCGGACCAGAAGTACTCCGGCCAACCCCACGCCGCGGGGCCCGCGATCTCACCCTCCGGATCGGCGTCGCGCACGGCCTTCGCGTAGGGGAGGGATTTTTCGAGGAGCTCGTCGTAGGTGGTGGGCCACGAGTGCACGTCGCGGTGGGTGGAGTTCCAAAGCGCGGGCTCGTTGTCCAAGATCCACTGCGTCACGCGGCGCTTGCCGAGCTTCTTGTCGATCTCGCGGAGCTTCTTCACCCACGCGCCCACCATCTCGGGGGTGCTCTTGATGTTCGCGCGCGCCGGATCGGCGGAGAGCTCGACCCCGGTGACGGTCGTGCCGTTGCCCTTGTCCTTCTTTTCGTCCTCGGGATCGACCTTCGACTGCGCGCCGTACTCGGCGACGGGGAACGAGTACGACGTGGTGTCCTTCGCGACCCAGCCGAGCATCGGGACGGTGATCGCGGCGGTGCCCCCGGCCTTCTCGGCCTTGTCGAGGAAGGTCTCCGCGCTATCGATCTTCACGTTCTGGAAAAACCAGTCGTTCGCGGTGTTCCATGCGTTGCCGAGCTCGGGGTTGTAGCGGCTCGTCGTGTTGCCGCCCCATCTGTGCTGGGTCGCCCCGAGCTCCTTCGGCGCATCGGCGAAGGCGATGCCGTAAATGCGGGGGCTGATCGCTTTGCCCGGTTCGGTGCAGACCACACGCATTTTCCCGGACGTCTGCGGGTTCGTTCCGGCGAGGCGAGGGCCGCCCTCGGAGGTGACGACCGGTGGCACCTTCGGGCGCGTGGCCACGTATCCAGCGGCCGCGACGACGACCAACACGACGACTCCGATGCCGAAAATCTTCGTCTTTTTCATGGCGTTGCGCTCTCGTGAGCGTACCAAAGCGCGACCCTCGGAGGTGACTTTCCTGCGCGGTGCAGGTTCCTGTCGCGGTCCCCTCGGCTTTCGGTTGGCAGGGGCACGTCGTTCGGCGTCGACTCACGCGCGTGCTCGACACGCGGGAACGGGGCGCGCGCAGGGTGCTCGGAAGCGACTATGCTCGTCGCCGATGAAAGAGACGCTGCTCGCGTATTTCGAGGGTGAAAAGGGCGCCGGGCTCCTGCTCGCGTTCATCGGTCTCGCGAAGCTCGCGGTGGCGGCGGCGACCGGCCTCCGCGGCGGCGCCGTCAGCGGCGCGCGTCCGTTCGCTTTCGCCCTCGGCGCGATCGCGGTCCTCGAGATCGCGGGCGGGGCGGGGCTCTACCTGAAGACGGGGCCGCAAGTCGCCGCCCTCCTCGAGCGCCTCGAGCGCGAGCCGGCCTCGTTCTACGCCTCGGAAGCCGCGCGGATGGCCAAGGTGCAAAAGAACTTCGTCACCCTCGAGATCGTGTGGTGCGCGATCCTCACGATTGGCGGCGTCGCGGCGGTGGTCCTCAAAGCGCGCCCAGTGCCTGCGGGAATCGTGGCCTCACTCGTGATCACGGCGGCGCTCTTCCTCGCGTTCGATTTGATCGCCGAACGACGAGGGGCCACCTACTACGCCGCGCTCCGCGAGCCCTCGTCCGGCGGCCCCGTGATCAAACGAAACCCGTACGATCCCTGACCGGGCAGTCAGTCTCGCCTGGTCTATTTTTGCCCTGTCCCGTGACGATCGCCGCGCGGCGACCTCACGCGAACAAGAAGGGCTTGGCCTCTTCGAGGAAAGCATCCGGCGCATCCACGTGCGCGAAATGGGAGCCCTCCGCGAGCCACACGATGCGTGTACCCGGCACGAGCGCGGCGAGCCTCTTTCCGACTGCGGGAGGCACCATCGGATCGCGCTCCGCATAGACGAGGAGAAGCGGGACCGGGAACGGCGCTCGTTCGAGGGCCGCCGCGAAGTCGCGCATCCCTCGCACCGAGAGCGTCTCGCGGAGGTAGCGCGAGAACGCCTTTCGCCCCTCCGGCGTGACGAGCGGCGCGGCGTACTCCTCGACCTCCTCGCGCGATTTGAGCGACTCGTCGTAATAGTGCACGTTCGCGAACACCCACTTTCGCGGATCGCGCAGCACGAGAACGTCGAGCGCACGATCCGCAAAAGGCAAGAGTCGAAACGCGGTATCGAGGGCCACCATTCGTGGCGTGACGACCCCGGGCGAGTGCAGGTTCAGCACCCGTCCTACGAGCTTCGGGTGCCGCATCGCGAGCAGCATCGCCAGGTAGCCGCCCATCGAGTTTCCGAGCACCGGCGCGCCTTCGAGGCCCATCGTACGCACGAGCGCGGCGAGCAAATCGACGAGCGCCTCCGGCGTATACGGCACGTCGGGCGCGTCACTCCTGCCCGCCCCGGGCAAATCGGGAACGACGAGCTCGCACGTGTCGCCGAGGCGATCGAACAGGTAGCGAAACGAATAACTCGACGTCATGAGCCCGTGCACACACAGGAGCCTCTTCGGTCCTTTGCCATAACGGCGCACCGAGAGCGTCACGCGGCCGAAATGGGGAGTCTCCACCGTGACCCGCTCGTCTTTCGCGGCAGACGAGAAGAACGGGTGCGACAGCCGCGGCAACGATGGCAGCGACGCGTAGGCCAAGGGTTCGAACGGCGCGAGGCTCATGAGCGCTTCCCCCATCGGATGGCCGAGAAGATCGGCCGCGCACGACGATAAAGACACGCGCGCTCGCCGAGAAGCGCGATCTTGGCGCGGGCGATCGAGCGCGTCCTCGCGCGTGTGGCGCGTCGCTCGTTTCGACGAGCATCGCCCACGAAGAGAAAGACGCGCGATCGGTGAGGACCGCGCGTCTCGGTTTTCTTCGCGTCGACAGTGACCCGTCGGTCAGCGATCGAAGCCGCGCGCGTCGCGGCCGAGCGCGTGCTCGAGCTTCACGCGGGCGGTGCGCGCGTCGATGCGGGCGTTGAGCTGCTCGAGGCGGGCGCGGGTGAGCTCGGTCTCGGCGTCGGTCAAGGTGGTGCTCGTGGCGCGCCCGTTGAGGAACAGCTCACGCGCGACGCGGTAGGCCTCTTCGGCGCTCGCGAGCTGCTGCTTGCTCGAACCGATCGCAAAATCGGCTTCTTTTACGCCTTGATAGGCTTGCGTAACCTCGAGCTCCACGCCGTCGCGGACGGCGCTCTTCTGCTGCTCGGCGTTGGAGAGCTTCGCCTGAATCTCACTCGCGCTCGCGAGGGAGGTCACCGTGTCGTTCGGCGACCAGGTGACCTGCGCGCCGAGGGCCCATGTGCCGAACCACTCGGTCTTGCCGGTCGCGTCGACCTGCGGGAAGCGGCGCGGGTTCGGATCCGCGTAGACGGCCGACGCGAACGCCGACAGGCTGGGGTACGCGCCGCCGCGGACCGCCGCGATCTGTCGCTTCGCGGCCTCTGCGTTGGCGTCGATGCTGCGGACCTCGTAGCGCTGGGTCTTCGCCTCGGAGACGAGCTGCGCGAGGCTGCCGACGAAGGGAGCCGGATCGGCCTCGATGCCCTCGTTGGGGCTCAGCGTCTCGTCTTCTTTCGAGTGGATCGCGACGCCGATCTGTCGCTGCGTGAGCTCGACCAGGTTCTTCGTGCGCTCCATCGCGAGCTCTGCCCCCGCGACCGCTGTCTCGGCGCGGAGAACGTCGGCCCGCGACGCGTTTCCGACGGTGAGCTGGTTCTTCGCGTCTTGGAGGTGGGTCTTCGCCTGTTCGTGGCTCTGCTTCGCGACCACCGCTGCGCCTCGGGCGCGGAGCCAGTTGTAAAACGCGAGCCTTCCGTCGCTCGACGACTTCGCGCGCGCGGACACCACGTCCAAACGCGCCGCTTCTTGGCTCCGCGTCGCCGCCGAGTAGGCCTGGTTGATGCGCAGGAAGTAGTCCGAAATCGGTACGACGAGCTGCGCTTCGAGGGACCACTGGTCCACCACGATCGGGATCGTGAACCCGCCGAAATTCGGCGGCGTGAAGTTGGAGAGCCGCGTGTACGACGCCTTGGCCGAGAGGCGAGGCAGGAACGCAGCCCACGCTTGGTCGACCTTCGCGGCGGCGGCGCGCACGTTTTCTTCCGCGGCCTTCGCGTTGTAGCTCGTCTCGGCGGCGCGGCGACCCACGATTTCGGCGGTGAGCGCGCCACCCTGGACGCCGAAGTCGGTGAGCGGCACCGCGGCAGGAGGCGGCGCGCCTGGAGGCAGCGCCTGGAGCGAGGGCGACGCGGGGGCGGCCGCGCCGGGCGGCGACACGACCGGCGGCGGCGCACCAGGAGTGCCCGGCGCGCCAGGCGTGATGGGCGTGGGAGAGACTGGGCTCGCGGGGGATTGCGCCGCCGCGACGCTCGCGAGGGACACCGAAGAACCGACGAGCCAGAGCGCGACGAAACGCGAAGAACCGAGACGAATCATGGGGATCTCGAAAGGCAGGAGGGGCCGCTGGCGGGGGAACTTAGGACGGTGGGGACCCATTTCAACCCCCGCGCGAAGATAATTGACCGACGAGTCACTTTTCCGGGAGAACCGTTCGTGCCAACCGGGAGAGCGAAGCTCGCACGGAGGGCACGATGGACCGTGGGGAGGGAGGTCCGAAGGACCGAGCGACGCCACGAACCGTTCGTGAGCGACGCCACGAACCGAGCGCCACGAACCGTTCGTGCCAACCGGGAGAGCGAAGCTCGCACGGAGGGCACGATGGAACCGTGCGTGAGCGACGCCACGAACCGTTCGTGCCAACCGGGAGAGCGAAGCTCGCACGGAGGGCACGATGGACCGTGGGGAGGAGGTCCGAAGGACCGAGCGACGCCACGAACTCGCCTTCGCGGACGGTGCGTGACCTTCGCTTCACAGGGGACGAGCGTCGGGGGGTCGAAAACGCGGCTCCATCGGGGTGAGCGGGTGTGGCACGAAACCTTCATAGGGCCGCGCCATGCCGAAGACTCTTCCCTTCGTGGGTCTCGCCCTCGTGGCCTCGCTCCTCGCCGCCGGTTGCTCCAGCTACGCGGTCCGCGAGCCGGCGCAGGCGCCCACGAATCCGTTCGTCGCGGAGCAGAGCCTCGCGAAGGTGTGCGTCATCAAGACCACGATCATGGCGCACGCGATCACGTTCGTCTCGTGGGACAACGGCACCCTCGTCGGCGCGACCAAGGGCCCCACCCACTTCTGCTACTACGCGGAGCCCGGCGAGCACGACCTGCTCGTCGACGCGCACGGGGTCTCGCGCGCGCACTTCACCGCCGAGGCGGGCAAGAGCTACTTCATTCACGAGAAGGTCCGGTTCTTCGGCTCGCCCCTCGCCGAGCTCGTTTGGGTCTCCCCCGCGGAGGCCGAGAAGCTGTTCCCGAGCTCGAGCTACGCGGTGCTCGCCGCCGTCCCGAAGGACGAAAAGCTACCCGACGGCATCCCCGTCGCGCGGGCAAAAGCGCCCACCCAAGTTCGCTGAGACTCCGCTTCCTTAGCTTTACTCTTTTGTCCCTCTTCGGGGCGCGCCGCCCGTCGTCGCGCCTCGACTTTTCATCGGTTCTCGAAAGGCACGCCTCATGAAATCGCTCTCGTTCGCCGCAGCTTCGGTCCTCGCGTTCTCGCTCGCGGCGTGTAGTGGAAACAGCGCGCCCACGATCACCGCGTTCACCCTCACCGTCGGCGCGAAGGACGCGGCGGGCAACCAGGCCCTCGACGGCAAGGTCACCGCCGCCGACGCGGACGAAGGCGATCGCATCGCGCGGTTCTCCGTCTCGGCGTCGGGCCCGGCGGCTGTTCCGGAGCAATCGATTCAGGTCCCCTCCGGTGTCACGGTGACCGACCTCCCGATCAAGCTCACCCTCGCCGCGGGCGCGCCGAAGGGCGAGTACACCTTCGTCCTCAAAGCCTACGACGACGCAGGGGAGCCGAGCGCCGAGAGCACGGCCAAGGTCACCCTCCCATAGGGAGAAACACGGGGATCGCGGGAGGGCTTCGCGCCGCCTCGCCGCGCAGGTACGTTCGTGCGCGTGAACATGCGAACGAGCCGCAGGCGAGTGGCGTGCCTATACCAACCGACCGAAGGGAGGGCGGGATGAACGAGACTCCCTACGCCCGCGCCCTCGAGCTTCTCACGTCGCACGCCGCCAACGCTGCCGCGCCGCCCACGAGCGTATCGGCCGCGAGCGGCGCCGCGGGGGTGTGCGCCTTCGACGGCGACGGCACGCTTTGGGCGGGCGACGTGGGCGAGGACTTTTTGCACCACGTGCTCGAGGAGAACGCGTTCACCGACGTGGCGGCGAGGCTCTTCCGCGACGAGATCGCGCGCACGGGGCTCACCGCGAGCACGTACGCACGCGACGATCTCGCCCGCCTCTTCCGCGCCTACACCGAGGGCGCCTACCCGGAGGAGAGCATCTGCGGGCTCATCGCGCTCGCGGTCGCGGGGCGCTCGGTCGACGACGTCGCGCGGGTCTCGGCCGACGTGGTCCGTGCGCGCGACGTGAGGGGCCGCCTCCATGCGGAAACCGTTGGAATCCTTGAAGAATCGCAGGCACGCGGGCTCGAGGTGGTGATCGTGAGCGCGTCGCCGCGCGCGGTGGTGGTCGCGGCCGCTGCGGTCGTGGGGCTCTCTGCGAACGCCGTCATCGCGGTGACCCCGCGCGAGGATCGTGGGGTCGTCGGCGCGACGCTGGACGAGCCGATCCCGTACGGCGAAGGCAAAGCTACCCGCCTCCGCGAGCGACTCTCCGGGCGTCCGCTCGTGGTGTGCGCTGGCGACAACGCGTTCGACATGGCGATGCTCAAGCTCGCCGCGGTGCCGCTCGCGATCCGCCCGAAGGACCGCCTCCGCAAGATCGCCCACGAGCTCCCGAGCCTGACGATCCTCGGCCGCCTCGAGGGCTGACTCCGGAGCCATCGGGAGCGCTCGGTCGCTCGTCTCTCGCCTCTCGCATCTCGCCCCGGCCGCATCGTCGGCACTCTCTGTCGCGTCACTCCGTGTGGAGGCGGCCCTTCGCCGGAGAAAGAGGCTCGCAAAGCACGGCCTAAACGGTTGCGTCGCGTGGGATCCACGCGGCCGTTTACAGCGAAACGCGAGAAAAGTATGAGAGGGGACCATGAACTTCGATCTCACCGACGAGCAGCGCATGATCCGTGACACCGCCCGCGATTTCGCGGCTCGCGAGATCGCCCCCAAGGCGTCCGAGATCGACAAGGGCTCGCGCTGGCCGGCGGAGATCGTCAAGCGCCTCGCGGAGCTCGGGTTCCTCGGAATGGCGATCCCGGAGGAGTACGGCGGCGGCGGGCTCGATACGCTCTCCTATGCGATCGCGATGGAAGAGATCAGCGCCGCGTGCGCCTCGTCCGGCGTCATCATGAGCGTGAACAACTCGCTCTTCTGCGACCCGGTCTACAAGTTCGGCACCGACGCGCAGAAAAAAGAGATCCTCACCCCCGTCGCGAGCGGGCAAAAGCTGGGCTGCTTCGGGCTCACCGAGCCGATGAGCGGCTCCGACGCGCAGACGATGGTCACCGTCGCCGAGAAGGATGGTGACTCGTGGGTCATCAATGGCGCGAAGAACTGGATCACGAACGGCCCCCACGCTGATTTCATTCTGCTTTTTGCCGTCACCGAGAAAGCCGCGAACGGCAAGGTGAAGCACACCGCGTTCGTCATCCCGGAGGGCACCCCCGGCTTCACGAAGAACGCGCGCGACCACAAGCTCGGCATCCACGGCGCGCACTCGTGCACAGTGTTCTTCGAGAACTGCAGGGTGCCCGCCTCGGCCGTCGTCGGCAACGTGGGCGAGGGCTTCAAGGTCGCGATGGCCACGTTGGACGGGGGCCGCATCGGCATCGCGTCGCAGGCCCTCGGCATCGCCAAGGCCGCCCTCACCTCCGCCACCGCGTACGCGAAGGAGCGAAAGAGCTTCGGCGTGCCGATAGCTCAGCACCAGGCGATCCAGTTCATGCTCGCCGACATGGCGACCGAGCTCGACGCCGCCCGCCTCCTCACGTGGCGCGCCGCGAGCCTGAAAGACAAGGGCGCGCGCCACACCATGGAGAGCGCGCAGGCCAAGCTCTACGCGAGCGAGGCCTCCACCCGCATCGCGCACAAGTGCCTCCAGATCCACGGCGGCTACGGTTATTCGACCGAGTTCCCCGCCGAGCGCCACTACCGCGACGCGCGCATCACGGAGATTTACGAGGGCACGAGCGAGATCCAGCGCATCGTCATCGCCGCGAACCTCTTGAAGGCCTGATCATGAAGAAGCTCGCCTCCCTCGGTTGGTCTTCGGTCTTCGTCCTCGGTGTGGTCGCCTGCGGTGGAAACGAGCCGCCCC
>JAAFHV010000273.1 GCA_013297655.1 Myxococcales bacterium | reverse complement strand
CGCAGGACGAGCTTTCCGGGCTTCGGCGCACCGCCGACCTGGAACGTTCGTGAATCGCCGATTTCGACCTTCGCGCACGCCTCGATCGTGAGAGTGGCGAGGACACGCACGTTCGACGTGACTCGGTGCACGCCCGCCGCCCACACCTCGTCCGCGACGATGTCCCCACCGTGCTCGATGGGCTCGCCGGTCGCTGCTGGGCAATCACCGCCGCGCAGCATCGCGTCGAAGTCGGGTTTGGCCGACACCGCGCCGGTCGCTCCGTCGGCCCCCGCGTCCGTCCCCGACGGGGCGCCATCGGGGGTGGTCGTGCTGCTGCAGGCGAACGCGGCGAGCGGAAGGAGCGCAAAAAACAGCGACGATCGGGACATGGGACATCCTTGCCGAAAGAGGAAGGGGAGCTCGTCACCAAGACGTAGCGCGTGGGACGCGCGCCGACGCGATGTCACGCACCGATGTCCGATTGTGATCCGTTCGCTTCCCGAACACGCCGCCGAATGTCGCGCACGCTCGGCAAACCGTGCGCCGTGAGGGCCCTCGCGAGCGCAGGCGCAGAGGCATATCCGACCTCTTTTGCGACCGCCTCGGCTCGCGCGCCGGCGGTGCCCAGCAGGACCGCCGCGAGCTGGACGCGCCATCGGTTTCGCAGGTCGCGCCACGACCGCGCGTTGACGTGCAACTTGCTCGCGTACTCCGCGAAGCGTCGCTGCACCTGGCGCGGGGAGAGCCCGAGCGCCTCGCCGAAACGATCGGCGTCGGCCGACGTGGCGAGCGCCACGAACTGCGCGTCGAGGGCACGCGCGAAGGCGAGGTCGTCCTCGCTCGGTCGCCACGTGAGCCCGTCGATCGTGAGGCGATGGTCGACGCCCGCCGCGGAGAACGCCTCGAACGCACCGCTCACCGCTTCGAGCGTGTCTCCGTCGTCGCGTTCGAGGAGCGCCCCGAGCGACGCAAAGCCGGCCGCGCCACGGCGCACGAGCCGAGGCGCGGGGAGGAGGTCCGCGTCGGCCGGACGCCACTCGAGCTCGACGAACGAGGTGTCGTCGAACCGGCCCGCCGCCATGTGCTCGAGCGGAAGCAGCACCACGTCGCCCGCCACCGCAGACACCGAGCTCCATTCGATTCGACCACGAAGCACCGCGAGCGCGATCCGGCGCTGCGACTCACCGCCCCAGGGAAACGCACGCGTAAGCACGCGCTCGTCCACGACCAGATCGACGTAGTCGGTACGCCGGACGGCGAGCTCCGGCCGGCGGAGCGCGATCGCCGTCACCCGGCAGGGCGTCGCGCGCGAGACGAAGCGCAGCGCCGAACGGATCGCGACCGGTAAGGAACAGCTCTCCACCGATGAAAGACCTTACCACGCGCGCGGCGACGGCAACGCATGCAATTTACACCGATCATGGCATTGCGCGCGGTGCGGGCTCGCTCTTTGCCGTCGATCGTGCGCCGGTGGGAACCTCTGCCTGCGACGCGTGTCCGAGCGCCCCATGGCCCATCGCACCACCCGCGGAACCGAACGCTCGCTCGCGCTCGTGGCCTTCGCTGCCGTGACGGTGTCCGCGCTCCATGCGCGCGCGGATGCCCCCGCCGATGCATCTCCAAAAGACACCTTCGACGCCGCGCAGCGCGCGTTCGAGGCGAAGAGCTGGGGCGACGCGGCTTCCGGATTTCGTTCCGTCGCGCTCTCGCATCCGACGGAAGCCTTCGCCACGAAAGCCGCGACGCTCTACTTCGACGCCCTGAACGAGGTCGCCCTCGGCGAGTCCGATCCGCAGAGACGCGACGCCGCGTACGAACGAATGGCCGCCGACGTCCCCCGCGTGATCGGGCTTCATTGCCAAGGCGCGAACGCGAGCACGAACGCGAACGCGTGCGCGACCTTCGGCGACCTGCAGGCGGCGATCGAGAGGCTCTCCGCGCAGCGGCTCGTCGAGCGCGGCGACAAGAGCGTCGGTCCAGCGGCGCGGCTCCTCTACCAGGAGGGCGCGGAGCGGTACCTCGCGCTCTTCACCTCGCGCTGCGAAGCGCCGGTCGCGGCGCGAAAGGCCGCGAAGGACCACCACTGCGACGAGCTCGCCTACAACGCCGCGCGCGCGTTCGTCGCGGCGGGTCTCGCGCCTCGCGCGATCGATACCTATCGTTCGTTCCTTGCCTTCGACGACACGACGAAGGCCTCCTCGCCGCTCGCCAAGAAGGCACGCCTCCAGCTCGGCGGGCTCTGCCAGGCGCTCACGATGTACGATCTCGCGGCCGAAGAATACGAGACCTACGCGCGTCGTTACCCCGCCGAAGCCGACGCGACGACCACGCTCGCCGACGCCACGATCCTTCGAATCGGGCTCGGCGACCACGCGCGTGCTTCGGCCGACGCAGACCTCTTCGTGAAGCTCTACGCTGCCACTAAGCCTGCGCGCGCGGCGGAGGTCGTGCTCGCCGTCGCCACGTCGCACGCCGAACGTGACGACCTCCCGCGCGCCCTCGCGATCCTAAAGGGGAAGGAGCCTTTGTTCGATCGCGCGGCGCTCGATGTTCTGCTTCGAGCGCGGGTGATCGTGGCGCGCGCCCACCTCTCCGGCCCCGCGCAGACGCGCCCCTCGGCGGCGACCGAATATGCCGCGATCGCCTCGCTATGGGGCAGTGGCGAGAAGGCCGTCGCGAGCATCGAGCACTCGTACCGCGACGACGACGAAGGCACGCGGATGCGCCACCTCGGGAAGGCACTCCAGGCCGTGGGCGAAGCGCTCTTCCAGATCGCCGAGGCGAAACGTGTCGCCGAGGTGGAGCCCCTTCGCCCTCCGGTGTACTCGGGCCCCCTCGGCGAAGCGGAGATGCAGGCGCACCTCGATACGAGCGTCCGCGAGTGGGCGCAAAAGCGAAGGCTCGCGATCGAAGGCGCAGAGGCCGCCTACCAACGCATCTTGCTCATCGCGCCCGTACCGCCGCCGCGATGGGTCGTCGACGCCGCCGCGCGCGTGGGCTCCATGTGGGGCGACTTCGCGCTCGATTATGGCCGCGTGCTCCCCGCGATGAGCAAGCTCCGCGATCCCGAGCGACTCACCGCGGCGGTTCGCGGCGAAGCGGCGCGCTACCGCGAAGGACGCGCGAAGCCGGCGTACCGTACGTGCGTCACGACCGCCGCAAAGTACCAGTTCAGCGACGCGCTCTCGAAGGCGTGCGACACCTGGCTCGTCAAGTATCGCTACCAGTCCGCGCTCGACGAAGTCTTGCCACCTCTCCGCGTCGGCGCCCCCATCGTATATCCCACGCTCATGGCTCCCGCGCCGCCGTGAGCAAAGCCTCGCGCGAGCTTCGTCTCCCGCCTCCACGGCGCGAGCGACGCGGACGGTGCGAGGGTCACGCGTGGTAAGAGGCCCCATGCCCCCGCCGCGCGACGAAGACGAAGCTCCTCCGGTCGCGACGCCCACTCCCACGCCGAAACGAACCGTGTTCGAGGCCGAGGCGCTCGCGTGGCTCGCCGCGAACCCCGCTCCGGCCGACGCGAGCGTCGTCACGTCGCTCCCCGATCGAACCGAGATCGCAGGCATGTCGTTCGAATCGTGGCGCGTGTGGTTCGTCGACGCCGCGCGGCAGGTCACGCGCTGGACGGCGGACCGCGGTGTCGTCGTGTTCTATCAGAGCGACGTGCGCCATCGTGGCCAATGGGTCGACAAGGGCCACCTCGTGACGGAAGCGGCCGAAGCCGAGGGAGCGCGCATGATTTGGCACAAAATCGTGTGTCGCAACCCTCCCGGGTCGGTGGGCCACGGCCGCCCGAGCTACTCGCACATGATCGCGTTCTCGCGGCACCCGCACTCCCCCGGTTCGCGTCCTAGCCCCGACGTGATACCCGACGCGGGGCACATGCCGTGGAGCCGCGCGATGGGCGTGCTCGCGTGCGAAGCGGCGTGCCGCTACCTCCTCGACGACACGGACACGCGCACCGTCGTCGACCCGTTCTGCGGCCACGGCACCGTGCTCGCGGTCGCGAACGATCTCGGGCTCGACGCCATCGGGGTCGACCTCTCCGCCAAGCGCTGCCGCACCGCGCGCGCCTTCACGCTCCCACCGACGAGCGCGATCGCGCGAAAGCGCCAAGGCTGGTAAGCAAAAAACGTCAACGCTGGCGAATTTCAAAAAACGCCAACGCTGGCGAATGGAAACGCCAACGCTGGCGAATTTCAAAAAACGCCAACGCTGGCGAATGGAAACGCCAACGCTGGCGAATTTCAGGAAACGCCAACGCTGGCGAATTTTCGGCACCTCGCGAGACGCCGCACGAACGAACGAACGTTCGAGCTCGCGGAGACCTAATTCCTGGCCCGCGAAACCTTCTTCGGCGCGGCCTTCTTCGGCGCGGCTCTCTTCGGCGCGGTCTTCTTCGGCGCGGCTCGCTTCGGCGCGGCTCGCTTCGGCGCGGCTCGCTTCGGCGCGGCTCGCTTCGGCGCGGCTCGCTTCGGCGCGGCTCTCTTCGGCGCGGCTCTCTTCGGCGCGGCCTTCTTCGGAGCAGCCTTCTTCGGAGCAGCCTTCTTCGGCGCAGCGCTGCGGGCGCGTTCGGCCACCTCGTCCGCGCGGAGGGCGGCGATCTTGGCGACGAGCGCGAGGGGCACCTTGCCCGCGTACGGGATTCGAATCGTGCCCTTGGCGACCTCGTACGAGGCGAGCTCCGCCTCGAACGTCGACGTGACGAGCGGTGTCGCCGGGTAGAGCGAGAAGTGCTTCTTCCAGCCCGCGAAGAAGATCACCGCCGTTGCCGCGAGCTTGTACGTAGGGATGCGGTAGCTGATGCTCTCTTCGGCAGAAGGGACGGCCTTGCGTATCGCCGCGCGCACCGCGGAGAGCACGCGTCGATCCCCTGCCGGCAGCGCCGCGAGGTAGCCGTCGACGTCGAGCACTTCGTCCTTCATCGTGCCCTCAGGCGCGCGCCCGCGCGGCCCACTCCGAGAGCGGCGCAGCGACGGAGCCTCCGCGGTACTCGCCGCCGCCCAGCTTCGCGAGCGACTCGGCCTTGATCGCCTCCAGGAGCTCACCCTCCTGCGCCATCAGGTTGAGGCGCAACATGCCGTCCTCCGCCGAGGCCGCGTCGATGCACTGACGGTAGTGGCCATTCTTGAATGCCAACAGCGCCCCCGCGAGCGCGACCATCGCGCGTGGATCGCGGCGCGCCTCGATCTCGTTCAGGTTGCCCGTCATCGACGCGGCGCCGAGGTACGCGGAGTCGTCCATGAGGGGCTCCAAAATGCCTTGCGAGTAGACCCCCGGGATACGACGGTGAGCCTCCTGCAGCTTGAGCGTCGCGGCGGGCAGCTCGCCGGCGGCCGCGTGGCAGAAGGAGGCATGACCGAGGCACATGAGCGGCGCCCGCTTGCCGGCACGCGTTCCGAGGGTGACCGGCACCGACGTGCCCGCGCGGGTAAACAGATCGGCCGCCTCCGCGAAGTCGCCGAGGCGCTCCGCGAGCAACCCCAAGACGTAAAACGCGCGCAGCCGAACGTCGGCGCGGAATACTCGCCGAAGCGCGTAGTGTGCGCCTTCTTTCGCGCTCGGATCGCCCATCAGCGCGAGGCCCTCCGCCGCGCGGAGCTTGCCCGTGGACCGAAAGAGCCAGACCCAAACCAACACGACGACCGCGAAGAACACACCGACGCCGAGCAAGGCCGCGACGGCGAGCACGTCGCCCTGGTGGGCGTGATTGACGAAGTTGTCCGAGAAGATGCCCGCCGCGACGAACAGGAAGAACGGCGCGGTGAGCCCCCCAATCGTGAGGAGCGCGGGCCCTACGCGGCTGCCGACGCGTGAGCCCCCGGACGTGACGAGATAGCGATTTTGCGCGTTCACGACACGAAGACTACGTGTCCGCCGCGCGATCGCAAATCGTACTCAGAGCCAGCCGTTGTCCTCGTACCAGCGCGCGGTCAGCTTGGAGCCCTCCGTGAACCTCACCTCTGGCTCCCAGCCGAGCGCCTTCTTCGTCTCGACCGGATCGCAGACGAAGTGTTGCTCCAGCATGGCGGCTTTTTCGCGCGTGAGCATGACGGCCTTGTTCGCCGCTTTGCCGTACGCCTCGACGAAGAACGCGGCCGCCTTCACGACGCCGAACGGGATGCCCTGGCGCATGAACGCGCGCCGACCGAAGGCCTCCTCCATCTTCGCCATCATGTCTTTTTGCTGCCACACGTCGCCGTCGGCGACGAAGAAGATGGACCCGCTCGGGACCGCCGCGTCGATCGCCTTGATGCACGCCTCCGCACAATCGGGCCCGTAGATGAACGTGTACTTTACACTGCCATCGCCGGTGATCGGGAGCACGCGCCGCTTCACCGAGCGGAACGCCTCGAGGATCTCCACGTCGCGTGGGCCGTAAATCGCGGTCGGCCGCAAGATGGTGACGGCGAGATCGTCCTTGAACGCGAGGCACGCCTTCTCCGCGAGGAGCTTGGACCGGCCGTACTCGGTGCACGGGTTCTCTTGCGTGACCGCGATTGGGAGGCCATCCGCGGACGGCCCCGCCGCCTCCAACGAGGACACATGCACGAAGCGCTTGAGCGCGGGGCAGTGCTTCTTCGCGGCTTCGAGGAGGTTCTTCGTACCCGTCACGTTGGTGGCGACGTACTCGTCCTTCGTGCGCGCCTTCACGATACCTGCAGAGTGCACGATAGCGTCGACGCCCTTCACGGCCTCCTCGACGGCGGCGAGATCCTCGATCGCGCCGTAGGCGTACTCGACCCCGAGCGTGTCGAGGAACTTCTTGTTCGAGGTCTTTCGGACGAGCACACGAACCGAGTCGCCCCGCTTGGTGAGGCGCTCGACCACGTGACTGCCCAAGAACCCGCTCGCACCGGTGACCAAGACCTTCATGGGGCAAGGTCTACCGCGAGATCGCGGGCGAGGGAGCTACTTCTTCACCACCGCGTAAAACGCAGCGTCCTTGCGGCGAACACGGACGAGGATCTGGCCATCGCGGGCGGCGTCTTGCACTTGTGTGGAGGTGGGGTCCGTCGCGCCGTCGACCTCCACCAGCACGTCGCCCGGCTTGAGGCTCGCGCGGTCGGCTGCCGAGCCGGGTACGATCGAAGCGACGACCGCGATCGGCTTCGACGGGAGCCCGAGCGACGCGGCTTGTTCGGCCGTGAGATCGCGAACGGTGAGGCCGAGACCGCTCGGCTGCGCGAGGGGCTGCGACATGGGGAGCGGCGGCACCGGGGCCTCGGGCCGCGCGGTGAGCAGCACCTGGCTCGTGTACCTCTTGCCGTCGCGGATCACCTCCACCGGGATGGTGCGCCCCACGTCGTTGGCGATGACCTCGCGGATGAGCTCGCGGCCGTCGCGCACGGGTTTTCCAGCCACGCTCGCGATCACGTCGCCCGGCTTCATGTTCGCGCGTTGGGCGGGTCCGTTCGTGTTGATCGAGTTCACCAGCACCCCCGCGCGCGGATCGAGCTTCATCGCGGCGGCGAGCTCGGGGCTCAGATCTTGGATGCCGACGCCGATCCACGCGCGCTCCACTTTGCCCTTCTTGAGGAGCTGATCGGCGACGCGACGCGCGAGGTTCGAGGGCACCGCGAAGCCGATGCCCGCGCCGCGCCCGATGATCATCGTGTTGATGCCGACGACGCGCCCCTCGAGATCGCAGAGCGGCCCGCCGGAGTTGCCCGGGTTGATGCTCGCGTCGGTCTGGAGGTAGTCCTCGATCGCGTTCATCCCGAGGCCACCGCGCCCCTTCGCGCTGAGCACGCCGGTCGTCACCGAATAACCGAGGCCGAACGGAGATCCGATCGCGACGACCCACTCCCCTACCCGCGACCCGTCCGAGTCTGCGAAGCGCGCGGCGGTGTGGGCCCCGTCGACCTTGATGACGGCGAGATCGGTCGAAGGATCGCGGCCGACGAGCTTCGCGGAGAGGAGCCGCCCGTCGCGAAAACGCACGCTGATCGAGAGCGCATTCTCGATGACGTGGTTGTTGGTGAGGATCGCGCCGTCGGCGGTGAACACGACCCCGGAGCCGGTGCCGCGCGCGATCGGGCTGTCGGAGCGCCCGAACATCTTCATCATCGGGTCCGGCTCTTCGCGCGCCGTCACGTCGATCTGAACGACGCTCGGGCTCACCTTCTCCGCGACCTGGACGAACGCATCGGAGAGCTTGCGCGCCTCGGTCGGGGTGCTCGGCGCCTCTTTGGTTTGCGCGAGCGCGGAGGGGGCGGCGAAGAGGGCGAACGACGAGATCACGAGGGCAGAAGCGAGACGCATGGAACGAGTTTTCCGCGCCGCGCGAAAAAGCGCCAGTTCTGCGCAATTTGGAGGCAAAAACGCTGGCCCCATCGGCATCCGCGGCGCACGTTCGCTCGATTTAGGAAGCCACCGCGCCGCCCCTTCGAGGACGACGGGGATCATGCGTGCATGCTGCACGTGGATCGGCGAATCGTGCTCTCGTCGCGCTCAGCGAACGACGCAGGTGTCCGCGTTGCCGACGAAATAGAGCGGCTCGCTCTTGGTCGGGGTGAGCACGAAGAGCGGCTTCTGGACGAGCGGCGTACCGAGGCCGGGGATCTGGATCCGCGCCTGCGCGTCGGCGCGGAGGCCATGGGTCTCGAAGACGACGAAGCCGCCGCTCGGCGCGGACGTGACACACGCCTCCGCGGTGACGCGCGCGAAGGGGCCGAGCTTCGCCTCGATCCCGACCGCGTCGAACGCGAGGAGGCTCACCACGCCTTGAATGGCGCACTCGCCCTCGACCCCCGCTTTCCCGCGGACACCGACGAATTGGTGCTTGGCGGTGAGGCGCGGCGGGTCTGGATTGGCGCGCACGTCGGTGCCGCCGAGGTACTCGAACGCGGCTGCGGCGTGCCCCGCGAGCTCGACATGGCTCGTGAGGGTGACCTCCCCTTGGAGCGTTACTTTGCAGCTCACCTCCGGACGAAGGCGGATCGTGAGCGGGATGGGCCCGCCGATCGGGATAGGCACGCTCGGCCCCTGCCAGGTCTCGTTCAGCGTGCCGCCGAGCTGGGACTGCGCGGAGGTGACACGCGCGCCGTATTCCACGTCGGCGCCGAGAGTGGGGTCGAGATCGACCCTGAGGCTGGCGCGTTGTACGCCATAGGGCACGCCCGCCGCGCGACGAAGCTGGATTCGCCCCTCCACCTTCGCGCCGATCGCGAACTTCGCATTCGCGATCCTCACGACCGGTGCAAACTTCACGTTTCCGGTCGGGCCCTCGAGCGTCACGTTCGCGGGTGCCTCGCCGGAGCCGACGGACGGCGTATCCGGCCCGCGAAATCCGACCCCCGGCGCCACCGAGGGCGCGTCGTCGAAGATGGAAGGCGATGGAGACGTCGAGGAGAAGCGCAGATCGCCCACCTCGATGAGCTCGTTCAGGTAAGCGCGCGCGGTGCGGATCTCCACGTTGTCGCCCGCGGCCCGGAGCGACACCACCCTACGCAGGTACCCGGAGGGGTTCTTGGAGGTTCGGAGGTCGGGGGTCGATACGTCACGATTGCCCGCGATGACCATGCCGGCGCGGAGCTCGTCGAGCACCACGCGCGTTCCCGCGTTCGACGGCACGAGGAGGGAATCGTCGAGGACCGCGACCTCGTTCGAGAACGCCTGCGGGAGCTTCTTCGCGCCCCCGTTCGCGCGCAACGCGACGGGCTTCTCGTCTGCAAAGTCGGCCTCCGAGCCGGGCTCGGCGCCTTCCTCGATCTCGGCGCTGCAACCCGACGCGACGAGCCCGAGGCCGAGCCCGCACGCGAGCACGAAAGCCGTTACGAACGGAGAGTGACGTTTCATAGGGGTGAGCCGAGTACGTGCGCGGTGCGGGATCGAAAGGAGAGCGAGCGATCAGTCCGGGATACGCGGCGTCTGCTTCGGATCTTTGGCCACGTCGGGGCCGACCGACTCGAGCAGACACTCGGTCGGGACCGGCGTGACGAGGGAGTACACGAAGCCCTTCGGCTTGAATTTGGCGTCGAGCGGCGCGCCGTTCAGGTTGAGATCGAAGCTCTCCGCGTCCCACGCTTTGTAGACCGCGTCGTTCGCTTTGGCGGAGGCGGCGAGGCGGTCGAAGAACGCGCCGGAGGCGTCCGGGGCGGTCTCGCCGAGCATGTTCGAGAGGATGCGACGGCGCGCCGCGGAGACGAACGGCTTGTCGAGCACGGCGACGTTGAGCTCGCCCTCGTAGAGCACGCCGCGGTTGTTCTTGTTCGCGGAGCCCACGCTCATGAACATGTCGTCCACGATGAGCATCTTCGAGTGCACGTCGATACCCAAGAACTCGCCCTTGGTCTCGTCGATACCGAAGCTCGGCCCGGTGTCGAACGTACGGAGCTGGAGGAGCAAGAAGCGGTTCGGGAAGCCGTTGCGGAAGATCTCCGCGCTCTTGTAGGTCCAAAAGCAGCCCGGATCGGTGTACTCGCTCACCGGCTTGGTGACGACGATGAGCTTGAGGCCCGGGATCTCCTTCATCCGCGCGACGATGGCGTCGTTCAAGATGGGCATACGAAAGTACTGATCTTCGATGAAGATATAGTCCTTCGCCTGGCGAATCGCGTTGTGCCACGACTCCAAAATACCGTGCTCGGCGAGCGGATCAGGCATGGTCGCGGTGATCTGCGCCATCGCCCCGTTGGGGTCCTCCGCCGCGCCCGGATCGACCTTGAAGTCGGTCGCGTTCTGCGAGTACTCCACCTTGTCGGCGAGGGCGCGCGCCCAGCGCTTGTGGAAGAGATCGGTCACGTCGGCGGCGGCGGGGCCGTCGATCCGCATGATGTAGTCCTTGCGCGGGCCGGCGTCGGACTTGTCTTCTTTCGCCGCGACCGCGTTGCGATCGGCCTCGGTGGCGTCGAACAGCATGCGGCGCGAGTCGAACACCTTGTGCTCGTTCGTGTCCCAGTCGACGCGGCGGAGGTTCATCCCGCCGACGAACGCGGTCTGGTCGATCACCATGAACTTCTGGTGCCAGGAGGCGTGGGGGAGCTCCACCTTCACGGGCCACTCGGTGAGGTCGACTTGGGCCTTCGGCGCGTCGGACGCGACCTTGCCGTCGAAGGAGAACTGCGCTTCTTTTTGCGCCGGATCCTGCGCCTTCACGCGATCGGCGAAGGAGACCGGGGCGACCGCGAACGCAAACGCGCCGGTGGTGGCGTTGGCCTGCCCGAGGAACTCGAAGTTGTCGTCGTTCTTGTCGCCGTGAACCTTGAGCTGCGCGTCGATGTTGAGGCCGGCGACGAAGCTGTCTTGGGCGAGGAACTGGTTCACGAGCACGCGCTTCTTCGCGGGGCTCGCCTCGAAGAGGCCAATCACGGTGTTGGCGCGGCGCTGCTCGGGGGTGAGCTTGGCGTGGGTGGCGGCCGGGCGCACGAGCTCGAAGTTGGACTCCCACCACCACGTAGAGGCCAAGATCTGTTTCTTCGCCTTCACGATCTCGGAGTGCACGTTGATCCAAGCCTCTTCGCCGTCCATCAAGAGGTTTAGCTTGTTGCCACGGCGGGCGGGGCGCGCCTCCGACGAGAACCAGAGGTGGCGGACGCCAATCCACACCTCGTGATCCGTCTTGCCCGGAGTGCGCTTTATCGCGACGCCAGCGCGGCCCTCTTTGGGGCTCGTTGCGGTGAGCTTGCCGGCGCCGTCGAGGGTGAGATCGATCACCGCGTCCTCGAAGTCGTCCGCGGCGGCCGTGATCCGCACCGGCGCGGTGGACGAGAGCGCGAGCTTCACGGCGCCGTTCTCGACTGCGATCGAGAGCGGACGTCCCGCCTGGGTG
>JAAFHV010000272.1 GCA_013297655.1 Myxococcales bacterium | reverse complement strand
GGCAGGCGGAGCGCTGGGCTCGGCGTGGCCGATCGACGGAACAGCGAGAGCGAGAAGAACCAGTGAAGCAGAGAGAGATCGCATTGGAATGGGCTCCTTCGATCCTCGCTGGTGCACCGCACGTGCCGTCGGCGACGAGCGTCGAATCGGCCTTGTTTCGAGCGTCGTCGGCGCGCTCGTGGGCGCCACGTTGCACACGTGAGAAGGGTCGCTGCACGGCGCGCAGGCCCGTGCGCGCCGCTGCGTACGCGACGCCTATCTCGGATCGGATCGCACGATCGACGTCCGCGAACGCCCACGATCGCCCTGGTTTTCGGCGCGAACGCGAACAGTGCATCCTGCATACAATGCGCGGCGCCCACTTGGGCCCGCCTGCTCGCGAGCGCATCACGGACGCGGATCGATCACGCCTCGAGGGTGCAGCCACACGCGAGCGTGAGCGGCGCAGGAGACGTGAGGCGCACGGTGCGCGCGCGCGTGGCGTGAAGAACGAGCAGGCTCGTCGGATCGAAAACGACGACGTCCTTCACGCCTTGCGACAGGTAAAACCCCGGGCCAAGCTCGAGGTCTTTCGCTTCGTACCCGCGGCTCACGACCTCGATGACGGCCTCGGGTACCAGCGTCACCGCGTCGTCGAGCTCGTCCGGCTCACGGCAGAAGATCGAGACGTCCGGGCGCTTGAAAGCGAGCCGTCCGGAAAGGCGACGTAACCATCGGCGAGATGCACGCACGCGCACGTCGATGGCGAGCCGGAGCGCGGATGCTCGCGCGGATGCGGTCGACCGCGCGCGGGTGACGCGGCGCGGGAGACGGCTCCCGCAGGCCCAAACCTCGCACCACCTCGAGTCGAATGCCCATCGCGTCGGCGCAGACGAGCCGCGGATCGATCGCCATTTCGCGAGGTTATCACCCGGCACGGAAGCGCACAGCATGCATATACACGGGTTCGGTCCTTCGGTATCGTCTCGGCCCGAACGGCGTGGGGAAGAGCCCTCGCGCCACCACGATGAAGGGGTTCACGATGAGCAAACTGGGGCAGTTCGTGTGGCGTGAGAACGTGACGACCGACGTGGCGAAGGCCGCTGCATTCTACAAGGGTCTGTTCGGCTGGCGCCTCGAGGAGGTGCCGATGGGCGACTTCATGTACACGCTGGTCTACGCGGGCGAAAAGCAGGTCGCAGGGCTCATGCCGACGCCGAAAGAAGCGAAGGGCGTCCCGTCGCACTGGATGAGCTACGTCTCCGTCGACGACGTCGACAAGACCGCCGTCGCCGCGACGGAAGCGGGCGGCAAGGTGATCATGGCGGCGCAGGACATCCCGAACATCGGGCGCTTCGCCCTCTTGCAAGATCCGACCGGCGCGATGTTCACCGCCTGGAAGAGCAAGAGCCCCGAGGCCGGCGACGCGGAGCCGAAGCGACACGAGTTCTGCTGGGAGCAGCTCTCGTCGCCAGACGTCGCGAAGGCGACCGCGTTCTACGAGAAGGTGCTCGGCTGGACGTCCAAGTCGTTCGGTGAGGGTGACGGCGTGGTCACCTACAACGCGGGCGAAGCGATGGTCGCCTCTGCGATGCCCGCGCCCCCCGGCGTGCCGCCCCACTGGCTCACGTTCGTGTTCGTGGGCAAGCTCGCCGACGCGAACCAAAAAGTGAGTGAGCTCGGCGGCAAGGTGCTCATGGCGGAGATCCCGGTCCCGGGGATGGGCGCGTTCAGCGTGATTCAAGATCCCGCCGGCGCGACGATTGGCCTCTTCGAAGAGCGCGCCGCGAAGTAGTCGATCGTTCCAAGACGGCGACGAAGAAGAGCGCGAATCCGTCGTGGATTCGCGCTCTTTCGTGTTCCGCGGCGTCGCTCGTTCTCAGCCGCGGATGCGGGCGAGCCTGCCCGGGCGGTTCCCGGTGAGCTCGCCATTTCGCAACGTGGGCTGCCCCTTCACGAAGGTGGCGCGGTACCCGACCGCGTCTTGCAGGAGGCGCTTTCCGCCGGCGGGCAAGTCGGCCACGAGGCGCGGGCGCGTGAGGTGGAGCGTGTCGTAGTCGATGACGTTGATGTCGGCGCGCTGCCCCGCCGCGAGGGTGCCGCGATCGCGAAGACCGATGTAGCGGCTCGTGTCGTGGGTGAGCATCTGCACCACGCGCTCGAGAGGAATCTTCCCGCGGTCACGGTCGCGCGACCAATGGGTGAGCATGAACGTGGGGAAGCTCGCGTCGCAGACCGTGCCGACGTGCGCGCCACCATCGGAGAGGCCGCAGAGCGCGAGCGGGTGCACGAGCATCTCCGCGACCGCGTCCAGGTTGAAGCCGGCGTAGTTGTAGACGGGGAAGTACAAAAGCTCCTTCCCGCCGTTCTCCAGGATCGCGTCGAAGATGACCTCGAGCACGGGTTTGCCGGTGCGCATCGACTCGGCGAAGAGGCTGTCCTCGCGCGGGGGCTCGTAGCTCGGGCGCTCGCCGAGGCGAAACATGCG
This sequence comes from Myxococcales bacterium, assembly GCA_013297655.1. Taxonomy (GTDB): domain Bacteria; phylum Myxococcota_A; class Polyangia; order Polyangiales; family Polyangiaceae; genus JAAFHV01. The sequence goes on along the minus strand of JAAFHV010000272.1, from coordinate 9,352 downwards.
CATCGAAATGAAATCGATGTTGGCGAGGAAACGATCGGCCATCGGCGGAACGCTGGTGCCGTCGCCCGCGATTTTGTCGCTTTTTTCGTGGAGAATTCGCGCCTTGAAGGCGGGATCTTTCATCTTCGCGACGCGCTCGGCGAGGGGGAGCTGGCTCACCGCTTTGTAGCTCGGGAAGCCGATGAACGGGTGGAACGTGGCCTCGAGCCCGAGGAGCACGCCGATGCCGCGCGCGCCCACTTGCACTCGCATCGGCACGCCGGCGCGGTTCTCCGCTTCGATCTTCTCGAGGATGCGCTTCCACTGCGTGTTGTCGATGTCACGCTCGAGGAGCGAGATCGAAAGCGGCCTCCCGCCCGCCGCGCGCGCCATCCGCGCGAGCACGTCGAACTCGGCGTCGAACCGGTCGCGCCCGCGCTCCATGTCGAAATCAGAGACCGCCTGGAGCACGCCGTGAGAGAGCCCCTCGAACGCGCCCGCGAGCGCCACCAGCTCCTCCGCGTTCGCCTCCGCCGCCGGCGTGTCCTCGCCATCACGCGACCTGTGGTTGTCGGAGCGGCCGGTCGAGAAGCCTCCCGCGCCGGCCAAGAGGCCCTCGCGCACGTGCGCCTTCATCTTCGCCAAGTCGTCCGCCGTCGCAGAGCTGCCGGCGAACGCGCGCTCGCCCATGACGTAGACACGGAGCGCGTCGTGCGTAACCTGGGTCACCACGTCGAGCGTGCGCGGCACACGATCGATCGCGTCCATGTATTCTGCAAACGTCTCCCAGTCCCAGCGGATGCCCTCGGCGAGCGCAGAGCCAGGGATGTCCTCGACGCCTTCCATGAGCGCGATGAGGCGCTCGCGATCGTTCTCCCGCACGGGGGCGAAGCCGACGCCGCAGTTGCCGATGACGGCGGTGGTGACGCCGTGGAGGCTCGAGGGGGCCATGTCGGCGTCCCACGAGACTTGGCCGTCGTAGTGGGTGTGCAGATCGGTGAACCCGGGAGTGACGATCGCGCCCTCGGCGTCGAAGGTCTCCTTCGCGCTCCCGTCGCACGCGCCCACCTCGACGATCACGCCGTCCTTCACCGCGACGTTCGCGCGACGCTTCTCCGCGCCGGTGCCGTCCACCACGAACCCACCCGTGATCTTGAGATCGAAGCTCATGCCGCCTCCACTGGACCCCGAGCGTACGAGCCCCGAGCCGCGGGTAGAAGCGCTTCTCCCCTCGCGACGCAGTTAGGACATTTCGGGCGACGTTCGGTGCACCCTGCACCCAAGCGGCGGGCTCAGAACGACCAGAGGACCGCGGTGGCGGGCGAGACGGACAGGCCGCTCACCGAGACGGTGGTGCCGTTGTACGTGCCGGTCGCCGTTTGGTAGGCCATTTGAAGCTCGAGCGCGACGTGCACGTGGCGGAGGCCGGTCGCGATGCCAACGACACCGCCGCCGTAAAATCGGGTCGCGTCGAGGCTGAGCTGCTGACCGGGGACCGGATCTTTGGGCTCCGACGTGAGCCGCTGCACGCTGTCGCGCTCGAACCCCACCCGCGCCCCGCCCCACACGCGGTAGAGACCCCCTTGGCTCTCCCAGCCCACGAGGACCGGGATGTCGGCGCCGTAGCCCTTTAGCGCCCCGAGATCGACGAACGGGAGCTCGTTTTGGCCGCCGTCGCGACCATAAAGCGCGGCGCTGCCGCCGATGCCGATGGACAGGGAGGTCTCTTTGCCGTCGAAGGATTTGCGGGCGTCCACCCGAACCGAGCGCCCGGTGTAGGCGAGCCCGCCCTCGAACGCGCTCCCGAGGCCGACCCGCGCGCCGACGAACGGGGCGATCCCGGGGGCCATCGCCGCGGCGACGAGCGCGCCCTTGGCGTACTCCGGGTTCGACCCGGGCGGCCCCGGCACGCCGCCAGGGCTACGTGCCGCTTGCTCGCGCGCCGCTTGGAGATCGGACGCCATGCTACCGGGGACAAAATTGCCCGAAAGCCCGCCCGCGACGCGAATATCGCCCGCCGGGAGGGTACGTGCAGGATGCAAGAGAGGCGCGCCTCCGCCACAGCCCGAGAGGACCAGGACGGAGCCCACGGTGAAGAGAGCGGCCGCGCGCTCGACGGCGGACGCGGTCACACGGCGCACGTTACTTGCGGAACCTGGACGGGTAGTTGTCGTCCCCCGCGCGCTTCTTGAGCTCTTCGTCGTCCGGGTGGAGGCGAATGGCGCGCTCGATGAGCGCCTTCTCGACCTCGAGGTGCCCGGGGTCGGGGAGGCAGCACTCGACAGGGCACACGGCCTGGCAGGCCTCGTGATCGTAGAAACCGACGCACTCGGTGCAAAGCTCCGGATCGATGAGATAAATCTCGTCGCCCTCGCTGATGGCCTCGTTGGGGCACTCGGGCTCGCAGGCCCCGCAGTTGATGCAGTCGGAAGTGATGTAAGTCGACATGGCTTTCCTTCGCGGGCCACGCACGCTCGCTTGGCCGAGGCGCGCACCACTAGCAGGCGACGCCCTCGCGGGCGGAACCTAGAGCAGGTGAATCGTTTCGGCAATGCCTCCGCGGACCTCGGCGCGCGAGAACCGCGAAGAGCGCGAGAACTTCTGCCCCTTCCTCCCGTTTTTGGCTAGGGTCCCCGCCGTTCCGGAGGACCGACTTGGCTTTGCAGACCGCTAACTCAAAACTGATGCGTCGCTCTTGGCCGCTCGCGTTCGCGGCGACCCTGCTCGCGGGCCTCGTCGGCCTCGCGTGCCAGCCGAGCATCGGCGATCGCTGCAACCTCTCGACCGACTGCTCCCAGCGCGGCGATCGTTTGTGCGATCGCTCCCAAGGGGCGGCCTACCGCACGCGGCTCGACGTCGACGGCGGCCAAGAGGTCCTCGTCGGGCTCCCCCCGAGCGGGGGCTACTGCACCATCTTCAACTGCGTCGGCAACGGCTGCCCAGACGAGGCGGCGTGTGTCGTCGCCGGCGGCGCGGTGCCCGGGTGTGGCTACACCGACCGCGGCGTCTCGCGATCGGCGCGCAGCTTCTGCCTGAGAACGTGCGAGGCCGACTCCGACTGCCGCGCCGACGAAGGCTACAAGTGCAAGGGCATCGTTCGCCCCGGAAAGCCGCTCGGCGGGGCCGACATCGAAGGCATCATCCTCGACGACGACCAGTCGCGGCGGGTGTGCATCTACGTCGGCAACGAGGTGCTGGCCCCGATCACGAGCAGGCCCGACGCCCAAGTGTGCCAAGCCGCAGGGCCCGACATCGACGCCGCCGCGTTCGCGCCGGACGCGAGCGGCGACGCGAGCTCCGACGCAAGCTCCGACGCAGGCTCACGCGACGCCGCGCAGGACGCGGGGTCGACCGACGCGGGCTCGCGCGACGCCGCGACGGACGGTGGCTGAGAAGGCGCCCCCGGGCGAAGGGGGCGAACCGGGCGAGGCGGGCGAACCGGGCGAGGCGGGCGAACCAGGCGAGGCGGGCGAGGCGGGCGAGGCGGGCGAGCGGCCTGAGGGCCCGATGGCGAAGGGGGTCGTCGCGGTCGCGCGCACCTTCGTCACGCAGGTCGCCGGGCAGCTCGTGGTGGTGCTCGGCCTCGCGTCGGCCGTGTTTTTCTCGCTCCGTTTGCTCCCGGGAGATCCCGCCGCCCTGGTCTTGGGGGAGCTCGCCGGCCCCGACGAGCGCGCCGCGCTGCGGGCCAAGCTGTTCCTCGATCGGCCGCTTTACGTGCAGTACGCACTCTTCTTGAAGCGGCTCGTGACGCTCGATTTGGGTGAGTCCTTGCGGCGGCCGGGCACGACCGTGCTCTCGCGGCTCGGGGGCGCGCTCGGCCCCACCGCCCAGCTCGCGTTCCTCGCGGTGCTCTTCGGCGCCCTCGCCGGCACGGCGCTCGCGGTGCTCGCGGCGGGCCCGTGGCTCGGGAAGAAGAAGATCCTCGTGGAGCGTCTCCTCGACGCCGCGGCCGCCACGCCGCTCCTCGCGTTCGCGCCCCTCGTCACGTTCGTGCTCGCCGCGAAGCTTCGGGTGCTCCCCCTCCCCGGCGATCCGGACGCGGGCGTCTCGGGCCTCCTCTTCGCGTCGACGCTGCTCGCGATCCCGCTCGGCGCGCACGTGGGGCGCATCACCCGCGCGGCGCTGCGCGACCACGAGCGGGCCCAGTTTCTGACGGTCGCACGCGCGAAGGGAGCATCGTTCGTTCGGGTGTGGGTGCTCCACGCACTCCCTGCTTCGGTGGGGCCGATCGCGACCGTGATCGGCACTCAGCTCGGCGCGCTCCTCGGCGGCGCGGTCGTGCTCGAGCGGCTCTTCGAGCGGCAAGGTCTCGGCTCGCTCATCCTCGAGTCGTACTCGGCCCGCGATCTGCCGGTCCTCGAAGCCACGATCGTGCTCACCGGCACGCTCTTCGTCCTCGCGCAGTCGTTCGCGCAGGCCGTGCACGGGGCGGTCGATCCGCGGGTGCGACGATGAAAATGGCGAGACGCGCTCCGAGCCTACCGCGCGGCGCAGCCCTGGTGCCGCTCGCCGTGCTCGTTCTCGCGGCCGCAGCGGCGCGCCTCCTCGGGAGCAGCGCGCCGGCGGCCCTCGTCCCGGAGAACGCCTACGACGCGCCTTCTCTCGCGCACCTCTTCGGCTGCGGCGAGGGCGGGGTCGATATGCTCGCGCTGCTCTCGTCGGCGACCCTCTCGGCGCTCGCGCTCGCAGGTGGCGTCGCGCTCTTCGGGTTCGCGATCGGCACGCCGCTCGGCGCCCTCGCGGCGATGCGGCGCGGTTACGTCGAGGCGCTGGTGGGGCGCACGTGCGACGCGCTGCAGGCGTTCCCGAGCTTCCTCCTCGCGCTCACGGTGCTGTCCGCGGTGCGGCACCCGAGTCGCTTGCATCTTGCATGTGTCTTCGCGCTCACCGGGTGGGCCCCCTTCGCGCGGCTCGCGCTCTCGGAGGCGCGCGTCTTGCGGAGCGCGGGCTTCGTCGAGGCGGCGCGCGCGCTCGGGCTCGGCGAGCGGAAAATCTTGTTCCGCCACATCGTGCCGAACTTGCTCGGCACGGTCGCGGTGCAGCTTGGCGCTTCGGCCTCCGCGGTCGTGCTCAGCGAGGCTTCGCTCAGCTTCGTGGGGTTCGGCGCGGCCGACGGCGTGTCGCTCGGCTCGGCGCTCGATCAGGGGGTGTCCGCGATGCTGCGCGCGCCGCACGTGCTCGTGTTCGCGGCGCTCGCGGTGTTCGCGACGAGCACCTCCCTGCTCGCCGCGGGCCGCGGCATCAAGCCGTGAGGCGCTAAACCGCGAAACGCGAACGCGCTCGCTCATCTCGATCATCTCGATCATCTCGATCATCTCGGTCATCTCGCTCATCTCGATCATCTCGATCACGGAGCGAGCGGCGCGGCCTTTCGTCGCGGCATGCCGAAGGCTTCGCGCACGACCTCGGGGATCCGGGAAGGGCGCATCGTGCGGCCATCGATGAAGCCCCAGGTGGTCTCCGCGCGCACCACGACCTCGCCGCTCGGGCGTCGAATCTCGGTCCGCCGGATCACCTTCGCGGCCATCTGGCTGGGTATCCACGTACACACCAAAAGCTTCTCACCGCGTAGCGCAGAGCGCAGGTAGTCGAGCTCGTGGCGACGAACCACGAACACTCCGCCGATCTCGCGGTACCGCGCGAACGAGAGCCCCACCGCCTCGGAGTGCGCGACCGCGACGTCCTGCACCCACTTCAAATAGGCCACATTGTTCGCGTGACCGAGCACGTCGATGTCCTCGTCGCGCACCTCGACGGTGATCTCGAAGGCCGGATGTTCGGCCGTGCCGCCCGGGGATTTTTCCGTCTCGTCCACGCGAATGTCGTACTTCCTCCCACGCAGAAATCGCAAGCCGCAAACTTGTGAGCCGCGCACGGTTCGTGCTTGTAGCTGAAGACCGATGCGAGCTCTGCTTCCGCGCCGGGGGGACCTCACTGAAACGATCGCCACCTTGCGAGAGGTCGTGCTCTCGCCGTTGGATCTCGTCCATCGTGTGCCAGAAGGCATGCGCGCGGGCGACGACGTGGTGGTGCTGATCCACGGCTTCTTCGCGACCGCAGGCGTGTTCCGCCCGATGCGAAAGGCGCTGGAGGAGCGCGCCGGCGCGAAGATCGCGAGCTTCACCCATGCGCCCGGCGAAGGCGTGGAGCGCATCGCGAAGAAGCTCGCGCGCCTCGTCACCAAGATGCCCGAGGGCATTCGTCTTCACCTGGTCGGCCACTCGCTCGGCGGTCTCGTCGCGCGCTACTACGTGCAGGAGCTCGGCGGCGCAGAGCGGGTCACGCAGACCATCTCGATCGCGAGCCCCTTTTTCGGCACCCGCGTCGCGCACCTCTTCCCGATCCTCGTCGGCAAAGATTTGCACCACGAGAGCGAGGTCCTCGCGAAGCTCCGCGCGCGCGCTCGCGAGCACGACGTGCCGCACCTTTCGCTCCTCGCCGAGGCCGACCGCGTCGTCGTCCCGGAGACGTCCGCGATGTTCCCCGTCGGCGAGGTGGTGAGCTTCCGCGACCGCGGCCACAACTCGCTCCTCTACGACGCCCGCTCGATCGACGTGATCGTCGAACGTGTGCGCGGCGGCCGACCGTGCTCGGTCTCGCGGCGGCTCCACACGATTTGACGGGACATTCGTCGTCGCTGTCAGCGCTACCGACGAGCCCGGAAGAAGCGTTTTCCGCGCCCTCGATCCGCGCCCGCCTGGCCAATCGAGGCGAAAGGCGGCGCCTCGGCCCGCGGTTTCCTAGCGAAATAGTGGGCCGCCGTGTGGTAGGAAACTCGGCCGAATGAAGCGGACGATCGTCGCCTCCCTCTTTGCCCTGGGCCTCGTCGCCGTCGCGCGGCCGGCTCACGCGGAGCCCTCCGCGTGGCTCTCGGGCGGTGGCGGCGTCGCGATTCAGTCGCGCTCCACGACCGTCGGCGCCGATGGCCTCGCCGTACCGAACGGCGCTTCGGGCGTGGACACGCGCCCCGCGATGAGCTTCGCCCTCGGCGTTGGTACCACCCCGGCGGCACGGTTTGCGGTCGGCGGCGTGCTTCGTTTCACCACGTTCTTCGAGCAAGGCACCGACATCGCGATCGGCCCGCGCTTCGCGACGGGTGGCTTCGCGCGCGGCGATTTTGGCCTCGCGTTCGATCTCGGGGTCGCGTTCCGCACGTACAAGGACGGCGTCTACGGCCGCGTTCCGCTCCAAGCGATCGCGCTCTTCGGGGTCCCGTTCGGGGCGCAGCTCGGGCTCGGCGTGCAGGCCTTCAGCCTCGACGGTGGCGCGCAGACGGCGGGCGGGTTCGCGCTCCTCGAGCTCGACGTGCTCCGCCTCACCGTGCTCCGCCAGGGGTCCTCCACGAACCTGTGGGAGAACCCGTCACCGCTCGGGGGCCGCGTCCGCGAGGTTTCCCGCGCCGAGCTCCCGGGCCCTCGGCTCGAGCTCCTCTCGTCCCACTAGTCGCATCGCATCGCATCGCACGGAGGGTTTCGTATGGCCGGCATGGGACAAGCGACGCTTCGCACTCGCCTCGGGGATCGCCACGAGGTCCGTTACGTCGTTCGTGTGAAAGAGGGGCCGAACCTCGGCACCGAGTGGGCGATCGAAGAAGGCGAAGGCCAGCGTGTGCTCTGCGGCACCGGCCCCCTCTGCGCGCTGCGCATCACCGATCCCACCGTGTCGCGGCGCCACCTCGCCTTCTCGAAGGACGCGGCGGGCCTCCATGTTTACGACTACGGCTCCACGAACGGCACCGTGGTGAACGGCGTCTCGGTACGCGAGGCGCTGCTCGTCGGCGGCGAGGAAATTCGCCTCGGGACTACCCTCTTGGAGGTGGTCGCGACGTCGATCGAAGCGCCGCCTCCCGCCTCGACCGAGCCGCGCAAGTTCGGCCGCATGCTGAGCGTGCACCCCGCGATGCATCGCGTATTTTTGCTCGGCGAGAAGCTCGCGGCGTCGAACCTGCCCTACCTCGTCGAGGGTGAGAGCGGCGCGGGAAAGAAGCTCTACGTCGAGGCGGTGCTCGAGGCGGGCGCGAACGCGAACGAGCCTATCGTCGCGCTGGAGGCGACCGTGCTGCCCCCCGATCAAATCGAAGGGCTGCTCTTCGGCACCACCGCGGAGGCCTCGAAGGACAACTTCGAGCGCGCGGGGCTCTTCGCCGAGGCGGGGCGCGGAGTCCTCATCATCGACGGCCCGTGTGATCTCGATCCCACCCTCCAGCGCAAGCTGCTTCGTGTGCTCGAGCGCGGCGAGTACTCGCGCCTCGGGGAGACGAAGGTAGAGCCTTGCCGCGCCCGCATCGTCGCCACTTCGCGCGAGGACGTGGACCGCGCCGTCGAGCTCGGGCGCCTCCGCGAAGATCTCTATCAGCGCCTCGCGGCGACGCGCATCGAGATCCCGCCGCTTCGCACGCGTACCGGCGACGTCGAGCTCTTGGCGGAGCACGTGTGGGCGACGCTCTCGGAGCGCAAGGCGTCGCTGCCCGGCGACGTTCTCACCCGCCTCCAGTCTCACACCTGGCCGGGCAACGTTCGCGAGCTCGAGGCCGCGGTGCAGCGCCAGTTCACCGTCGGAGAGGCGTTCTCCACCACGAACGAGCAACCCACGACGGAGGGTTTTTCCCTCGGTCTGCGTGCCTACGTCGAGGGCGGCCTCCCCCTCGTCCGCGCACGGGAGGAGCTCGTCCGCGACTTCGAGCGCGCGTATGTCGCGCACATGCTGGAGCGCCACGGCGGCAACGTCCGTCGCGCGGCAGCGGCAGCGGGAGTCGCGCACCGCTACTTCCAATTGCTCAAGTCCCGAATCACCTGACGATCGGGCCACGGGGCCCGTGGCGTAAAACGTACGACACGGACGCCATGACGGGCCTCGCGAGCGCGCGCGGGTTCGCGCCTGGGTGGATAGGGATGGCCCCGGCACGACCGGCGACCCCATGCCCATTAACGAGCTCTCAAGGGCAGTTGGCAGACGTGACCGACGCGCCCGTTCCCGGCACTCCGGCCTCCAGGAACGACATCGCGACGGAATTGCATATCCAGATTCCGCATCGGGATTGGCGCTGCACGTGGGCGTGAGGACCGGTCGACCAGCCGGTGCCGCCCGAGAGCGCGATGCGGTCGCCACGCTTTACGGTGCGGCCCACCGTCACGAGGGGACGGTTCACGTGGAGGTAGAGGGTGTCGGTGCCGTCGGGGTGGGCGATGACTACGTAGTTCACCGTGTTCGCGCACGCGCTTCCCCCGCCGTTGTAGCAGGGATTTCCAGGCAAAACGTCGCCACGCACGAACGAGACCGTCCCCGCTTCGGCGGCGACGAGCGGGGTGTCGTTCGCGAGCCCGAAGTCGTACGCGTGGCGCGACTGCGCAGAGGAAGATCGGAAGAGCACACG